>JAFAZC010000016.1 GCA_019239965.1 Kutzneria sp. | reverse complement strand
GCGCGGATCTGGTGCAGCCAGTCGTTGATCTCGATGACGCGCCAGAACAGGCGGGACTCGATGCTGAGCCGTTCGCGCAGGGACTCCGGCTTGTGGACCATGCTCGGGTCGACAGCCTTCAGGGCCTGCCACAGGGGGCGCAGTGTGTGATAGTCGCGGATGTTGGTTGCGCAACGGGCCAGCCAATTCCTGACGGACTCCAGCAGGGAGGCAATCTGGACGAAGCCGATGCCCACGGTCGCCACCACAGCACCGACACTGAAGATGTTGGGCGCCACCTGGACGCTCCAGTAGTCCAGATCGGTGTCGAACCACCGTGCGATGACCGCGCCGACAACCACGAGGAAGTACACCACCAATATGAGGTAGCCGTAGGCGATGGTTTTCAGGCCGCGGCGTACCCGTGGTTGGTCCTCCGGTGTCTCGGCGGCGAACCGGAAGCACAACAGGGCGGCATTGCATACCGCGACGATCCATGTGGCGAGGTAGAGCAGGACGTATTCGCGGAGATACGGTACCCGGGCGGCCGCGGTGGGGAACTCGATGTTGCGGTGTTCGGCGATTCTGGGACCAGACATGAAAAGCGTCACGAGGGTGACGTTGACGACGGCGTTTGCGAGTATCCACCATCGGCTTGCCCGCCATGCGCGTTCGCGTGGATAGTGCCAGTACAGCACCATCATGCATTGGGTGCACACCGCGGCGGTTCCCGTGACTTGTACCAGCAGCGTGGAGAAGTTGGGAATCTGGACGAGGCGATCCAGGTTGACAGCGATGGTCGGAGCGCCGAAGAAGAACGAGAGACCGCCGAACAGTGCGGTGACGCACGCTGGCCGAATCGTCGATCTGCGCTCTGGCGGCATGTGCCGTAGAACCCCGAGTTTGTAGATCAGGAACGCGAACAGCGCAAACGCGGTGCCGAGATACTGAACGTCATTCACGATGGTTCCCGTCTCCGAGCCAGCTAGTCGACGACACGCCGCCCTTCTGGACGACAGAAAGGCCTCACTGGCGGAGCAGCGTACTCGAAGTGGATCAGCGGGCATGCCCTCAATCGGTGGGTAGTTCGGTTTTCGGTTCCGCATCGACCTGGCACGGAGTCGACCCCGTTCCGCCGGCGAGAGGCTTGTGGCAGTGTGACGACTGTCCCGCCGCCAACGTCATCGAGCGCTGAGGAGGCCCGATGGAGCGTCGTCCGCCGTCGTGGTGGCCGAATGATGGTACGAACCAGGCTCCGATTCCAGTCCCTGCCTCAATCGATCTGTCCATGCCGGACGGGTTGAGCGAGGAGGAGCGCGTCCGTTGGCTGCGGGAGACTGGAGAGGCGTTGCGCCGTGAGACCGGCCAGCCGTCCGGCGTCACCGAGAATCAACCGGGACCGAACGGGCAACCGAACTGGCTGATCTGGTGGTCGGACGAGCCCGAGCCGGATGAGGAGCGCGCATAGCCGCATAGTCGTCCACATGCACGATTCGCTCACGACTCTGAAACACCGGTTCCGCGGACACGACTGGACGCCGATCGCTGACGGATGTTCCGGCGCCGAGGTCTGGCGGCTGGACGGCACCACGACCCTCTACCTCAAACTCGCACGACGATCGCCCCATCCCGACAGCGGCTTCAGCCCCGCCGGGGAAGCTGACCGTCTCGTGTGGCTGAGTGGCCACGGGATCCCGGTACCCGAGGTCGTCGGCGCCGGCGAACACGACGACGAGAGCTGGTTGATCACCACCGCTGTCGTGGGACGATCCGCGGCCAGCCCGTGGCCCGAAGAGCAGCGTGGCGGGGTGGTCGACGCCCTGGCCGGCGTCGCCCGTGTCCTGCATTCGCTTCCGGTCACGGACTGTCCGTTCGACCGCAGTCTCGCCGTAACCGTGCCCAACGCACGCCGTGCGGCCGCTAATGGCCTGGTGGACCTCGACGACCTGGATGACGACCGCGAGGGCTGGACCGTTCCGCGACTGCTGGCACAACTGGAGGGCACACGCCCCGACACCGAGGAGCTTGTGGTCTGTCACGGAGACCTGTGCCTGCCCAACGTCATACTCGATCCGGACACCCTCGCGGTCACGGGCTTGATCGACGTTGGCCGGCTCGGAACCGCCGATCGCTACTCCGATCTCGCGCTCGCCACCCGCAGTCTGTCCTCAATATCGCTCAATCCCCAGTTCGGTGAGCCCTATGCGGACAGGTTCCTCGCTCGCTACGGCGAACCGGCCATCGATGTCCAACGCCTGCGGTTCTACCGGCTTCTGGACGAGTTCTTCTGACCCAGCCGGTCAGAACTGGAACAGCACGCCGCTCAGATTGTCCCGCTCGCACGGGTTGCCGTAGGTGGCGTGGAACATGACCGGTTGGCCACGCCACTGACCCGTTGCCGACACCTTGACGGGCATGTAGATCATCGGGCAGACGTAGTGCGGGTCCGCGACGATCAGATGGTCGAAGTCGCCATTCGACCCGATCAGCTCGCCGCACGCGGCTCCGGCCTTCGGGTGTGTTCCGCCGGTGGGGAAGCAGGTCAGTTCGACGGTCCGGACGGTGCCTTTTGAATCGGCGGTCAGGGTGAGCACTGACGGGACCGGTGGGCCGGGAACCGAGGCAACGGCCGGCGTCGACGTCACGCCGAGCGTCGCGCAGCCGGCGGCGAGCACGCCGGCGATGGTGAGGGACGGTTTCATGGGTCCACGGTGGACCACGACTTTGACCACGCAACTCGAAACCCGTCGATACCACCGGATCGTGTGTCGCGCGGATGTGTCTCGCCACCGCATGTCAACCTCGACGGGCATTTTAGGGTCGGTACCATCACTCTTCAGGGTCGTGTTGGCACGAACGAGTTCGTGCGAGAGCAAGGCCGCCGGATTGGAGGGAGCATGGTCCGGGTGGACGACAGGGTGGGAACATCCTCGATACGGCGGGTAGCGTTCGCCAGTTCGGCGGGCACCGTGATCGAGCTGTACGACTTCCTGGTGTACGGCACGGCTGCGGCGGTGGCGCTGAACCGGCTGTTCTTTCCCGCTGGTGACCCGGCCGTCGGCACTCTGCTCGCCTTTGCCAGCTTCGGCGTCGGCTTCCTTGTCCGCCCGCTCGGTGGCGTCGTCATCGGTCACTTCGGTGACTGGATCGGGCGCAAGCCGATGCTGGTGGCGTCTCTGACCGGTACCGGCGTGTGCACCGCCCTGATCGGTGTGTTGCCCACCTACGCCCAGGTCGGCATCCTCGCTCCCGCTCTGCTGATCGCCCTGCGGCTGCTACAGGGCTTCTTGCTCGGTGGTGAACAGAGCGGCGCCGCCCTCATGGTCGTCGAGCACTCGCCGCCTGACCGCCGTGCCTGGTACGGCGGCTGGGTCGCGCTCGGCGGTCCGCTGGGGTTGCTCTTCGGTGCCGCGTTGTTCTCGCTGTCCACCACCGTGTCCGGGGCGGCGTTCCTCAGCTGGGGATGGCGGCTGCCCTTCCTGTTC
>JAFAZC010000139.1 GCA_019239965.1 Kutzneria sp. | reverse complement strand
CCGGGCGCCCCGGCCAACGCCTGCACCGAGTTCTGGTGACGGGCGGTGGCGGATCACACTGTCGGGGGCGCACGGTTCAATAGGGCCTGATGAGCACCCTGGACGATCCGTTGGAGCCGCTGCTCGGCCGCAAGAGCGCGCGGGCGCTGGAGACGGCCCTCGGGCTGCGCACCGTCGGCGACCTGCTGCGGCACTACCCACGGCGGTACGCCGAACGCGGCGAGCTGACCAACATCGCAAGCCTCGAGCTCGACGAGCACGTCACAGTGCTCGCCGAGGTGCAGAAGGTGTCCAAGCGAAGCATGAAGTCCCGGCGCGGAACGATCACCGAGGTGGTGGTCACCGATGGGTCACGGCCGTTGACCCTCGTCTTCTTCGCCAGAGTCGCCGAGCTCGGCAAGCTGGTTCCCGGCCGTCGCGGACTGTTCGCCGGCAAGGTCGGCCGGTTCAACCGGACCCTCCAGCTGGCCCACCCGGAGTTCGCGCTGCTCGGCGGTGAGGACGAGGACGCTGCCGCGGACGCGTTCGCCAGGGCGCTCATCCCGGTGTACCCGGCCGCGAGCGGGCTGCCGACGTGGTCCATCGCCCGATGCGTCGACCAGGCGATCTCGATGTGGGACGGGGTCGAGGATCCGCTGCCCGCCGAGCTGATCGAGCGTGCTGGCCTGACCGACCTCGCCACCGCGCTGCGCCTGGTCCACCAGCCCGGCGGGTGGGCCGACGTCGAACGGGCACGGCAAAGGCTCAAGTGGGACGAGGCACTCTCGGTGCAGCTCGTGCTCGCCCGCCGGCGCGGCTCCACCGCCGCCCGCCCGGCCATGGCCTGTCCGCGGCGCGGCGGCGGCATCCTCGACGCGTTCGACGCACGGCTGCCGTTTCCGCTCACCGGCGGCCAGCGCGAGGTGGGCGAGGTGATCGAACGGGAGCTCACCGGCGAGCATCCAATGAACCGGCTACTGCAGGGCGAGGTCGGCAGCGGAAAGACGGTCGTCGCGCTGCGCGGCATGCTGCAGGTCGTTGACGCGGGCCGGCAGGCCGCGATGCTGGCGCCGACGGAGGTGCTCGCCGCGCAGCACGCTAGATCGCTGCGGGAGATGCTCGGCGACCTCGCCGCCGCGGGCGAACTCGGTGCCGCCGAGCAGGCCACGAAGATCGTGCTGCTGACCGGTTCGATGCCGGTCGCGCGGCGCAGGCAGGCGTTGCTCGATGTGGCCTCCGGCGCGGCCGGCATCGTGGTGGGCACGCACGCGCTGATCCAGGACTCGGTGTCCTTCGCGGAACTCGGATTCGTCGTTGTCGACGAACAGCACCGGTTCGGGGTGGAGCAGCGTGACGCGTTGCGCGGGCGCGCCGCGGGCGGCACCAGCCCGCACGTGCTCGTCATGACGGCCACACCGATCCCACGGACGGTGGCCATGACCGTGTACGGCGACCTTGAGGTGTCCGCGTTGCGGGAGCTGCCGCGGGGCCGGTCGCCGATCGCCAGCTCGGTCGTGCCCGTCACGGAGAAGCCTGGCTGGCTCGAGCGGGCGTGGCAGCGCGTCCGGGAGGAGGTCGCGGCCGGTCATCAGGCCTATGTGGTGTGTCCCCGGATCGGCGAGGGTGGCTCTCCCACGGAGGACGTCGAGGGTGAGCTCGTCGACGCCGAGCCGACCGACGGGGCGGACACGGCTCGCCGGCCACCGCTCGCGGTGACCGAGGTGCTGCCCGAGCTGGCGGCCGGTCCGCTGTCCGGGCTGCGGATCTCGGCACTGCACGGCAAAATGCCGGCCGAGGAGAAGGACTCAGTCATGCGTGCCTTCGCCGCCGGCGAGGTCGACGTGCTGGTGGCCACGACGGTGGTCGAGGTCGGAGTGAACGTGCCGAACGCGACCGTGATGGTGATCATGGACGCGGATCGCTTTGGGGTGAGCCAGCTGCACCAGCTGCGCGGCCGAGTGGGTCGCGGCACCGCGCCTGGCCTGTGCCTGCTGGTGACCGAGGTGCCAGAGGGCACGACCACGCGGGAACGCCTCGACGCCGTCGCGTCCACACTGGACGGTTTCGAGCTGGCCCAGCTGGACCTGGAACTGCGCAAGGAGGGCGACATCCTCGGAGCCGCCCAATCCGGCGCGAGGTCGGGGCTGAAGATGCTTTCGCTGCTTCGCGACGCCGACGTCATTACGCGGGCGCGCGCCGAGGCTCAGCGTGTCGTGGCCGACGATCCCGACCTGAACCGGCACGAGGGCCTCGCCAGGATGGCGGCCGAGGTCGTCGACACGGAGCGGGCCGAGTACCTGGAGAAGAGCTGAGGCTGCCGGTTCTCAGTCCGAGGCCTGCTCGACCAGACCGGGAAAGTCCTCGGGGTGGTCGAGTATCCACGACCAGTAGTGGGGAAACCTCTTGGCCTGGCCCCGATAGTAGTCACGCATGACCTCCACCCGCCGCGCGGTGTCCTCGGAGACCCTGGTGGGTCGCCAGGCAAGGAAAACGTGCCGGCGGGATTCGTCGCTGAGGGGAATGGTGACCACGCGGTCGTCCAAGTCGGTCAACGGTATGCCGAGGCTCAGGTAACGGCCGGTGGCGATGAGATCCAAGGTATCGGTATTGATATCGACCACGTGCGCGATCTTGGGTTCGAAACCGGCCGCTCGGAAGACGGCGGCATCCGACTCCCGCAGCGGATGACTCGGTGTATTGGTGACCCAGGTCTCCTCGGCGAGGTCGGCGAGGGCGACCTGCTTATATCGTGCCAAGGGGTGATTTCGGGCGACAACAAGCCACACTGGTTGGTGTGCGATGGTGACGGTTCTGACGCCGTCGATCGGCCGCGGCGGATGTGACGAGAGTCGGTAGGTGTATGCGAAGTCGACAGTTCCGGCGGCCAGCGCGGCGAGCGCCGGATCAGGAAGCACGCGCTTGGTTTCCCACGCCACCGCCGGAAGACTCGCGCTGAGCAGTCGGAGCAGAGCGCTTGCCTTTCCTGAGGAAAAGGCGATGCGCAGCGGCGTCACAGGCGTGGCCGTGACCATGGCACGCAGGTCCCGACCGGTGTCGTGCCATATCGTCGTGATGTCTTCCAGCCTGGTTCGCAGTAATCGCCCGGCGTCGGTCAACTCCACGCCATGGTTGGAGCGGTCCAACAACTGCACCCCGAGAGAACGCTCCAGCTTGGCTATTCGCCGGCTCAGCGACGGCTGTGTCACATGCAGCTTGGCGGCGGCCCGGGTAAAGCTCCGTTCATCGGCTACTGTGCGAAATGCGGTGAGGCTGGTCCAGTCCACGGCCGGGAACTATACATTTGCGCGGGTATAGCCATTGTCGCCTCACGCGAGCGTCATCCCGTAACCAATGCCTTCTCTTGGCGCATCCCAGTGCTAATTCCGCGGCGCGTACATGATGACGGCGACGCCGAGCAGACAGAGCGCGGCGCCAGCATAGTCCCACCGGTCGGGGTGGAACCTGTCGACGACCACGCCCCAGGCCAGTGATCCGGCCACGAAGATCCCGCCGTAGGCGGCGAGGATCCTGCCGAAGTGGGGGTCCGGCTGGAAGGTGGCGACGAAGCCGTACGCGCCGAGGGCGAGGATTCCGGCGGCGATCCACCACAGGCCGCGGTGCTCGCGCCAGCCCTGCCAGACCAGCCAGGCGCCGCCGATCTCGGCGAGCGCCGCCAGCACGAACAGAATCAGGGATCGGAGCACGGTCACGGGTGAGACGGTAGCCGAACGCCTGACCGCTGGCTCGCGTGACGTCTGCATTTCAAATGAATCTGTGAATAACATGCTAGATTTTCATATGAATCGTAGGTAATATTACTTCATGGGCGAAGAATCGATGGCACCTCTCGATGACGTGGACCTGCGGCTGCTGACCCTGCTGCAGGTGGACGGGCGGCGGACGCACGCCGCACTCGGCAAGGACGTCGGGCTGACCGGTCCCTCGGTGTACGCGCGGATCAAGCGCCTCGAGCGGGAGGGCGTGATCCGCGGCTACACAGCGATACTCGCCCCGGAAGCCCTCGACCAGAGCCTCGTCGCGTTCCTGCGGGTGGGCACCGCGGCATCGCCCGGCGAGCAGGAGCCGTTTGAGACCTTCGTCGCGGCCCGTTCCGAGATCCTCGAATGCCATGACGTCGATGGCGAGGACAGCTACGTGCTCAAGGTGCGGCTCTCCTCACCGCGGACGCTCCGCCTGCTGTTGGCCGACATCAGGGCGATCCCGGGCATCACCCGCACCGTGACCTCGATCGCCCTGGAGACCGTCAAAGAGGTGCGCGGTGGTGCCCACCTCGCCGACCCGCGCCGGCCGGCCGAGGGCGGCGACGGTTGATGGGCGAGATCATCGGATGGGCGGTCCTGCTCGACATTGGCGCGGCGCTGTCGGTCGGGCCGATCTTCGCCGCCATCGTGCGGGAGGCGGCGACCCGAGGCTTCGGCGCCAGCATGCGGGTGGTGATCGGCTCGGCGACCGCCGATCTGCTCCTCCTGGTCCCGGCGATGGCGTTCGCATGGCTGGTGGCCGCGGTCGCGGCCGTGCATGTGATCCTTGGCGCGGTCGGCGCGATCGCCCTGGTGGTCTTCGCGGCGCGGGCCGTCCGGGACAGCCGTGTGCTGTGGCGGGGTGGCGCGCCGGTGCCCACGGGACGATGGGCCTTCATCACGGGAATCGTCAGCAATCTGACCAATCCGCTCAGCTGGACGTTCTGGTTGGCCACTGGAACCCCCGCCATGGCTCACGCACACAGTGTCGGTGGCTGGACAGGTCTTGTGCTGTTCACTCTGACCTGGTTCGCCGTGGCGTGTGGAATCGAGGCCGTGGTCGCATGCCTGATCGCGGTGTCGGGCCGCCGGGTGGGCGCCAGGGGCAGGCGGTGTTCGCCGGGACGTCCGCGGCACTGTTCGTCGTGCTCGCGGTTCTGCTGACACTGCGCGAGGTGGTGCCGGCGGTGTCGGCCTGACCGCCGCGGGGGTGCTTTCACCACCAGGTGTGCGCGATGTCGAGACACATCGGATGCCAGCCGGCAGACTGTGCCCGTGCATGACTTCGATGTCGTGGTGCTGGGGTCCGGCCCCGGCGGACAGAAGGCCGCCATCGCAACGGCCAAACTGGGCAAGCGGGCCGCGGTTGTCGAGCGGCGGGACATGATCGGGGGAGTGTGCATCAATACCGGCACGATCCCCTCCAAGACCCTGCGGGAGGCCGTGCTCTACCTGACCGGCCTCAACCAGCGCGAGATGTACGGTGCGAGCTATCAGGTCAAGGAGGACATCACCGTCGCCGACCTGCTGGCCCGGACGCACCACGTGATCGGGCGCGAGATCGAGGTGATCCGCAGCCAGTTGGCGCGCAACCACGTCACGCTGCTGCCCGGCATGGGGCGATTCCTCGACGCGCACACCATCGAGGTTCTCGACGGCACCGGCAGGGAGCGGACGGTGACGGCGGACAAAGTGGTGATCGCCACCGGCACGCTGCCGGCCCGGCCGAACACAGTCGACTTCGACGGCACGACGATCATCGACTCCGACGGTGTGCTGCAGCTGGAGCGGGTCCCGCAGTCGATGATCGTCGTCGGCGCCGGCGTGATCGGCATCGAGTACGCCTCGATGTTCGCCGCGCTGGGCACCAAGGTCACCGTTGTGGAGTCGCGGGAGCGGATGCTGGAGTTCTGTGACGCCGAGGTGGTCGAGGCGCTCAAGTACCACCTGCGCGACCTCGCGGTCACCTTCCGGTTCCGGGAGACCGTCTCCTCCGTGCGCCGCCATGCCGGCGGCGCGGTCGCGGTACTGGAGAGCGGCAAGAAGATCCCCGCCGAGGTGGTCATGTACTCGGCGGGCCGACAGGGCATGACCGAAAGTCTCGCACTGGACAATGCCGGGCTCACCGCCGACAGCCGGGGACGGGTGGCCGTCGACGAGTACTTCCGCACCCAGGTGCCGCACATCTACGCGGTCGGCGACGTCATCGGGTTCCCGGCGCTGGCCGCGACATCGATGGAACAGGGCAGGCTGGCCGCGTACCACGCGTGCGGTGAGTCGGTGCAGGCCCTGTCCTTGCAGCAGCCGATCGGGATCTACACCATCCCGGAGATCAGTTTCATCGGCAGCACCGAGGACCAGCTGACCGAACGGCGGATTCCGTTCGAGGTAGGCGTCTCGCGCTACCGCGAACTGGCTCGGGGCCAGATCATCGGCGATTCCTACGGTGTGCTCAAACTGTTGGTGTCACCGGATGACCGTTCGTTGCTCGGCGTGCACGTGTTCGGCACCGGCGCCACCGAGCTCGTCCATATTGGACAGGCCGTGATGGGATGCGGAGGAACCGTCGACTATCTGGTTGACGCCGTCTTCAACTATCCGACGCTGGCCGAGTCGTACAAGGTCGCCGCGCTCGACGCGATGAACAAGATCCGCCAGATCGAACGGCTCGTCGACTGAGGGCTCACCACGCGATCGGCAGTGAGGTCAGCCCGCGCAGGAGGTGGCCGCGCTTGAACGACGCCTCCACGTCCTCGACGGGCACCGCGAACCGCGGGTTGGGCAGCCGCTTGAGCAGGGAGCCCAGCGCCACCTGGAGTTCCAGCCTGGTCAACTGGGCGCCGAGGCAGTGGTGGATACCCGGCCCGAAGGTGACGTGCGGGTTGACCTGCCTGGCCAGGTCCAGCTCGTCGGGCCGGTCGAACACGGTCTTGTCGCGGTTGGCGGACGCCAGGTGGGCGACGACCGAGTCACCGGCACGGATGAGCACCCCGCTCAGTTCGACGTCCTCGACCGCTATCTTGGATCGGCTGACTGAGGCGCGAGCCGGAATGAACCGCAGCAGTTCCTCGATCGCGGCCGGCAACACCGTGGGGTCGGACTTGAGCCGGTCGAACTGGTCCGGGTGAGTGATCAGGGTGTAGAGGGAGTTTCCGATCAGGTTGGCGGTGGTCTCGTGGCCCGCGACCAGCAGGGTCCCGGCGAACACGACCAGCTCTTCCTCGCTGAGTCCGTCTCCTTCGTCGCGTACCTTCACCAGCGTGCCGAACAGGTCGTTGGTGGGCTTTTCGCGGCGGCTGGCCACCAGTTCGGCAAAGTAGGCCTTGAGGGCCTTGATGGCGGCGGCGATGTCGTCCGGTGGGCAGGACGTGAGCGCCAGTACTGTGTCCGACCAGCCACGGAAGCGCCGCCTGTCCTCGACCGGAATGCCCAGCATTTCGCAGATCACGGTGATGGGCAGGGGAAACCCGAAGTCGGCGATGAGGTCGGCGGGCTGCCCCTTGGCCACCATCCGGTCCAGCAGGTCGTCGACGATCTGCTGAATCCGCGGGCGCAGCTGTTCGATACGCCGGTTGGTGAAAGCGCCGGCGACGAGCTTGCGCAACCGGGTGTGTTCGGGCGGGTCCATCAGGACCAAGGAGGGCTGATCCTGGACAAGCGGAAACAGACGCGGAACGTCTCGGTTGAAAGTGGCCGCCAGGCTGAACCTCTTGTCGGACAACACGGTCTTGACGTCGTGGTAGGTCACCACCAACCAGGCTTGGCCACCGTAGGGCATGAGTACCCGCACTGGCTTGCCCTCGTCACGCAAACGGCTGTACTCGGGATGAAGCTCCAGGCGGTCGATTTCACCGAACGGGTACGGACGCGCCTGCTGACCGGTCGGGTCCACGGCCCATCCTAACCGCCGACGGCGTCGTTGTAGTCTCCGATCGGCCGGTTCAACGAGTCCTGCGCGTCCTGCAAAGCCTGCCTCGCGTCCTTGCCCTGCAGCACGGCCGCCTGCATCGCGTTCTCTGCCGCCTTGCGCACCTGCGGCATCACGCCGAACAGGCAGCCCTGGGTCGCCTTGGTCAGCTTGGTGCCCTGCAATTGGTTGATCGCGACCTGGAACTGCGGCTTCTTGGCCACCCACTGTCGGTCCGTCTCGGTGTCCAGTGCGGCCCTGCTGATCGGGAAGTATCCGGTCGAGGTGTGCCAGGTCGCCTGTGAGTCCTTGCTCTCCAAGAACTTGGTGAACTCCCAAGCGGCCCGCTTGTGTGCGTCGTCCTTGCCCCTTCCCACGATCCACAGGGACGCGCCGCCGATGATCGGACCGCCACTGTCCGTGGCGTCGATCTTGGGGAAATAGCCGGCGCCGGCTTCGAACGCCGCTTTGGTGAAGTCGCCGAGCGACCCGGTGGACTCCAACGTGATCGCGACCTTGCCCGACTCGAACGCGGTGTCACCGTTCTTGGTGTCGCTGTCCAGCTTGAGCGCGAGCCCGCGCTCGGTCATCCGCTGCCACCAAGCCAGCAGCCGCACGTGCTCGTCGGTCACGAAGTCGGCGTGGGAGGCATGACCGTCACGGCCGTTGCCCTGGTCGCAGTATTCCTGGCCGGCCACGGCGGTCCACTGTTCCAGGAACCATCCGTACAGCGAGGCGCCGAAGCCGTACTGGACCACGTTGCCCGAGGAGTCCTTGACGGTGAGTTTCTCCGCGTCCGCCATGATCTCGTCCAGCGTGGTCGGTGGCTTGTCCGGATCGAGGCCCGCCTTGGCGAACGCGTTCCTGTTGATGTAGAGCAGCGGCATGGAGGTGTTGAACGGCATCGAGTACAGCTTGCCGCCGACCGAGTAGTACCCGGCGATGTTGGGCTGGATGTCGGTGACGTCGAACTTGTCCACATCGACGAACGACTGCATCGGGACGATCGATCTGGTATCGATCATGAACTGGGTGCCGATGTCGTAGACCTGCACGATGTCGGGAAGTGTGCTGCCGCGCAGTGCGTTCTTGTAGGCCGACAGGGTGTCGTCGTAGTTGTTCTTGAACCCGAGAGTGACCTTGATCCTGCCACGATTCTGGGCGTTGAACTGGTCAGCCAGCTTCTGCAGCGTCGCGCCGTTGACGCCTGTCATCGCGTGCCAGACGGTGATGTCCACCTCGCCCGCGCCGTTGAGGGCATCGGGACCGGGTGCGGTGTACACCGCCTTGTAGTCGATGCCGGCCGGAACCGCGGCGGCGCAGGAGGATACGGCCATCCCGGTCGCCAGCGCCGCGGCCAGCAAGCTGACACGCCGCATGGTGCGCACTGTCCTCTCCCGTCTCGCTCGGGTCACTTGACCGCTCCCGCCGTGAAGCCCCGCACCAGCCAGCGCTGTCCGAAGACCACCAGCAACAGGGTCGGGACGAGGGTGATCGTGATGCCGGCCAGCAGCAGCCCCGGTGCCGCGCTTTCGTTGCTGCGCAGGGCGAACACCGCGGTCTGCAGGGTGTTCAACGAGTCGTTGGTCGTGGAGACGATCAGCGGCCAGAAGTACATGTTCCAGCCCTGCAGGAACGACCAGACTGTGAGGGCGGCGATCGCCGGTCGGCAGCCGGGCAGCAGGATGGTGAACAGGAACCGCAGATGACCGCAGCCATCGATGGTGGCCGCGTCCTTCAGCTCCCCGGGGAACTGCCGGAATGCCTGGCGCAGTAGGAAGACACCGAAACCGCTGGCCAGGAACGGCAGCACCAGGCTGAACCGGCTGTCGCCGAACCCGAGACTGCGCACGAACAGCGAGTTCGGCACCACGATCGCCTCGTACGGCACCATGATCGTAGCGAGGATCAGCAGGAACAGCGGGGTCTTCAGCGGGGTACGCAGGAACACCAGGGCATACGCGGCCAGCGCCGACGTCACCAGGTGTGCCACCATGATCGTCACGCCGACGAACAGCGAATTGAGGAACGCCGGGAACAACGGGACGGCCACCTGGCGGATGGCGTCGAGATAGCTGTCCAGCGTGTAGCCGCCGATCAGGTCTGGCGGCTGGCGCAGCAGCGCCGAGGACGGCAGGAAACCGCCGACCAGGGTCAGCAGCACCGGAAACAGCAGCACGACCGCGGCCACCGCGAGCCACACATAGGTGAGCGTGCTCGTGGCAGCGCTCGGACGGTTCAGTTTGCTCACCGGTAGTGCACCCGCCTCTCGATCACGCCGAACTGCACGGCGGCGAGCAGCACGCCGATGATCAGCAGCACCAGCCCCTGCGCGCTGGCCAGACCGTAGTTGCTGTTGTTGTTGTGGAACGCCTGGTTGAAGATCGAGTACACCAGCGTCGACGTCGAGCCGTTGGGACCCCCGTCGGTCATCACCTGGGGCTGGCCGAGGCTCTGCAGTGCGGTCAGGGTCGTCGTCACCACGACGAAGAACACGCTCGGCGAGATCATCGGCAGCACCACGCTCAGGAAGTGCCGCACGCCGGCGGAGCCGTCCAGTGTGGCGGCCTCCAGCACCTCCTCGTCCAGTCCCGCCAGTCCAGCGGACAGGACGAGCAGGTTGAACCCCGACACCATCCACACCGTCACGCCGGCCACGGTGACCAGTGCCCAGTTCGAGTCGGTGGTCCAGCCGGGCGCCGCGATCCCGACCAGCCGCAGCACCCAGTTGATCGGCGAGGTCCCCGGGTCGACCATGAGCAGCCAGACCACCGCGGCCGCCGACGCGGAGTAGGCGAACGGCAGGGTGAACAGCGAGCGGAACACCCGCATCCCCGGCAGCCGCTGGCTCAGCGGAACGGCCAGCGCCAGCGGCAGCAGCACCCCGGCGACCACCACGATCAGGGTGAACGCCAGGGTGTGCCAGAGCACCTGACCGAACTCCGGGGTGAGCAGCTCCGCGAAGTGCCGCAGCCCGACGTAGCGGGTGGGACTGCCGATGATGTCGCTGCCCCGGGTGGCCAGAAAAACGGCCGGGAACAGCGGAAAGATCACGAACAGGCCGAGCCCGAGGACAGCGGGGGCGAGGAACACCACGGCCAGCGGCAGCTCCCGGCCACCGAGCCTGCGCAGATACGACCGGGACCCGGTCCCGGATTCGGCGCCGGGAACGGGCTCGACCGGCGGCGCCGCCGTGGACGGTGGGCTGGCGTGGCGAGTCATGGGTGATCGTTCTCCTGGCTCGACGGCTGTCCTCGCATTTCGGCTCCGACGCGGCCGCCGAGACGCTGGAGGAACCCTAGGCCAGGAAACGTGACCGTGGTGGCCACCAGTCGGTCAATTTCCGTCGAACGGACGGATAACGCGCCGACACGACCGGCCTGTCCGTGGGACGGCGGTCCCATGACTGGGCCGCTCCCGGTAGCGTGCGGCACGACCGACCAGCGGCCGACCGGGGAGAGTCTCGATGTTCCGAAAGGTGCTCGTCGCCAACCGGGGTGAGATCGCCATCCGTGCCTTCCGTGCCGCGTACGAGCTCGGTGCCGGCACGGTCGCGGTGTTCGCCCACGAGGACCGCAATTCGCTGCACCGACTCAAGGCCGACGAAGCGTACGAGATCGGCGAGCCAGGGCACCCCGTCCGCGCCTACCTCTCGGTCGACGAGGTGGTCGCGGCCGCGCGCAAGGCCGGCGCCGACGCCGTCTATCCCGGTTACGGCTTCCTCTCGGAGAACCCCGAGCTCGCCAGCGCCTGTGCGCAGGCCGGTATCACCTTCGTCGGACCGCCCGCCGACGTGCTGGAACTCACCGGGAACAAGGCGCGAGCCATCGCGGCGGCACAACGAGCCGGTCTGCCGGTGCTGCGCTCCTGCGCGCCATCCACCGACATCGACACGCTGGTGGACACGGCCGGCCAGGTCGGCTTCCCGCTCTTCGTCAAGGCCGTGGCCGGAGGTGGCGGCCGCGGCATGCGCCAGGTGCCGGGGCCCGAGACACTCCGTGAGTCCCTCGAGGCCGCCATGCGGGAGGCGGAGTCGGCGTTCGGTGACGCCACGGTCTTCCTGGAGCAGGCCGTGGTCAGACCACGCCACATCGAGGTGCAGATCCTCGCCGACGGTGCCGGTGACCTCGTCCACCTCTACGAGCGGGACTGTTCGATGCAGCGCCGCCACCAGAAGGTCATCGAGCTCGCGCCGGCACCCAACCTCGACCCGAGGGTGCGGGACAGGATCTGTGCGGACGCGGTCGTCTTCGCCAAGCGGATCGGCTACCGCAACGCCGGCACGGTGGAGTTCCTGCTCGACCCCGACGGCAACCACGTCTTCATCGAGATGAACCCGCGCATCCAGGTCGAGCACACCGTGACCGAGGAGGTCACCGACGTTGACCTCGTACAGTCCCAGCTACGCATCGCCGCGGGGGCGAGCCTGGCCGACCTCGGCCTGAGCCAGGATGCGATCTCCGTGCGCGGTGCGGCGCTGCAATGTCGGATCACGACCGAGGATCCGGTCAACGGATTCCGTCCGGACACCGGCATGATCAGTGCCTACCGGTCGCCGGGCGGCTCGGGTATCCGGCTGGACGGTGGCGCGGTCGGTGCCGGCAGCGAGATCAGCGCCCACTTCGACTCCATGCTGGTCAAGCTCACCTGCCGTGGCCGTGACTTTCCCGCCGCGGTGGCGCGGGCACGGCGTGCTGTCGCCGAGTTCCGGATCCGCGGCGTGTCCACGAACATCCCGTTCCTGCAGGCGGTTCTCGACGATGTCGACTTCCGCGCCGGCCGGATCACCACGGCGTTCATCGCCGAGCGTCCGCACCTGCTGACAGCGCGGCAGCCGGCCGACCGGGGCACCCGGCTGCTGACCTACCTGGCCGACGTCACCGTAAACAAGCCCAATGGGCCGCGGCCGACCACTGTGGATCCGAGGGAGAAACTGCCCGCGGTCGACCTCTCGGCACAGCCGCCGGCCGGCTCCAAGCAGCGGCTCGCCGAGCTCGGCCCTGCCGGCTTCGCGTCCTGGCTGCGGGCCGGCGAAGGTGTGCTCGTCACCGACACCACCTTCCGCGACGCACACCAGTCACTGCTGGCAACCCGAGTGCGTACCAAGGACCTGGTGCAGGTCGCACCGCACGTGGCGAGGCTGACGCCGCGACTGCTGTCGCTGGAGTGCTGGGGCGGGGCGACCTACGACGTCGCGCTGCGCTTCCTGGCCGAGGATCCGTGGGAGCGGCTTGCCGCGCTGCGCGACCAGGTCCCTAATCTGTGCCTACAGATGCTGTTGCGCGGCCGCAACACCGTCGGATACACCCCCTACCCCGAGACCGTGACGCGAGCCTTCGTCAGGGAGGCGACCGCGACCGGCATCGACATCTTCCGGATCTTCGACGCGCTCAACGACGTCGAGCAGATGCGGCCGGCGATCGAGGCCGTCCTGGACACCGGGACGGCGGTCGCCGAGGTCGCGCTGTGCTACACGGCCGACCTGTCCGATCCCAGTGAACGGCTGTACACGCTGGACTACTACCTGCGGCTCGCCGAACGGATCGTGGCCGGGGGAGCACACGTGCTGGCGATCAAGGACATGGCCGGCCTCCTCCGCCCACCCGCGGCGTCCAAGCTGGTCACCGCGTTGCGTGCGGAATTCGGCCTGCCGGTCCACCTGCACACCCACGACACCGCGGGCGGGCAGCTCGCCACCTATCTCGCCGCGATCGACGCCGGCGCGGACGCCATCGACGGGGCCACCGCCTCGATCGCCGGCACCACCTCGCAGCCCTCTCTCTCGGCCATCGTCGCGGCCACCGACCACACCACCCGTTCGACCGGACTCGACCTGCAGGCCGTGTGCGACCTCGAGCCCTACTGGGAGGCCGTGCGCAAGGTGTACGCGCCGTTCGAGTCCGGTCTGCCCGCGCCAACCGGTCGCGTGTACCACCACGAGATCCCCGGCGGCCAACTGTCCAATCTCCGCCAGCAGGCCATCGCCCTCGGCCTCGGCGACCGGTTCGAGGACATCGAGGCGATGTACGCCGCGGCCGACCGGATGCTCGGCCGGCTGGTGAAGGTCACCCCGTCCTCCAAGGTTGTCGGCGACCTCGCACTGCATCTCGTCGGCGCCGGAGTGGCCCCCGCCGAGTTCGAGGCCGACCCAGGGAAGTTCGACATCCCGGATTCCGTGATCGGATTCCTGCACGGCGAGCTCGGCGATCCGCCTGGTGGGTGGCCGGAACCGTTCCGGACAAGGGCACTGCGCGGGCGGCCGACCCCGAAGGGCGTCACCCAGCTGGCCGAGGAGGACGTCGCCGGACTCGCGGGCGACCCGCGGGGCACGCTGAACCGGTTGATGTTCCCCGGGCCGACCCGGGAGTTCCTCGCCCACCGCGACGCCTACGGTGACACCAGCGTGCTGCGCAGCAAGGACTTCTTTTACGGCCTGCGGGAAGGCGAGGAGTACTCGGTCGACCTCGACCGCGGCGTGCGTCTGCTGATCACCCTCGAGGCGATTAGCGAGCCTGACGAGCGAGGCATGCGTACCGTGATGGCCGTTCTCAATGGACAGTTGCGGCCCATCCAGGTGCGGGACAGGTCGGTGGCCGCGGACGTGCCGGTCGCGGAGAAGGCCGACCGGCGCGATGCCAACCACGTCGCGGCGCCGTTCGCGGGCGTCGTCACCGTGACGGTGGCCGAGGGGGATGTGATCGAGGCGGGCCAGACCGTGGCCACCATCGAGGCGATGAAGATGGAGGCCGCGATCACCGCGCCGAAGGCGGGTACCGTGCGCCGACTGGCGATCGGCTCCCAGCAGCAGGTCGAAGGCGGGGACCTGCTCATGGTGCTGGGCTGAACGGGACGCTAGACCTCCTGGACCGATCGGGAGAGCAGGCAGAACTCGTTGCCCTCCGGGTCGGCGAGGACCACCCAGCTGACATCCGGCCCCTGGCCCACATCGACCCGCCGCGCGCCCAGGGCGAGCAGTCGGTCGAGTTCCTCGGACGTGGTGACGCCATCCGCGCGGAGATCGAGGTGCAGTCGGTTCTTGACGGTCTTGTCCTCCGGTACGGCGAACACGTCGATCGTCGGCCATGCTCTGTCGTGCGGGGCGATACTGATCCCGTCCGTGTCCTCGTCGGTGACCCGCCAACCGAGCACGGCGCACCAGAAGTCGGCGACCACCCGGGGCCGGATGGCATCGATGACGATAGCGGCGATTCGGCACGGCATGGTCATCATCATCGTCGTCGGCGCCGACAGGCGCTACTGTGCCGGGAGATGCCGAGCCGGCCCGAAATAAGCAGTTCCGCTTGCGTGGACGGGCGGCGCCGCGGCCGATACTGGGAAGGCGACCATGTCGACGAGCCCGCTCACTGAGATCGCGGTGCCGCTGCGCGCCCTCGACCCCGCCGATCCCGACATGTCCGACCTGGCCATTCTGCGGGAGCTGGTCGGTGACGCTCGCGTCGTGTGCCTGGGGGAGAGCGCACACGGCGTGTCCGAGTACTACCGGCTCAAAGATCGCATCCTGCGTTTCCTGGTGAGCGAACTCGGCTTCTCGGCGTTCGTCATGGAGTCCGGCTTCGCCGAGGGCCTCGCGGTCGACGACTGGGTGCTGGGCGGGGCGGGCGGTCTCGATCAGATCACGGCCACCGGGATCACCTACGGGTTCGGCGAGTGTGACGAGATGCGTGCCCAACTGCGCTGGATGCGCGACTGGAACGCCGAACACGACTCCGGCGTGCGCTTCTACGGAATGGACGCGCCAGGCTCGTTCGCGACCCCGCGCCCCGCGATCGAGGCCTGCCTTGCCCGCATCACACCGCGCACGGGGGACGACGCTCTGCTGGCACTTGCCGATCTCGGCGAGCGGTTCCAGGCGCACGCCCGCTACACGGCGATGACGACTGATGAGCGGCAGCGGCTGTCTCGCGGCATCGCCGACCTCGGTGACCGCGCGGGCATTTCGGGCGACGATGTCGCCCACCTGTGCGCGTTGGGTGCCAAGTGCGTCGATGACTACCTCCTCGCCGATCGAAACGCACGCGACGAGCTGATGGCCGAGACCGTCCGCTGGATCCTCGACCGCGAGGAGCGCATCGTCGTCAGCGCACACAACGGACATGTCCAGCGCTGCCTGGCGCACACCGGTGATCCGGTGCTCGGACACCTCCTCGCCCCGGTGCTCGGCGACGAGCTTGTCGTCATCGGCACCACGCGTACCGGCGGCGTCATACCGGAGCTGCGTTTCGAAGGCGAGCCGCCTCGCCCGTCCTTCATCTCGCTCGAGAACCTCGCGCCACCGCCGCCGCATACCCTGGACGCGGTCATGGAGGCGACCGGTCTTCCGCTGCATCTGGTGGATCTGCGCCGCGTTCCGCCGGAGACTCTTGGCGCCGCGACGGCGATCTGTGCGCAGTCCTTCGTGGTCGACATCGACCCGACGCGGGCCTTCGACGCCCTCGTCCATGTCAGGAGCCTCACCCCGGTTCCCAGATGGACACGGTCGACGCCGACCACGGTCGCGGCGGCGCATGAGCGTCCACAGTAGATCGAGCGTGCCGCGCCCGGCGTGCGCGTCGAGAGTAAAGTTGATTCAAGAGCCCGTGTCCCCCCGGTGACGCGATCACCGTCGATGCCCAAGGTGTGTTCGTGTTCGAGTTACATGCTGTCGCCCAGCGTCAGGGTGCTGTGGTTGCGAAGTCCTCGTGGTTGCCAACCGGCTGTTTCGCATTGGCCGACTTAGCCGGCAAGGTGCTCGGCACCCCGGTGCGGCGGGTGCCGGTCCGCGCCGGTACCTCGCCGCTGGTTGGCGGGATCGCCAGTCGGGAGGTCCTGCTCGTCAACCGAGCGCTGCAGCTGACGGCGCTGAACGAAGCACGCGGTCCCGTACTGACCATCGGCGGCGACTGCGGTGTGGAGACGCTCCCGCTCGGCTTGGTGCGACAGCGGTTCGGCCCCACGGTCGGCGTGCTGTGGTTCGACGCGCACGGCGACCTCAACACGCCGGCGACGTCGCCCTCCGGTGCCTATCACGGAATGGCTCTGCGGCACGCCTTCGGTGAGGGCGATCGCGATTTCGTGGTGGACACACCGCTGTCGCCCCGGCGCACGGTGCTCGTGGGCGCGAGGGTGCTCGACCCCGGTGAGCAGGCGCTGATCGACCGCGGGCTGGTTCGGCACGTGCCGATCGAACAGGGGTGGCATTCGTCCTGGGTCACCGGGGCGGCCGAAGCGTCCCGCGCCTCCCAGTTCTACCTACACATCGATCTTGACGTGCTCGATCCGAGCGAGTTCGCCGACGCGACCTGCCCTGAGCCCGGTGGCCTGCTGGTCAGCGAGGTTGCCGACGCTGTCGCGGCCGTGGCATCGATCCGCCCCATAGTCGGCGCCGGGATCACCGAATGCGCCACCGATCGCCATGACCGGCTGCGGGTTCTCGTCCCGCTGCTGCGTGCGGTCGGCGCGGCACTACGTGCCGGCTCCGGCGAACTCTCGGTGTCACAGGGATGGTCATCCCGCCACCGGTGATGTCTCCGTGGCGTCAGCGGCGCCGTGGTGGACCATGGTGAGGTGACCAGGATCGTGGCCGGAACGGCCGGCGGACGCCGCATCGAGGTGCCGCCGGCCGGGACGAGACCCACCTCCCAGCGAGTGCGGGAGGCGTTGTTCAGTGCGCTGGAGACAGTGGTCGACCTGCGTGGCGCGCTTGTCCTGGACCTGTATGCCGGGTCGGGCGCACTGGGATTCGAGGCGCTGTCGCGCGGTGCCGCCGTGGCCACCTTCGTGGAATCCGGTCGGCGGGCCGTCGAGGTCCTGCGCCGCAACGCCGCAGCGCTCGACCTGCCCGGTGCCGACATCCGCCACGGCTCGGTGCCGTCGGTGCTCGCCGCCGCACCCGCCAGACCGTACGACGTGGTTTTCGTGGACCCTCCATACGCCGTCACCGACGCCGACCTCGCCGGTGTGCTCACGGCGGTGCTGCGCTGGACGGAGCCGGGCGCGCGGGTCGTGGTGGAGCGCGCCGCGCGCGGCTGTGCTCCTGACTGGCCGGTCGGCTTCGAGCCTTTGCGCAGCAAGAAATACGGTGACACGGCCCTGCACTGGGCCGATCGCGTCCAGTGACGGATGCCACGCCAACCGGTGGGCGAGCGCCTTGTTTGTTACCTTCCCGCCATGAGGCGTGCGGTCTGCCCCGGTTCCTACGACCCGGTCACCAACGGCCATCTCGACATCATCGGCCGTGCCGCGGGGGTCGTGGACGAACTCGTGGTCGCGGTGCTCGTCAACAAGAACAAGAAGACCCTATTCTCCGTGGAGGAGCGGGTCGAGATGCTTCGCGAGGTGACCTCCGACCTGCCCACCGTACGGGTGGACACCTGGCACGGCCTCCTCGTGGACTACTGCGTGGCCAACGGCGTCAAGGCCATCATCAAAGGCCTGCGCGCGGTCAGCGACTTCGACTACGAGTTGCAGATGGCGCAGATGAACTACCAGCTCACGGCGGTCGAGACGCTGTTCATGCCGACGAACCCGCTCCACAGCTTCCTGTCGAGCTCGCTGGTCAAGGAGGTCGCCACCTACGGCGGCGATGTCGCACACCTGGTGCCCGAGTCGGTGCACACCCGGCTCGTGCGCAGACTGACCGAACGGGCCTGATCTGTTTCGGCGCCTGATCTGTTTCGGCGACGGTCACTTCGCGGCCTTCTGCGGTCAATGGGAACGGATTACCGTTGATCGCCATGAGCCACCTCACGTCACGAACCGGGAAGATCCTGCTGGCCCTCGTGTTCGCTGTCGTCGGAGTCGCCGGATTCGTCCAGTTCGGCACCTCGGCTCCAGCCGGTGCGGCCGACCAGAACACGCACTCCGCCGTGCACGTCGTCCAGGCGCCCTGCGGCGACACGTCCGGGTTCGCCAAGGTCGCCCTGTCCTCGCTGCCGCCGGAGGCGACCGACACAGTGAACCTGATCAAGTCGGGCGGCCCGTTCCCGTACCCCGGCAAGGACGGGTCGGTGTTCACCAACGTCGAGGGCATCCTGCCGGCCTGCCAGGCGGGCTACTACCACGAGTACACCGTGATCACGCCCGGTGCGCCGACACGCGGCACCCGGCGGATCATCACCGGCGGTGGCGGCGAGTACTTCTACACCGGCGACCACTACAAGACGTTCTCGGTGGTAAACGTCAACGCGGAGGCGAACAATCGACACCTCGTCTTCGGCGAGGCGTCCGGCACTTCATGGTTGGACACGGCACACTGGAGACTGCCACTGGTGTAGCCGTGAGGAGTGTGCCGTGTACCGGGTGTTCGAGGCGCTCGACGAGCTCGTCACGATCGTCGAGGAGGCCCGCGGGGTGCCGATGACGTCCGGATGCGTCGTGCCGCGCGGAGACGTCCTCGAGTTGCTCGACGACGTTCGTGACGCGATCCCGCGAGAGCTCGACGACGCCCAGGACGTGCTCGACCACCGAGACGACCTGATCTCCAAGACCAAGCACGAGACCGAGCACGGGCTGGACAAGGCTCGCACCGACGCCAACGAGATGGTGACCAACGCCCGGGCGGAGGCGGAGCGGATGCTCGCCGACGCCAGGGCGAGGGCGGACAGAATGCTCGCCGACGCCGAGCACCAGGCGGAACGGGCCGTGAGCGAGGGGCGGCGCGAGTACGAGGACCTGGTCGGCAGGGCACGTGCCGAGGCGGATCGGATGGCGCAGGCCGGACGGGCCTCCTATGAGCGGGCTGTCGAGGAGGGCAGGGCCGAGCAGACGAGGCTGGTGACCCAGACCGAGGTCGTCCAGGCCGCGCACGCCGAGTCGGCAAGGGTCATCGACGCGGCGAGTGACGAGGCCGACAGGCTGCGCGGCGAGTGCGACGCCTACGTCGACGGCAAGCTGGCGGAGTTCGAAGAGCTGCTCACCCACACTCTGCGCACCGTCGGCAAGGGACGGGCGAGTCTGCGGGCCCTCGTTTCGCACGACGGCGGGGCTGGCTCCTCGCGGGCCCCGTTCGACTATCGCGACTAGCGGTGGGGGTGCGTTGACCAGCCAGTTTTCCCTGACGCCGGTCGTTGAGTAAGGTAGAGCGGCTGGACTCGGTAGGTCACCTCGCCAGCACTACGAATATCATGCCTGAGCACCAGAAATCCGCGCGCCGAGCAGCAGTGCGCCCGTCAACGGCCGGGCCCTGGGTGATCGATACCAGGGACATCGGGCGTCGGCCGGGCTCAAGCCGTCGGTACTCCAGGACCGTCCCCGCACCTGAGGGGTTCGGGCTTCCCGGGGTGATCGAGGTGGAAGCTGGTGCCGATGTGGCGCTGGACCTGCTGGTCGAGTCGGTGATAGAAGGGGTGCTCGTCTCGGGGACCGCGAGGGCGGCCACGGTCGGCGAGTGTTCGCGGTGCCTGGAACCGCTGTCCGGCATGATCGAGGTGACCCTCACCGAGCTGTTCGCCTACCCGGACAGCGCGACCGAGGCCACGACGGATTCCGACGAGGTCGCACGGCTCGTTGACGAGCTCATCGACCTGGAACCGGTGGTGCGCGACGCGGTCGTGCTCGCCCTGCCGCAGGTTCCA
Organism: Kutzneria sp.; assembly: GCA_019239965.1. Classification (GTDB taxonomy): domain Bacteria; phylum Actinomycetota; class Actinomycetes; order Mycobacteriales; family Pseudonocardiaceae; genus Kutzneria. The sequence goes on along the minus strand of JAFAZC010000139.1, from coordinate 3,176 downwards.
CTGTGCTCCCCGGACTGCGCGGGGCTGTGCGCCGAATGCGGGGTTCGCTGGGCCGAGCTCGGCCCGGACCACAGACATGAGAAGATTGACCCTCGCTGGGCCGCCCTGCGGAGGCGGTTCGGCGGGACCGAGGAGGAGAGCTAGTCGTGGCCGTCCCGAAGCGGAAGATGTCCCGCTCGAACACCCGTTCGCGTCGTGCGCAGTGGAAGGCCGTTGCGCCCGTCCTCGTCCCCTGCTCCAACCGTGCCTGCCGCAAGCCGCATCTGCCGCATGTGGTGTGTCCGAGTTGCGGCCAGTACGACGGTCGCCAGATCGTCCAGCCGGCCTGAGCCCACCCTCGTCGGTGAAGGGCGCTGCGCTCGTGAGACGAGCGGCACATGGGGAGTAAGGGATCTCGGGGTCCGGCGCCGGACCGCGCGCCCCTACTGGACGCGCTCGGTGTCCAGCTGGATACCGAGTTGCTGGCGCTCGCCCTCACTCACCGGTCCTACGCCTACGAGAACGGCGGCCTGCCGCCGAACGAGCGTCTCGAGTTCCTCGGTGACGCGGTGCTCGGTCTGGTGGTGACGGACCACCTGTACCGCAAGCACCCTGAACTGCCCGAGGGGCAGCTGGCCAAGCTGCGTGCCAGCGTGGTCAACATGCACGCGCTGGCCGGCGTCGCGCGAGACCTGGGTGACGGTGGACTCGGTGCGCACCTGTTGTTGGGTCGGGGTGAGGAGCTGACCGGCGGGCGGGACAAGGCGAGCATCCTCGCCGACGGCCTCGAGGCCATGATCGGCGCCGTCTATCTGCAGCACGGGATCGACACCACACGGGCACTCGTGCACCGGCTGTTCGATCCGCTGCTCATCGAGGCTCCGCTGCGGGGTGCCAGCCTCGACTGGAAGACCAGCCTGCAGGAATTGACCGCCGCCGAGGGACTCGGCGTGCCCGAGTACCGGGTCGATGACGAAGGGCCCGACCACCGCAAGGAGTTCACCGCCACGGTGTACGTCGGCGGGCGGCGGCACGGCTGTGGTGACGGCCGGACCAAGAAAGAGGCCGAGCAAAAGGCGGCCGAGGCCGCCTACCGGACTCTGACCGAGCCGGATCCCGAATGCTCCGGTGCCGACACATCGGCATCGGCGGGCTGAGGGTCCCGGCCGAGTCGAACCTGGTCGAGCTTTTCCCAAGCTGGTCTCGCGATGTGGCAGGCATCTGCCGACACCCAATACTGTTCCGGTCCGTCCACGTCCGCCTATGAGCTCGTCTCGCGAGGACGGTTGTCGAGGAACTCCATGATTTGGGTTGCGAGCTCCGGGCCGGTGAGTGCGGTGAAATGGTCGCCCGGCACTCGGGCGAGCCGCGCGTTGGGCAGTGTGGCGGCGAGGGCGTCGGCTGAGGCGTGGCCATGGTCCTGGTCGCCGACCACCACGAGGGTCGGGATCGCGATGCGGGACAACGCGGCGGCGTGTGTCGCGACGTGAGTGTCCAGGACATGGAGGAGTGCCTGCGGGTCGCCGCCAAGCCGAGTGATCCAGTGGGCCGTCTGTTCATCCGGGGACCCGGGTTCGATGGTTTCCCCAGTGACAAGAGCGGCGAGCACACGGCGGTACTGGCCCGTTCTGCTGGTCACGCGATTGATCGCGTCGAGTCCTTGACCGGCCACGATCGCCCGGGACGGCTGGGCGCCCCGGGCCAGCATCCGCAGCACGACCCGTGCGCCCAAGGAGTAGCCACCCAGGTCGTAGTCGTCGAGTCCGAGCCAATCGATCAGGGCGAATCCGTCGTCCGCCAGAATGTCGGGTGGGTAGGACGCCGGATCATGCGGGCGAGCGCTGTCACCGTGGCCTCGCAGATCAGGAAGAATGACGCGGTAGCCATGCTTGGCGATGGTGGCCGCGGGACCATGGTGGATCCACTGCAGCGCGGTGGACATGAACCCATGGAACAACATGAGGGGACGGCCGTCCCCGACCTCGCGGTAGGCCAGTTCCAGACCGTCACGGCCGGGGAATCGACGCATGGGCGGCTCGGTCATGTTGCGGTGTCCTTGTCGTTTCCTGGCCGAGTGGACAATCGGGTCCAGGTAGTCAATCACCAGGCTTCCGCTCCGCTGACGCGGCCGACGGCGAACGACATTCGGCCCAGTGCCTGGGTCAGTGTGTCGGCAGGACGAGCGGGCAGATCGCGGGAACGCCAGGCGATGTAGCCGTCCGGTCGAACCAGGGTCGCCCCGTCCGGGCAAAGTCCGAAAGCACGCCGGAAGGTGTCCGGGGAGTCCGGGTGGAGCCGGCCGCCGATCTGGTGACAGGTTACCGTGACGCCGGTCCGTTCCGCGGCCTGTTCGGCCGCGGCGAACCAGGCGTCGTTCTCGGCGAGCAGAACCCATCCGCGCTGAAAGAGATCCAGTGTGGACAGACGGTTGGTGTCGCCGGTCAGCCACAGATGCGGCGCGCGGGTTCCCGGCTGCCCGGCCCACTCGTCCGGCCGCGCCGCTGGTGGCAGTCCCTCGGGAACGTCGAGGACGGCCGCGGACCGGTACAGAATGCCGAAGGCCATCGCGTTGTCGTCCAGAATCGGTCCTTCTTCAGTCGGCACCATGGCGGCGCGGCCGTCGGCGTGCGCAAAAAGCTGCTGGTAGCACAGCCATGCCACCGGTCGCCGTTCCGCCTCGTAGGTGTCGAGCAGTGCTGGTGCCGACTCGCCGGACAGCACCGCGGCCAGCTTCCAGGCCAGGTTGTGCGCGTCTTCGATACCGGTGTTCGCGCCGTATCCGCCCCGACTGGGCGGCAGCGTGTGCGCGGCATCCCCAGCGAGAAACACACGTCCCTGCGTGTACCTCTCGGCCATCGCGGCGGTGACCTCCCAGCGGCCGGTGGTGATGATGTCCACGTCAAGGTCGGATCGGCCGATGGCCCGGACCACCAGAGCGCGCAGTGTGTCCTCGTCGCGCTCGGTGTCGTCCGGGAGGATCAGCATCCACCGGCCGTCACTGGCCGCGCTGGACGGCACACCGGGCTTCGAGAACATTGACGCCGTCATGCGGGCCGTCGGCACGGTGAACGCCTACGTCATCGGTGCGATCCGCGGCGAAATCACCGAGCTGCGCGCCGAACGCGCCACCGGCATGGACGAACGGCAGTGGCAGGCCGCGTCCGGCCCGTACCTGGGCCGGATGCTGGCCACCGGCC
>JAFAZC010000101.1 GCA_019239965.1 Kutzneria sp. | reverse complement strand
CACCTGAGGCCCCTCCCGTCCCTGCGACCAGGAACAACAGTGGAAAGCTGGGCAGACCAGCGGCTACCTCACGCCCGAAACCCGACGGTCAGCTGTCGCCTGCCACGCCGACCACCCAGAACCCGCATCGGTGGATCGAGGCTTAGTCGGGCGGGCGGCCCCCGATCACCGGCCGGCCGGTGCGGTGTCCATCACGGGGTACCGGGCGGACGGTGTTGCCGTCGTGCCTTAGGGTCGTATTCGTTATGGCACGTGTCATCCATGTTTTCCGCCAGCCCGAGCGGTTCGTCGCCGGAACCGTCGGGCAGCCCGGCGACCGCACCTTCTATCTACAGGCCTTCGAAGACGGCCGACTGGTCAGCGTGATGCTGGAGAAGGCGCAGGTCGCGGTGCTCGCCGAACGTATCGGCTCGCTGCTTGAGGAGGTCGGGCGCCGCTTCGGCACCACGGTCCCCGACAGCGCGCCGGACGATCTGGTCGACACCCAACCACTGGAAACGCCCGTCGAGGAGGAATTCCGCGTCGGCACGATGGGGCTTGGCTGGGACGCCGAGTCCAACGCGGTGGTGGTCGAGCTGCTCGCCGTGACCGAAGAAGAGATCGATGAGGCCGTGGTACTCGACGACACCGAGGAAGGACCAGACGCGGTTCGGGTCTTCCTCAGCCCGCTTGCCGCCCGCGCGTTCGCCAGCCGCGCCGACCGCGTGGTCAACGCCGGTCGCCGTCCCTGCCCGCTCTGCGAGGAGCCCCTGGATCCCGAGGGCCATGTCTGTCCACGGCAGAACGGCTATCGGCGGTCAAGGCAAGGGTGAGCCGGCGTGCACCCCGGCGAGCAGGCCGCCCTGGAGGTGCTCGAGCAGGGACGGATCGAGATCTCCGGTCGGCTCGTGGACGCCTCCAACGCCACCCTGTTCGGGTCGATCAGCCACAACGGGACACAGGCCCACTGCGTGTACAAGCCCATCACCGGCGAACGCCCGCTGTGGGACTTTCCCGACGGCACTCTCGCCGACCGCGAGGTCGCCACGTACCTGGTGTCCCGTGCCGCCGGATTCGACCTGGTGCCACCGACGGTGCTACGGCCCGGTCCGTTCGGCCCCGGCATGGTGCAGCTGTGGGTGGACACCGATGAGGATGCCGACCTGATCGATATGGTCGGCATCGAGGAGGTGCCGGCCGGGTGGCGGACCGTGCTGCACGCCCGCGACCGGCACGGTGCGCCGGCGGTGCTCGTCCACGCCGACCACCCGAGAATGCGGCTGATGGCGGCCATGGACGTCGTGGTCAACAACGCCGACCGCAAGGGCGGGCACGTGCTACACACCGCCTCCGACGGGGTGTACGGCGTCGACCACGGCCTGTGCCTGCATGCCGAGACCAAGTTGCGCACCGTCCTGTGGGGCTGGCTGGGTGAGTCGCTGCCGGCCGAGGTCGTCGAGGCGCTGCGCACGCTGCGCGCCGGCCTGGACGGCGACCTCGCTGAACGCTTGGCGGCGCATCTGACCAGGCGCGAGATGGCGGCGCTGGCGACAAGGACGGATCTGCTGCTGGCCAGGGCCGCCTTTCCCGAGCCCTCCGGTGACTGGCCGCCGATTCCCTGGCCGGCGTTCTGACCGTGGCGATGTCCGCATCGGTGGGATAGCGGTCATTGCCGCCACCGGTGTCGCCGATCCATGCTGGCCACGTGAGCGCAGCCGAGGTCCTCGCGGTGGTGTACGACGGTGTCCAGCTGTTGGACGTCGCCGGGCCACTGGAGGTCTTCGACGCCGCCGCCAGGGCCCTTGGCGGAGCCTGCGGCGACCACTACCGCCTACGTCTGGCCTCCGCCGGAGGGCGGAACGTGACCACCTCCTCCGGAGTGCCCCTCGGGGTGGACACCGATCTCGCCACGGCCAACGGCCCCCTGGACACCCTGCTCGTGGCGGGCGGCTGGGGCTTCACCGAGGCGCTCGGCGACAAGGAGCTCGTCGACCACGTCCGGCGCCTGTCGGCCACCGCACGCCGGACCGCCTCGGTGTGCACGGGCGCCTTCGTTCTCGCTGAGGCCGGCCTGCTTGACAGCCGGCGGGCCACGACGCACTGGGCCTACTGCGCCACGATGGCGGAAATCTATCCGTCGGTGCGGGTGGAACCGGACGCACTGTTCGTCGAGGACGGCCAGGTGGTTACCGCCGCCGGGGTCACCGCGGGTGTCGACTTGGCGCTGTTTCTCATCGAACGCGATCACGGGCCGGCCGTGGCCCGCGAGGTGGCCAAGTGGCTGGTGGTGTTCCTCCAGCGACCAGGCGGACAGTCGCAGTTCAGCGTCTGGTCGCGAACCCGCGCGCCGGGCGATGCCGGGCTGCGTCGGCTGCTGCGCGACATCGGCGCCGACCCGGCGGGGGACTTCTCGGTTCCGGCGATGGCCGAGCGGCTGTCCATCAGCCCCCGGCACCTCAGCCGACTGTTCGCACGCGAGATCGGAACGAGTCCCGGACGGTACGTGGAGCGGGCCCGTGTCGAGGCGGCGCGGATGCTCCTGGAGACCGGTCAGGACGGCGTGGCGCTCGTCGCACGGCGCTGCGGGTTCGGTACCGCCGAGACGATGCGACGGGCCTTCGTCCGCGAACTGGGAGTGCCACCGAGCGCGTGCCGGCACCGGTTCGCCGGCACTGCCGCCTCCGCTCCCGCTAAGGTCGCTGTTCGTGCGTTCCCATGACTATGGCCGCGACGTGCTGGCCGGCCCGAAGCGCCGCGGCACCGTGCCCGAGGTGCCCGCGGAGGTCGGCGTCGTCGTGGAGGATCCCGCGTCAGGCTTCTGCGGCGCTGTGGTGCGGACCGAGCCGGGCACCGTCGTGCTGGAGGACCGGCACGGCAACCACCGGGTGTTCCCGCTCGCCGCGGCTGGTTTCCTCCTTGACGGCCAACCAGTAACCCTGGTCCGGCCGCCGGCGGGAGCCCCACCGGCCCACACCAGGTCGGCCTCTGGTTCGGTGCGGGTGAACGGACTGCGCGCCCGAGTCGCCAGGGACAGCCGGATCTGGGTCGAGGGCCGGCACGACGCCGAACTGGTCGAACGTGTATGGGGACACGACCTGCGCGTCGAAGGCGTCGTGGTGGAGCCGTTGGACGGCGTGGACATGCTCGCCGAACGCGTGGCCGCTTTCGGCCCGAGCCCGGCGCGGCGGCTGGGAGTGCTCGTCGACCATCTGGTGGGCGGCAGCAAGGAGTCTCTGCTGGCCTCGGCCGTGCGCCACGAGGACGTCCTGATCACCGGGCACCCCTACGTCGACATCTGGCAGGCGGTGAGACCGGCAGCCGTGGGCATCCAGGCATGGCCGCGAATACCGCGAGGTGTTGCCTGGAAAGAGGGCATCTGCCAGGCGTTGGGCTGGGGCGAACCGGCCGAGGGATGGCGTCGGGTGCTGGCCGGTGTGAGCGGCTACCGCGATCTGGAAACACCTCTGATTGGCGCGGTGGAACGGCTGATCGACTTCGTCACCGAGCACGGCTGACCACGAAACAGATCACGCCGCAGTCACAGTGGGTCCGCCACCACTCGTGCGGCGCGGCCATCTGCCACCATGAAGGCATGGCCGCTCTGGTGTGGCTCCTGCTCGGCGTCGCGTTGATCGCCGCCGAGGTCCTTTCCGGCGACTTCGTGCTCGTCATGCTCGGCGCGGCGAGCCTGTCCGCAGCGCTGGCCCATCAGTTGGCCAACAGCCCGGCCATCGACCTGACCGTCTTCATCGTGGTGGCGCTCGGCCTGGTGCTCACGGTGCGGCCCGTGCTCAAGCACAGGGTCGCGGTGGGCGAGCACAAGACCAACGTCGATGCCCTCCGGGGCGCCACGGCGGTTGTGGTGTCCACCGTCGACGAGCACGGCGGCCGGGTCAGGATCGGCGGCGATCTTTGGTCGGCGCGGGCGTATGAGGGGGCGCAGGTGTTCGAACCCGGCAGTCATGTCGTCGTCATGGAGATCTCGGGAGCCACCGCACTGGTGTTGGCGGAAATCTGATGGAGGTCGGGACCGTGACCACGCTCATCGTCGTCATCATCGTGATCCTGGTGGTGCTGACCATCCTGGTGAAATCGGTGCTGGTCATCCCGCAGGCACAGGCCGCGGTGATCGAACGCCTCGGACGGTACCGCACGACGGGCACACCGGGACTGAACATCCTGATGCCCTTCCTCGACCGGGTCAGGGCCCGCATCGACCTGCGCGAACAGGTGGTGTCCTTCCCGCCGCAGCCGGTGATCACCGAGGACAACCTGACCGTCTCCATCGACACCGTCGTGTACTTCCAGGTCACCGACCCCCGCGCGGCGGTGTACGAGATCTCCAACTACATCGTTGGCGTCGAGCAGCTGGCCACTACCACGCTGCGCAACCTGGTCGGCGGGATGAGCCTCGAGCAGACGCTGACCTCCCGAGACGAAATCAACAACCAGCTGCGCGGGGTGCTCGACGAGGCCACCGGCCGCTGGGGCATCCGGGTGGCTCGAGTGGAACTCAAGGCCATCGACCCACCGCCGTCGATCAAGGACTCGATGGAGAAGCAGATGCGCGCCGACCGTGAGAAGCGCGCGATGATCCTCACCGCCGAGGGGCAACGTGAGGCGGCGATCAAGTCCGCCGAGGGCCAGAAGCAGAGCCAGATCCTGGCGGCCGAGGGCGCCAAGCAGGCCGCGATCCTCACCGCCGAGGCCGATCGGCAGTCCCGGATTCTGCGTGCCCAGGGCGAGCGGGCCGCCCGCTATCTGCAGGCACAGGGGCAGGCCAAGGCGATCGAGAAGATCTTCGCCGCGATCAAGGCCGGTCGCCCAACCCCAGAGGTGCTCGCGTACCAGTACCTGCAGACACTGCCCCAGATGGCGCAGGGCGACGCGAACAAGGTCTGGTTGGTTCCAAGCGACTACGGCAAGGCACTCGAGGGCTTCGCTAAGATGCTCGGCGCTCCCGGCGAGGACGGCGTGTTCCGCTACGAGCCCCCGCCGCAGGAAGGACCGACCGCCGCCCCGGAGGAGGACGACCCGTCCATCGCCAGCTGGTTCGAGACCGCCTCCGACCCCGAGGTGGCCAGGGCGGTGCGGGATGCCGAGCGGGTTGCCGCCGAGCCCGCGCCCGACCCGTTGACGGGCAAGATGCACCGGGAGCCTGACCCACCGAACTGATCAGGAGGTCGCCCGTGAGCACACCGTCGGACACCGTGCGCCGTATCGTCATTGTCGGAGCGGGTCTTGCCGGGGCCTCGGCCGCCGTCGCGCTCCGGGAACGCGGTTTCGATGGCGAGCTCACGCTGTTCGGCCAGGAATGGCACCGCCCTTACGAACTGCCAGCGTTGTCCAAGGGCATCCTGCTCGGCGACACCGACCAGCCGGACTGGGCATTGGATCCCAGCCACGACGGCGAGCACGGTATCCGCTGGTGTGGCGGCACCCAGATCGTCGGCCTACGGCCGACCGACCGTGTAGTGGTCGATGCCTCGGATGCCGAGCACGGCTACGACCGGTTGCTGCTGGCCACCGGTTCCAGTCCGCGGCGCCTGCCAGTCGACGGTGGCGACCTGCCCGGTCTGCACCTGCTTCGCAGGCTGGACGACGCGTTGGCGCTGCGGGAACGGTTGGTCGCGGGCGCCCGGGTCGTGATCGTCGGGGCTGGCTGGATCGGATGTGAGGTGGCCGCCGCCGCCCGAAAGCACGACGCGCGGGTGACGATGGTGGACCCGCTGCCGCTGCCGCTGCACGCCGTGCTTGGCGACGAGGTCGCAGCGGTGTTCCGTGATCTGCACGCCGACAACGGCGTCGAGCTCAGGCTCGGCGTCGCGGTGGACGGGTTCGAGGGCGAGGGCGACACGGTGCGGTCGGTGCGGTTGGCTGATGGCACCCGGCTGGAGGCCGACGTGGTCGTGGTCGGGGTCGGCGCGGCACCCCGGGTGCGGCTGGCCGAGCAGGCTGGGCTGACGCTGGCCGGCGGCGGTGTGGCCGTGGACGCGGCACTGCGGACGTCGGTCTCCGAGATCTACGCGGCCGGCGATATCGCCGCTCACGCACATCCGCGTTACCCCCAGCGGGTGCGGGTCGAGCACTGGGCCAACGCCAAGGGCCAGGGCACGCACGTGGCCGGTAGTCTCCTCGGTGGTGAGGATCCGTACTCGGCCAGCCCGTACTTCTTCTCCGACCAGTACGACCTCGGTTGCGAGTACCGCGGCCTCACCGATCCGCGCACCGCCCAGCTCGTGGTGCGCGGCAGCCTCGCCGCTCGCGAGTTCATCGCGTTCTGGCTGCGCGATAGTCGCGTCGCGGCGGCGATGAACGTCAACTCCTGGGGTGACGGCGAGTCCCTTCAGGCACTGGTCGACAGCGGCAGGCAGGTCACCGCCGACCAGCTCGTTTCCGGTGACCTCGGCGAACTCGCCGGTGACACCGCGGCGTCGTGACGGCCATCGGCGCGCCGATGCGGGACGCGGGGGCACTGTCGCGGCGGTAGGCGGTTTCCCCCGTCCCGGGCAGGGAACCCGGAACAAGTGCGGTATATCCGTGCCGACGGCTACGAGCGGATCCTGGCCGTGACCCGCCAGCTGGTGGATCCCGCGCTGCGTGCCGCGGTGGCGACGCTGTCCGAGCCGACGCGCACGATCTGCGGCCACCACTTCGGGTGGTGTGACCCTGCCGGGCGGCCTGGTAAGGCGCTGCGGCCGGCCATGACGATCGCCTGCGCCAAAGCGGTCGGCGCCACGGCGGATGCGGCGGTGCCCGCGGCAACCGCGGTGGAGCTGTTGCACAACTTCACCCTGATCCACGACGACATCATCGACGGCGACCACACTCGGCGAAACCGTCGCACAGTCTGGTCGGCGTTCGGGATCCCAGCGGCGATCCTGGCAGGTGATGCCTTGTTCGCCCTGGCGGTGGAGGTGCTCGCCGCGCACCCGCGCCCGCGGACCGCGACGGCGCTGCTCGGTCGGGGTCTTGTCGAGGTGATCAATGGTCAGACGGCCGACCTCGTGCTCGAACACCGCGACCGGGCCAGTCTTGCCGAGTCCATGGACATGGCCGCGCGCAAGACCGGCGCCCTGTTGGGCTGCGCGTGTGCGCTCGGCGCGCTGTCCGGCGGAGCCGGTTCCGACCAGGTCACGTGCCTTCGGCGGTTCGGCGAACAGCTGGGCATGGCGTTCCAACTCGTCGACGACGTTCTCGGTATCTGGGGAGACCCCGAAACGACGGGAAAGCCGGCCCGCTCGGACGTGGTCAACCGTAAGAAGTCCCTGCCTGTCGTCGCCGCGCTGGACTCCGGTACGGCCGCCGGGGCGGAACTGGGGGCGCTGTACCGTCTCGACCGGCCGCTGACCAGCACCGAAGTGGGCCACGCCGTCCGCCTGGTGGAACAGGCCGGCGGACGGCTGTGGGCCAGACAGCGAACCGATCGCTGCCTGGCCGAGGCACTGGCACTCGTGCGGGGGGCCGATATCGCGCCGGCCGCCGCCGGGGAACTGAGCGCACTGGCACACCTGGTCGTTCAGCGAGATCACTGAACGCCGACAGCGCCCGCCTTCCGGGGCCGATCGGAGCCGGTGCTGTCTCGCGGGCCGCCATGTGTCCGCGCGATGGACCAGTGCGCATACCGTCAGCCGGATGCGAAAACTTTTCAAATTATCGAGAAAATCTACTCTGCGTGCGCCTTTCGCTAGGAATCCGCGCGCTCGAGGATGAGGAGATCGGCCGTTTGGATTACCGGAACCGGATCGTGTTCCTTGGCGCGTTCGGCGGCGGCCCGCATTGCCGCCATGCCTTCCTTCACCTCCCGCTCGGACATGTGCTCCAGTGTGGAAAAGGAGCGGTGCCGAAATCGTTCGAAATAGGCCGGCAGGCTAGCCGCCACCTTCTGGTCGACGTGGTCGAGCCCGACATAGGCGAACCCGCCTTCGCCGAACTGGTCGATGACATCGTCCAACCGCGGGAACACAAGGTCGTCGATCTCACGGCCGCGAGGGAAGAAGCGGTACCAGAGATGCTCGTGCATCTGCCCAGAGAATCCACTGTGTACACACAGACGTGCCCCAGGGCGCAGCACCCTGTTCAGCTCTTTGACCGCCAACGTGACGTGCTCAATGTGATGCAGCACAAGAAAAAGGACCGCCACGTCACAGCTGGCGTCGGACAACGGGATCGACTCTGCCCGTCCATCGAGGTAGCTCACAGCGGCGTGGGGGTGAGCCGTCCGCGCGACGCTTCGCATCCGGGCGGACGGCTCGACTCCATAGACCGGCCCCCCGAACCGCTCGGCGATGGCGTCGCTGAACCGGCCGGTACCCGAGCCGAGGTCGAGCACCGTCAACGGCCGCCGCCGCGGCGCATTGCGGGCAATGGCATCCATCCACATGGCAACGGTCCCCGGAGGCAGGACGCGCCCGCGTTCGTACACGGCGTGCAGGCGCTCGTCGTAATCCACGTGAATATGCATGGAACAACTCTAGGGATCCCGTTATCCGCGTGCACTGCTCCGGACGAGTGATGAAACACATTAAACATCGAACATACGCCGCTGTGACGGCGGTTTATTGCACCTATCTGATCAGGGTGACCAGCCACACACACCGGGAGCGCTTGGGACATTATTTTCCGACTCACATTCGCGGTAATTTGTGATCGATCACGGCTTGCCACCATGGACGGATCCGGCCACGGACCGGTCACGGACCGATGATCACGCGGCGGGGCAGACTCCATCTCTTCAGTGACCGCGCTGCTCCGAATGGTTCCTGTCGGTATCCCCGGGGTTCGAAGTGAGGTTTGATGACTTGGTGATCGGCAGCCAGTCCGGTGCGGCAGAAGGCGATGTCGCTCGCACGCGCGGCGCCGTCGAGGCAGCGCTGAGCGGAGGCGACGATGCCTTGCGCGATCTGGACGAGGTCGTCACGGCGCTGGAGGCGATGGTCCGGGCGGCCAAAGCCGCCAACGCGGTCGAACTGGCGGAATACATCGTCGAGGCCCTCAGCGCGGCGCTGGAACGGCCCTCCGAGCACGACAGCCACCTTCGCGACCTGGCCCGCCGCGCGCTCGCCGCGCACTCGATGGCCTGCCGGCTGCACCAAGGCACGCCCGAGCGCCTGGCCCGGTGGCTGCTGCGACTGCAGACCGACCACCCCGAGGGCCCGCAGGTCGTGCTCACCGAGTACGCGGCCGCGCTGGGGCTGGCCGGGCTGGAGTGCTACCAGACGCTGGTACGGGCGCTGTGTGAGGAACTGGACGTCGTGGAGTTCGGCGAGCGGCCATGGTTCGACCGTCACCGCTGGGCCGTGCTGCGGATGGCCGAAGACCTCGCCGAGCATCTCGGTGACGTCGATCTGCACGTCGCGGTGCTGGGCAAGGAGCTCTCCTCCGGCTGGAACTACCTGCGGATCGCCACCGTGCTCCAGGAGGCTGGCCGCTCCGAGCAGGTGCTGGAATGGGTCGGCCGCGGCCTTGCCAGCATCGGGTGGCGGGGCGCCGCTCCCCGGCTCGTCGACGTCGCGGTGGACGAGTGCGTGCGGATGGGCTGGTTTGACCGCGCCGTGGCCATGCGCATGCGGGTCTTCTCCAGTCAGCCGGGAATGGACACCTATCTGCGGCTGCGGACCGTCGCCGAACACTGCGGCCGGTGGGCCGACCACCGCGATGAGGTCATCAACCGGCTCCGCGCGGACAGCACGAACCTGGCGACCAACTCGTTGCTGGTGCGGGTGCTGCTGCACGACGACCAGCCCGACGCGGCCTGGCAGGCCGCGCTGGACAACGGCTGCACCGATCAGGTGTGGGCCGAGCTCGCCCGGATCAGGTCGGCGAGCCATCCCAAAGATGCCATCGCGGTGTTCCGCGGCCTAGTCGAGCAGGAACTGGTCAAGGACAACGACCACAATGAGGAACTCGTCGTGGAACTGCTGGCACAGTTGCGAACCCTGTTCACGCGCACGGGGCGGCAGGACGCGTTCAACGCCTATCTCGACGGCGTCAAGGGCAGACACGTCGCCGACCGGCAACTGCTGGACGAACTGACCAAGCGCGGCCTCTGACCGACCACCGCCACCGTACGGGGTGAATTCCGCGGGGCGACGTCGGCGTGTGCGCCGGTCATGAACGCCACTGGCGCGGTACCGCGGCTAGGGTGCGCTGGTGGTCGAGGCTGGACGATCAAGAAAGGGCGCTGGCTCACGCCGTGGGTTGCTGGCCGACGCGGCCATCGCGGTGCTCGCCCGCAACGGGGCACGGGGCCTGACCCACCGCGCGGTGGACCGCGAGGCGGCCGTGCCCATCGGCACGGCCAAGAACTACTTCCCCACCCGGGACTGCCTGCTGGCGGCCGCGGCACAGAGAATGGCCGAGGAACACCAGGACGCGGTCAGCCACCTGCGCGGCGCCACCCCGCCGGCGGTGTCGGTCACCCAGATCGGCGCCCTGTATCCCGCGCTGCTGTACCGGACCGTCTACAGCGATCCCGCTCAGATGGTCGCGATGGCCGAGCTGTACCTGGAGGCCGTGCGCCGTCCCAGCGTGCGTGCGGCACTGGGGGAGATGGCACTGGCCAACGCCGAGTCGGCGGCGACGCTGCACCGCATGGCGGGGCTGACGACGTCGGTGAGCGACGCCGGTGTGCTCGACGCCTACCTGCTGGGGCTGTCACTGTCCCTGCTCGCGCTGCCGCGGGAGGTGCTCAGCGCCATCGGCCTGGACAATCCACACGTGCTGGGGCGCGGGGCCTTCGAGGCGGTGGCCGGGCCGGCCGCCCGACGGTGAGACCCGGGTCAGCGGAGTGGTTCCAGAGCGTCCACCACGAATCCGTTCGGCACCGCGGCGGGCTTGCCGCAGCCACTCGGCCTGGCGGGCGGGCACTGCCGTTCGGTGAGCTGGACCCGCCAGCGGCGGCCGTCCCGGTGACCGACCACACCGTTCGCGGAGGACACCACCGCGTCAAGGTCGACCTCACCGGTGTGCCGCCTGACCGCCAGTTCCGCGGCCTGGTCGGCGCGGGAGAAGCAGGATCGGCCACGGCATCCCTCATGCACCATCTGGCCGGCCCCGGCCGAGGCCAACAGGATTCGTCCTGTCGCGGTCTCGAGCCGGCCGTACAGGTAACCGGAGGGCAGCTGCAGGGCCGTCGGGGCGAACCGGTGCCCACCGAGATGGGTCGTCTCCCACACTTGCCTAGGGAACTCGGCGGCGAGTTCGCGAGCCGCTGGCCGGCCGAACAGCGCACAGCACACATCCCGGCGGCCATTGGTGCACACCAACAGCAGCGGCCGGGTGGTCCGCTGGCCAAAGCCGAGCGGCTCGCCCGCCCCGGCCGCGGCGAAATCCAGGTCGAGCAGCTGCTTGGGGTCGGTGAGAACAGCGCTCTCCAGCCAGCTGGCCGTCGGCCGGGTCGAGGCGAGGTAGACCTGGCGCGGCACCGGACGGCCGGTGTCGGCATGGCTACCCGGCCGGCGGATCAACACGATCCGCACTCCAGTGCCCTCCGCCTTCGCCGTGAGCTCGGCGGCCACACCGGGATCCAGGTGGCTGTCGCCGATGGGCTTGGGTCCCCACGGTCCCGGCTGCTCCAGGCACAACCAGCTCAGCGCGGTGGGGGCCGTGCCAGCCGGATCTTCATCCAGGTCACGGGACACCACGGCGCACCGCGTCTCGGTCACGTGCATCAGCTGCAGGATACCGCCAGCCGGGTGGCACAAACACGGCCTCCGGCCTCCGGCCGGGCCCGCGGCCACTCACGGCCCAGCCATGGGGCAAGATCGGTCTGGTGCGCTTCTACGCCGATCTGCACATTCACTCGAAGTATTCGCGTGCCTGCAGCCGCGACTGCGACCTGGAGCACCTGACCTGGTGGGCCCAGCGCAAGGGCATCAGCCTCGTGGGCACCGGTGACTTCACCCATCCCGCGTGGCACGAACACCTGCGGGACAACCTCGTGCCCGCCGAGCCGGGCCTGTTCCGCCTGCGTGCCGACCTCGCCCGTGACATCGCCCGCACGCTGCCCGCCAGCTGCGTCACCGACGTGCGGTTCATGCTGTCGGTGGAGATCTCCACCATCTACAAGCGCGACGACCGCACCCGCAAGGTGCACCACCTGATCTACATGCCCGATTTCGACTCGGCCGCCGAGTTCAACCGCCGACTCGGCAAGATCGGCAACCTCGGCTCCGACGGCCGTCCGATCCTCGGCCTCGACTCCCGGGATCTGCTCGACATCACCCTGAACAGCGGCGACGGCGGCTACCTCGTGCCAGCACACGTGTGGACGCCCTGGTTCGCCGCGCTGGGATCCAAGTCCGGTTTCGACGCCATCGCCGACTGCTACGCCGACCTCGCGGAGCACATCTTCGCGGTGGAAACCGGCCTGTCCAGCGATCCGGCGATGAACTGGCGGGTCTCAAGCCTCGACCGGTACACGCTGGTCAGCAATTCCGACGCGCACTCCCCGCCGATGCTTGGCCGGGAGGCGACGGTGTTCGACACCGACCTGGACTACTTCGCCGTCCGGGAGGCGTTGCGGACCCGGCGGGGTTTCGGCGGCTCGGTGGAGTTCTTCCCCGAGGAGGGCAAATACCACTCCGACGGACACCGCAAGTGCGACGTCCGGTTCGACCCCGCCGAGACCATCGCCCATGGCGGAATCTGCCCGGTGTGCGGCAAACCGCTCACCGTCGGCGTGCTCAGCCGCATCGAGAAACTCGCCGACCGCCCTGCCGGCCACCGGCCCGAGGGCGCCGTGGACTTCCGCAGCCTCGTGCCGCTGCCCGAAATCGTCAGCGAGCTGCTCGGCGTCGGCCCCAAGAGCAAGAAGGTGCTCGCCAGAGTCGCCGAACTGACCGCCTTACACGGTTCGGAGTTGGCGATCCTCGGCGAGATCCCCCTCGACGACCTCGCCGCCAGCGATCCGCTGCTCGCCGAGGCGGTCACCCGGCTGCGCCGTGGCCAGGTGCTGCGCGAGGCCGGCTACGACGGCGAATACGGCGCCATCCGACTCTTCGAACCTGGCGAGCTGAATCGGATCACCAACACCGGGTCGCTGTTCGACCTGGACCCCACACCCGTGCCGGTGCCAGCCAAGTCGGTCCGCGCACGCTCACCCAAGTCCACGGCGCGACCCGAGACTGTCGAGGACGCCCCTGACGCGCCGGCGACCGGATCACTGCTAGACGGGCTCGACCCCGACCAGCGGGCGGCCGCCGGCGTGAGCTCCGGACCGCTGCTGATCATCGCCGGTCCCGGCACCGGCAAGACGAGGACACTCACTCACCGCATCGCCCATCTGGTGACCGAACGCGATGTGCCCCCCGAGCACTGTCTGGCGATCACCTTCACCCGGCGCGCCGCGGAGGAGATGACCGAGCGGCTCACCACACTCATCGGGTCCCGCGCCAGTGGACTCACCGTGTCCACCTTCCACGCACTTGGCGTGCGGATTCTGCGTGAGCACGCCGCCAAGGCGGGCCTGACCGACGGATTCGGCATCGCCGACGAGGACCTGTGCGAGCGGCTGCGCCAGCAGCACGGTGAGGCGTACAAGAAGCACCTGCACGAGCAGGATCTCGTGGACTTCGACGATCTTGTCGCCCTTCCGGTCGAACTGCTCACCGACGACCCGGACCTAGCAGCCGACTATCGGCGGCGCTGGCCGTGGATCTCGGTCGACGAGTACCAGGACGTCGACGAGACCCAGTACCAGTTGCTGCGGCTGCTGTCGGCCGCGGACGGCAACCTCACGGCCATCGGCGATCCCGATCAGGCCATCTATCGGTTCCGCGGTGCCGACGTCGGCTTCTTCCTGCGTTTCACCGAGGACTTCCCGACGGCTCGCCGCGTGCAGCTGACCCGCAACTACCGCTCCGGCAGGCACATCCTCGCCGGCGCACTGCACGCCATCACGCCGGCAACGCTCGTGGCCGACCGGGTGCTGCACCCCGCGGGACGGCACACCGAGCACGCGCTCATCGGGGTGCACCAGGCGGTCGACGAGCAGGCCGAGGCCTCGTTCGTGGCCATGACCATCGACCAGCTGCTTGGCGGGTCGTCCTTCCACTCCCTGGACAGCGGCCGGGTCGACTCCGACGGGGCGGCGAACCTGTCCTTCGACGACTTCGCCGTGCTGTACCGCACCAACGCCCAGGCCGGACCGATCATGGAGGCGCTGAACCGGTCCGGCGTGCCGTTTCAGAAACGGTCCCACGACCGCCTCACCGATCGTCCCGCGGTGCGCCAGATCCTGCGCGAGATGGAACTGGCCCCAGCGGGCGACATCGCCGACATGGTTCGTGACCGGCTGCGCCGTGCCGCGGAGTCCGTTGCCGCCCGTGCCGAGTCCGCCGAGGATGGGGACGCCTACACCGCGCTGGAACTGCTGATGCCGCTTGCCACGCGGTGCGGCACGGATCTGGTCCGCTTCCACACCGAACTCGCGCTCGGGGCCGAGGTAGACACGTGGGACCCACGCGCGGACCGGGTGTCCCTGCTGACGCTGCACGCCAGCAAGGGGCTGGAGTTCCCGGTGGTGTTCCTGATCGGCTGTGAGGACGGGCTGATGCCGATGCGGTGGCCGGGGGAGCGGACCGACCGGGAACACCTCAACGAGGAACGTCGGTTGTTCTTCGTCGGCATGACCAGGGCACAGCGGCGGCTGTACCTCAGTGGCGCCGCCCACCGCGGCCTGCGCGGCACCGTGCGTTCGGCAACGCCGTCACCGTTCCTCGCCGATATCGGGCGCCAGGTCCGAGAGCAGATCGGCGCTGCGGTTCCCCGCCGCCGCAAGCCCAGACAGCAGCGCCTGTTCTGAGTACGGGTTCACCCGTCCAGCCGGATCTATTCATCACCTGTTGATATAACTGTCGATCACCGTTACCGTCAGTTCGTGCACCCGCGACACGAGTTCGTCCTGGATCTGGCCACCGTCGACGCCAGCCTGCTCCCGCTGGTCGGCGGCAAGGCCGCCAACCTCGGAGAGCTCATCGGCGGCGGTTTCCCCGTGCCGCCCGGCTTCTGCGTCACAACGCACGCCTACACCGCGGTCGCCGAGGCCGTCGAAGTCGACACCGAGGTGCCGGCGCGGACCAGGAAGGCGATCGTCGCCGCCCCGGTGCCCGCCGCGGTCACCGAGGCGATCACCACCGCCTACACCGGCCTGGGTGACCAGGTTCGGGTCGCGGTCCGCTCGTCAGCGACCGCGGAGGACCTGCCAGACGCCAGTTTCGCCGGCCAGCAGGACACCTACCTCAACGTGGCCGGCGCCGAGGCGGTGCTCGACGCCGTGCGCCGCTGCTGGGCGTCGCTGTGGACCGACCGGGCCGTGGCCTACCGCAGCACCAACAGCATCGACCACCACATGGTCCGGCTGGCCGTCGTCGTCCAGCGCATGGTCGACGCGCAGGCCGCCGGAGTGCTGTTCACCGCGTCGCCAGTGACGGGAACCCGCGGCCACACCGTGATCGACGCAAGCCTCGGACTGGGCGAGAGCGTGGTGTCCGGCGCGGTCAACCCCGACCACTTCGTCGTCGACGACACCAACCGGATCATCCAGCGCCGGCTTGGCGACAAGACGATCGAGATCCACGGCGTGCCGGGAGGGGGAACCGAGCGGTACACCCACGCCGAGGCAAACACGCGGCCGAGCCTGACCGACGGCCAGATCCAAGCGCTCGCCGAGTTGGGCCGCCGCGTCCAGGCGCACTACGGTGCTCCGCAGGACATCGAGTGGGCGATCGACGGCGCCGGTATACCTTGGCTGACCCAGGCGCGGCCGATCACCACCTTGTACCCACTACCCGAGCCCGAACGCCCGGGCCGGGTCTACCTCTGCGTCGGCCTGGCCCAGGGCCTGGTGCGGCCATTCACACCCATGGGCACCTCCGCGTTCCGGGTCATCGGTTCCGTTGGCGCACACCACCTGCTGGGTCGCCCTGTCGGCGACGCGCGCACCGGGCCACCGGCGTTCGTCACGGCCGGCTTGCGACTGTTCCTCGACATCACCCCGGCGGTTCGCAGCCGGCCGGGTCGGGTTCTGCTGCCCAAGGTGCTCAACGTCATGGAAACTCGGTCGGCAGCCGTACTACGGACGCTGTTCCAGCGGCCTGAGTTCACCGAAACCACCAGCTCATGGCTGGCGTTCCTCCGGATCGTCGCACGGGTGGCGCGCATGTTCCGAGTCCCCGCCCTGATGGCGAAGTCCGTGATCAGCCCCGCGGCCGGCCGCCGGCATGTCGATCGGATCGCCGAGCGGCTGCGGGCCACGATGGCCGTGCCCGAGCATGTAGACACCAGCCAGCGGCTCCGCCACGTCGAACGGATGCTCGCCGAGGTGTTCCCCATCCTGCCCAGCGTGGCACCGGTGGCAGGCGCGGGCTTCGTGATGCTCGCGGTGGCCCGCCGCCTGGCCAGCGCCGAGCTGGACGCCGAACAGGTGCACGAGCTGATGCGGTCGCTGCCGCACAACGTCACCACCGAGATGGATCTCGAACTGTGGGCGCTGGCGGCCAGGGTCGGCCGGGATCCCGAGGCCCGAGGTGTCCTCCTGTCGGCGACCGCGGCCGAGCTCGCCGCCAGGTTCGGCGCGGGTGAGCTGCCCACCGTGATACAGGCCGGGCTGGCGGAATTCCTGCGCCGACACGGACACCGGGCCGTCGCAGAGATCGACCTCGGGGTGCCGCGGTGGTCGGACGACCCAACCTACGTGTTCGGCGTGTTGGCCAACTATCTGCGCCTTCCGCTGGGGGAGAGGCCCGAACTGGCCCCGGACGCACAGTTCGAGCGGGGCGCGCGTACTGCTCAGTCCACTGTGGACAAAGTAGTCATCGCTGTGCGGCGAAGGTCGCGGATGCGGGCGGCCGCGGTGAGGTTCGCTTTGGGCCGGGTACGTGCACTCGCGGGAATGCGCGAGACACACAAGGATCTCCTGGTCCGCGTGCTCGCCGCCGCCCGAGCTCAGCTCACGCTCATCGGCAGCGACCTGGCGGCCGCCAACGCCCTCTCCGCACCCGACGACGTGTTCTTTCTCGACCTGATCGAGCTTGGTGACGTGATCGGCGGGGTCGACCTCACCGATCTCGTGGCGCGCCGCCGCACGGAGTACGACCGGGAGATGCGCCGACGCCATGTGCCGCGGTTGCTGCTCTCCGACGGCACCGAACCCGAGGCGGTCGCGACCGGCACCCCGACAGAGGGCGCGCTCGTGGGCACTCCCGCGTCGGCGGGCACCGTGACGGCCGCCGCGCGCGTCGTGCTCGACCCCGACGACGCGCACCTGGAGCCCGGCGAAATCCTCGTTGCCCCGTCCACCGACCCCGGCTGGACACCGCTGTTCCTCACCGCGGGTGGCCTCGTGATGGAAATGGGCGGCCCCAACTCGCACGGCGCCGTCGTCGCACGGGAGTACGGCATCCCAGCCGTGGTCGGCGTGCCTGGAGCGACGCACCGGATCACGACCGGGCAGCCGATCACCGTCGATGGTCTCGCGGGGACGGTCACCCCGCGGACGTGAGTCGTATCGGACCGCCTACCGCTGCCTGAGGCGAGCCCCGAATCGTTGGCACGCCGTGCGGAACGTCGCGGGTTCGTCGATGGTGAAGTCGACATCGAGGAACGCGAGACTCGGCAGCAGCCACTGCCAGGAGTCGAGCATGAGGATGGCACGGGATCTGTCTCCGGCGATGGCCGTGAGTTCGACGTCCTGGTACTTGAAGGCGTCTGCCACCGCAGTCACCGGGGCATCGATGGTCACGACGACTCGCTGTCGATACCTGTTGAGGCCCTGACGGAGATAGTCGATGCCGGTGTCGGCCGGTAGGGGGCGGAGTGTGAAGGTTCGGCTCTGCTCGTGAAGATTGGCGATGCGGTCGGTGCGAAAGACGCGCCAGTCGTGCTTGTCGGTATCCCAGGCAAGTAGATACCAGCGCAAATGCTGGTGGATCTGGCGGTGGGGCTCGACCCGGCGGGCGGTGGCGGCGCCGGCCGCGCCGATGTAGTCGAACGTGACGACATGCCTATGGGCGATTGCGTCGGCCAGCGTGCTCATCGTTTCGGCGCTAGTGCTCGGGGCGAGTGTCGGCGTCATGTCCAGGCTGGCGCGCAGGGCCACCGCTCGAGGACGGAGCCGCTTGGGCAGGTACTGGTCGACCTTGCCATAGGCGCGGGTGGCCGCATCGTCAATGCTGCCTCCACTGGCATTACCGGTCGAGGCGAGGGTGGCCAGGCCGAGGAGGGTCGCGATCGCCTCGTCGTCGTCCAGCAGCAGCGGGGGCATGGCACGTCCGGCGGAGAGCCGATAGTAGCCGCCCGGCCCCGGCTGGGTTTGGACCGGGTAGCCGTAGCTCCGGAGCCGATCGACGTCACGCCGCAGCGTGCGCGGGGCGACGTCCAGCCGGGTCGCCAGTTCGTCACCGGTGAATGCCTTGCCCGTCTGCAGCGCCGCCAGCAGCGCGAGGACTCGTCGCATGACATCAACCACGACCGCATTGTCCCCGAAATCGCGGACATTTTATGGCCACATCTGGTCGTACGGTCGGACCATGTCGAAGCGAACCATCCAGATCCGGGGGGCCCGGACCAACAACCTGAAGTCCCTCGACATCGACGTGCCGCGTGGGCAGGTGGTGGTATTCGTAGGCGTGTCAGGATCGGGCAAGTCGTCGTTGGTGTTCGACACGATCGCGGCCGAGGCCGGCTACCAGCTCACCGAGACCTTCCC
>JAFAZC010000163.1 GCA_019239965.1 Kutzneria sp. | reverse complement strand
GCGTCGCTACCAGGATGAGTTGTTGACACCATTCTTCCGGGAGCTTCGCCGGTTCGACGACACCCACGAGTACTCCTGGCACACCCCGGCGCACGCGGGTGGGGTGGCGTTCTTGAAGTCACCGGTCGGGCGGAGGTTGTTCGACTACTACGGGGAACGATTGTTCCGTACCGATCTGTCAATCTCCGTGGCCGAGCTGGGTTCGCTGTTCGAGCACACCGGACCGATCGGCGATGCCGAGCGCAATGCCGCGCGGATCTTCGGCGCGGATCTGACGTACTTCGTGCTGCACGGCGACTCCACGGCTGACCGGATCGCACTACATGCGAGCATTGCCGCCGACGAACTGGTTCTGGTCGACCGCAACTGCCACAAAGCGATCTACCACGGGCTGACGCTGACCGGCGGCCGCCCGGTCTACTTGCTCCCCACCCGAAACGGCTATGGCCTGATGGGCCCAATTCTGCCTGCCGCGATGAACCGCGAGGCAGTCGTCGAGCACATGCGGTGCAACCCGCTCGCCGCGGACGCGGCCGATCCGACCCCGGTGTACGCGGTGATCACCAACTCCACCTACGACGGACTGTGCTACGACGCCGTGCGCGTCGCCGAGCTGCTGGGTACCACGGTGCCGCGATTGCACATGGACGAGGCATGGTTCGCATACGCCCGGTTCCATCCGCTCTACGCCCGCCGCTACGGCATGTCGGTGGACTCGGAGGCGGTGCCCGATGAGATCCGACCCACCGTGCTGGCCACTCAGTCCACTCACAAACTGCTCGCGGCGATGTCGCAGAGCGCGATGCTACACGTGAAGAACTCGCCCCGTTCTCCAGTGGACCACCGGCAGTTCAACGAGACCTTCATGATGCACGCCACCACGTCGCCGATGTACCCCATGATCGCAGGCCTTGACGTCGCCGCCGGCATGATGGATGGACCGGGCGGTCGGTGGCTCACCGACGAAGCCGTGACGGAGGCGATCCGGTTTCGGCAGGCGGTGGCCCGCATCGG
This sequence comes from Kutzneria sp., assembly GCA_019239965.1. Lineage (GTDB taxonomy): Bacteria > Actinomycetota > Actinomycetes > Mycobacteriales > Pseudonocardiaceae > Kutzneria. The sequence goes on along the minus strand of JAFAZC010000163.1, from coordinate 18,614 downwards.
GCGCCGCATCGCCACAGCCGGGGACCGGCCCGCCTGGTTCTTCGGCACGTGGCAGCCTGACGAGGTCATCGACCCGGGTACCGGCCAGCGCTACCCGTTCGCGGACGCTCCGCTGGACCTGTTGCGGACCGAGCCCACCTGCTGGACCCTCGAACCCGGCGCGGACTGGCACGGCTTCCCCGGCATAGAGACCGGCTACTGCATGCTCGACCCGATCAAGGTGAGCGTCACCTGTCCCGGCACCGATGCCACAGGTACCCCGGCTGACATGGGTATTCCAGCCAGGATCCTTACCGCCTATCTCGAAACCCGGCGCATCGTCGTGGAGAAAACCGACGCCTACACCTGTCTGGTCCTGTTCTCCATGGGCATCACCAAAGGCAAGTGGGGCACGCTCATCGACGGCCTCCTTGACTTCAAGTCCCTCTACGACACGGGAGTTCGCCTGATCGAGGTCCTTCCGGACCTGGTCAATCACTACCCTGAGCGCTACTCCGATCTCACCCTGCGTCAGCTATGCGACCAGATGCACGCCCACCTGCGTGCCAGTGACCTGATCCCCCTGCTCGACGAGGCATTCACACACCCGCCTCGGCCCGAGCTCACCCCCGCGCAGACCTATCAACGACTCCTCAGAGGCGGCACCGAACCCGTCCGCCTCAGCGACCTCGCCAACCGCACCGTCGCCACCCAGGTCGTCACCACCCCGCCTGGCATTCCCGTCCTCATGCCCGGCGAGAACGCCGGTGCCCACGACAATCCCACTCTCCGCTATCTGCGCGCCCTCGAGGACTTCGACCGGCACTTCCCCGGCTTTCCCAGCGAGACCCATGGGGTGAGCCGGGACGGCAACGGTGACTACTGGATCACCTGCCTGCGTGCCGACTGATCGTCCCCCCGGCGAGAAGGGCTGTGAGGCGTTCAGCTCCGTCCATAGTTGAGTGATCAACAGAGCGTGCTGGGCCAGAGGGCTGAAGGTCTTCGGCGACAAGAAACCAGTCGGCCCCCGTCCGCAATGGACAGGGGCCGACCTGGGGTTTGAGCTCCTCCAGTTGGACTCGAACCAACAACCCTGCGATTAACAGTCGCATGCTCTGCCAATTGAGCTATGGAGGACTATCCAGTTGTTCGTCCGGTGCCGACTTGACTCCGGACCGACATCAACTCTAGCGCATGCCCGTGAGAGGTTTCACCGACCCCCTTGTCCGGGGTACAAGGTGCAAGGATGGGTGCCGGAACACGGGACATCGATGCGGAGGATGGTCATGAAGGGCTTCTTGCTCGGCGCGGCGGTCGGCTACGTACTGGGTGCCCGTGCCGGGCGAGCACGCTATGACCAGCTGGTCCGTCTTTACCGCAAGGTAGCGGACCATCCTGCCGTGCAGGGGCTCGCCGGCGTCGTCCGAGCCAAGGTCGGCCTGCACGAACAGGTCTGATCAGGGCCGCTTCCTCGCCACGACGAACACCCGGCGGAAGGGGAACCATGTCGTGCCGTCCGATCTTGACGGATAGGCGCTCCTGAGTTCGACGGCGAGTTCGGCGCGGAAGTCTCGCCAGGCGTCCTCTGACAACACCGCCCGCACCGGACGCAGCGCGGTCCCGCTGACCCAGTCGAGCACGGGGTCGGGTCCGGACAACCTTTGCAGGTATGTGGTTTCCCAGGCGTCGACCTCGCAGTCGGTGTCAAGCAGGAGGTCGGCGTAGCCCTCGGGGCTGAGTACGGCGAGCTCGTCCCGGATCCGCACGTCGTGCAGGTCATCGCGCCAGCGCTGGGAAAGGACGAGCTCGCGTATCACGACGTGCGAGGGGAACCCGAAGTTGCTCGGCACCTGAACTCCCAGCCAGGCTCCGGCCGGCAGCTCCCCGATCCACCGACGCATCAGTGCTGGATGGCCGGGCACCCACTGCAGCACCGCGTTGCACACGACGACGTCGGTGTCGGATGCTGGATGCCAGTCGGCGACGTCGACGAGTTCGGCCGTGACGCCGTGCTCCCGAGCGGCAAGGACCATGTCCTCGGAGGAGTCGAAGGCTTCCAGGGCGGCATGGGGCCATCGAGTGGCCAACGTCTTGGTGAGCGTGCCGGGACCGCATCCGACGTCGACGACTCGCCGTGGCGCCGTGGCACCGATCCGCGCCACGAGGTCGTGGAACGGGCGCGCCCGGTGGTCACCGAACGCGAGGTAGTCCGTGGGATTCCACATCTCGACTCCATAAACCGTACGTACGTCTTTTATAGCAGACACATAGCGGTCGCGCGCCGACCATGAGGTCAGCGGTCGGTGTGGTGCCGAGGCAACCGGTCGGACACTCTGCTGGCGATGGCGGCAACGACGTCCGGATCGACGCCGGGATCGGCCCGAACCTGCAGCACGATGCCGTCCTGCCCGGCCACCCTGCGCTGCACGAACCATGCCACCCCGCCCGGCAGCTCGTGACGATGACTGGACCGGATCGAACCGGTCACCCTGCGGCGGACGACCTCGGGCAGCCGCCCAGGCCGCTCCAACCGCACTCGCCGAGGTGGCTGGTCGGACAGCAGCACGGCGTCACCGGCCGTTCCGGTCTCCTGAGCCACCACCACTGTGAGCACTCCATCGCCCCATGTGGCCTTGCTGATCAGATGCCAGCCGACCCGGCTGCTGTCCGGCAGCCACAATCCCATCGAGGTGGCCATGACGGCGCCGGAACCGGACCCGCATGCGGCGAGCACCTTCTCCTCACGGTCGAGCGTGCCGGCGAACTCGGCCGGCAGGTCACCGACGCCGATCAGCCGACGCCACCACCGCTTCACAGGATCTCCCCGGCGGCTTGGTCGCCGAGCGCCTTGTGATACTGCTCCAGGGCGATGAGGTCACCGAACAGGACGTGGTACTCCTGGGCGTTGTTGACCGGAGACAGCCGCTGCAGCCGGGACTTGACATCGACGATCTGCCGCGCCACCAGTTCCTTCTGCAGCTTGGCGAGCAGCAGGCCAATGTAACGGGACTCCCCGCCCTCCTTGATGGTGAGCGGTTCGACCGCGAGCTCGGTCAACAGCGTCCTCGTAGCCTGCTCGGGGCAATGACCGGCGATCGCGTCCGTCCATGCTGGACCGGACAGGCCGAGGCTCGCGCCTCCCGCGCGGAGAAGGGCGGCATGCAGCGCCCGGTACGTGGGATGATCAAACGCCTCCTCGGGCACCGAGTCATACAGCGGGCCAGCCATGGCGGGCAGCTGCAGTGCGATCTTCAGGGCCTCCCGCTGGGTCCTCAGCCGAGGATCCCGCGGATCCGGCTTGGCGGGCCCCGCCACATCGACAGCGAGCGCACCCTGGTCGGGATCGACGGGATGGGCTCGCCGTGGCCGCCGGTCCGCCGGCACGCCGCCGGCGGCTTCCCTGACGCGGCGGACCACCGTGTTGGTGTCCTCCCAGCCGATCCACCCGGCGAGCTGGCGGGCGTATTCGTCGCGCAGCGCGACGTCCTTGATCTTGGCGACCATGGGTATCGCCCGACGCAGGGCGTCGACCCGCCCTTCGGCGGTGTCGAGATCGTGCTCGGTGAGCAATGCCTTGATGGCGAAGGTGAACAGTGGCTGCCTACGAGCCACCAGGTCGCGTACCGCGGCTTCTCCCCTTGCCTGCCGCAGTTCACACGGGTCCATGCCGTCGGGGGCGACACAGATGTAGGTCTGGGCGGCGAAGCGCTGTTCGTCCTCGAACGCTTTCAGGGCCGCCTTTTGGCCCGCGGCGTCACCGTCGAAGGTGAAGATCACCTCACCGCGGAACGCGTCGTCATCCATCAGCAGCCGGCGTAGCATCGCGATGTGATCACTGCCGAACGCGGTCCCGCATGAGGCGACAGCGGTGGACACTCCGGCAACGTGCATCGCCATCACGTCGGTGTATCCTTCGACGACCACCACCTGGTGACGTCGGGCTATCTCGCGTTTGGCAAGGTCAATACCGAACAGCACCTGGGACTTCTTGAAGACCGGGGTCTCGGCCGTGTTGACGTACTTGGCCTCGATCGGGTCGTCATCGTAGAGCCGACGCGCACCGAACCCCACGACATCGCCGCCAAGGTCCTTCAACGGCCACAACAGCCTGCGATGGAAGCGGTCGATCGGGCCCCGCCGCCCTTCCCGCGATATCCCGGCGCGGTAGAGCTCGGTCAACTCGAACCCGCGGCCGAGCAGGTACTTGGTCAGCCGATCCCAGCTGTCAGGCGCGTAGCCGCAACCGAAGGTGGTCGCGGCGGTCTCGTCGAATCCGCGCTCGGCGAGGAATTCGCGTGCCGCCCGGGCTTCCGGGGTGCGCAGCTGATCGGCGTAGAACTGGGCGGCGGCGCGGTGGATGTCCAGCAGCCTGCTTCTGGTACCCCGGTCCCGCTGCACACTCGCCCCGCCACCTTCGTAGGTCAGCTGGACACCGACCCGCTCGGCGAGCCGCTCGACCGCCTCCACGAACGTGAGGTGATCGATCTTCATGATGAAAGCGATCACGTCACCGCCTTCACCACACCCGAAGCAGTGGAACGTGCCATGTGTGGGACGCACGTTGAAGGAGGGACTCTTCTCGTCGTGGAACGGACAGAGCCCCTTCACCGCACCGCCGCCGGCTCGGCGCAGCGCCACGTACTCCCCGACGACCTCGTCGATCCGGTTCTTGTCGCGAACCTGTGCGATGTCGCTGTCCCGGATACGCCCTGCCACGGCCGCGAGTCTAGTGCGCGGCTACGGATGCACGACTCGCGCCATGAAGTACGGAACTCGGGTGTCGTGGTGCACCACCATGATCAGGAATGGCCGGTCGACATCGACGACGACCGGGTCACTGGGGAGCACCATGGCCATCTTGCGCATGGTCACCGCGGTCGCCGCCGCTCCTTCGACGCCCTGTTCGTCCATCATGAGCACCGATTCGTGCAACACGTCGTCGACGCGCATCCGCGGATCGGGACACAACCGGGTCAGGCCGGCGGCCGACCGGGCGAACGGGGTGCGGACTCCCATCTCGACCAGCGGGTGCTTCAGACTGACCCGGGTGGTCACGGTCACTTTCGGCATCGACAGTTGGGCCCTTGTCGGGACAGGCGCCGCCAGCAGGGCAGCCAGTCCGCGGGCGTCGATCTCCGGTTCGGCGACGGTCAGATCCTTGTCCGGCAACAAGATCACGGTGTCGATTCCGCCAGCCGCCGGCAACATGAGAACCTGCCAGCCGTCGCGGTGGGCGTAGCCGAGCCGCTCGGTCTGCCGCATGGTGGGCGGGTGATAGGTCCCGGTGGGCGCATGGAACGGGCGCGGTGCGGTGTTCTCCGGCGAGAAGGGATGCCGCCACGGTGTCCGCAGGTACAGCGCGCTGACCAGGGTGGCAATCGTGTCTGGTCGGATCGCCTGTGGCGGAATCAGCTCGGGGATCAGACCCCTGGTTGTCTCGGCGACGTCGGCGTTGATCAGCTTTCGGGTGTCGTCGGGTGTGTTCCCGAACGGCGCGCCCCGGATCGCGCCGGCTGGCCAACGGGACAGTTCCTTGGCGAACTCGTGTCGGATGGGCAGGTCCTCGGCCGCCCACAGCGTGTTGGACATGGCGAGGACCAGCTGCTCGCCCAGTGGCGACTCGGTGAGCTCGGCGGCCGCCGTGAGCAGGGCGGCGGCACGGGTGAGGTCGTCATCACAGCCATGGCCGCTACCGGCACCGCCGAACAGGGCGGCGACCAGTTCGGTACGTGCGGCGCCCTCGGCGGCCGCCGCGAGCAGCCCGAGGGCGCTGATCGCCGAATACGGTGACCAGCACAGGTCGTTGCCGGGGTCGGGATCGACCGCGCGGTGCAGGTTGAGGGTGAACGCCAGGTCCACGACATCTCCACGGTTCGGGGTCGCCGCTGAGTCCGCCATTCAGCCCAGCGTACCGGCGGGCGACACGCAACTTGAAACCTGTAGGTTGCGACCTTCACCGGGCGCGGCAGCGGTCGTGCCAGGCGACGGCTTGCGCGTCGGTCAGCGACGCAACCTGGTCGAGCACGACCCGCAGGCGCTCGGAGTCGTCGCCGGCCGCCAGCCAGGCGGGCCGGAACGCGGCGTCCAGCGCTTCCGGAGCCTGGTCCACCAGCGCGGCGACCAGCTCGGCCAGCCGCTCGCGCTGGACGCGCTGTGCGGTTAGTCGGCGCGGGTCACTCATCACGTACCGCACCGCGACAGCCTTGAGCAACGCGACCTCGGCGGCCACCAGCGGGGGCACCTCGAGATCGGCGGCGTAACGACACAGCAGCCCGTCGCCGTGCACCTCACGGGTGCGGGTGATCGCCGCGGCGGCAAAGCGACCGACCAGTTCACTGGTCAGCACCTTCAGTGCCACCTGGGCCCCGAGCGATCCGTCGTAGTCGGCCTCGGCCAGCGCCGCGACGGCCGGCAGCCGCAGCAGCCCGATGGCCACATCCTGCAGGCCGGCCGCTGATTCGTCGGAGAAATGCTGTGCGGCCAGCTCGGCGACGACGGCTCGTTCAACCGGTCGGGCCAGCTCGCTCAGTGAGATCCGACCCGACAGCACCCCGTCCTCCACATCGTGCACCGAGTAGGCGACGTCGTCGGACCAGTCCATGACCTGCGCCTCGAGGCACCGTCGCCGTGCGGGGGCCCCGGCGCGCACCCAGTCGAAGACGTCCCTGTCGTCCTGGTACACACCGAACTTGACGACCGTCGGCGTACGCGGCCACGGATACTTGATCGCCGCGTCGAGACACGCACGGGTCAGGTTGAGGCCGTGACCCCGACCGTTGACGGCGAGCAGCTTGGGCTCGAGTCTGGTCAGGATGCGCAGGGTCTGCGCGTTGCCCTCGAATCCGCCACAGGACTCGGCGAGCTCGTTCAATGCCCGTTCTCCGTTGTGTCCGAACGGCGGATGTCCGATGTCGTGGGCCAGCCCGGCCGCGTCCACCAGGTCCGGATCGCATCCCAGTTCAGTGCCGATACCGCGCCCGATCTGGGCGACCTCCAACGAGTGGGTGAGCCGAGTGCGCGGCACGTCACCCTCGCCCGGCCCGACGACCTGCGTCTTGCCGGCGAGCCTGCGCAGTGCCGCCGAGTGCAGTACACGGGCGCGGTCTCGGGAGAACGGACTGCGCCGCTCGGTGAACGATCCGGGGAGCAGGGCGCGCTTCGGTTCCTCCGGCAGCATCCGTGCGGTGTCGTGCCCGGTGTAGTGCTCGCTCAACTGATGCTCGCGCCGAACTCGTCGGCAGGGATCTTGGACAATCGGTAGAACAGCAACGCGCCGGTCTCCCTGACGATCTGTTGGAACTGGGTCTGTCTGGTCTGCACCATGGGGCCGGAGCGGGTCGGCGACACTCCGGCCATGATTCCGGAGTCGTGGGCCATCGTCTGCGAACGCAACGAGTGCCACGGGTCGCTGACCACGACGGCCGATTCCCATCCGCGCTCCCGGTAGACGACCGCGACAGCGCGCAGGCTCGCGAGAGTGTCGCTGCCCTCACCGACAGCGACAATCCGGGTGGACGGCACGCCGTTGGCCACGAGCCACATCTGTCCGGCCTGCGCCTCGGTGTAATCGTCACCGGTCTGGCGTCCACCGACGGTCAGCACGTACCGGGCGACGCCGTTGTCGTAGAGCGTCTTGGCGTGACGCAGCCGGGCCTCGAGGGCGTCGGAGGGGCGGCCGTCGTACTGGGCGGTACCGAGCACGATCGCCACATCGACCTTGGTGCGGTCATCGATCCGGGCCACCTGCCACACCCGGAACGCGGTGCCGCCGACCACCAGCGGCACGATCAGGGCCACGCCGAGCGTCATTCGCAGGACGACACGACGCGCGGACCAACCAGTCACAGGAGTCATGATTTCACAATCGCTCCTGATCTTGTTCGTGCCTGGTGAACAGCGGGGTGAACGCGATCCGTTGCCCGACTGAGAGGATGACGGCATGACAGCCGAGCAGCCGACCATTCTGGCCACCTCAGGGGGAATGCGCCGCGGTGAGCGGACCGCTCTGGAATTCGGGCCGCTGGTCCACTACGCGGTCGAGTTGTCCGGTCCGGTGAGGCGGCCACGCCTGTGCCATGTCGGCACCGCAGGTGGCGACCAGCGCTGGTGGAACGCCCACGTCTCCGAGGCCGGGCAGGTGGCCGGGATGGACGTCTCGCACCTGAACCTGTTCCCGATGCCATCCACCGCCGATCTCGAGGACTTCGTGCTCGGCCACGACGTGGTGTGGGTCAACGGCGGCTCGGTCGCCAATCTGCTCGCGGTGTGGCGGGTGCACGGCCTGGATGTCGTGCTGCGCAAGGCGTGGCAGGCCGGTGTTGTGCTCGGCGGTGTGTCAGCCGGCTCCATCTGCTGGTACGTCGGCGGCTCGACCGATTCCTTCGGCCCCGAGCTGCGGGTGGTCACCAACGGGCTGGCACTGCTGCCGTACGGCAGCGGAGTGCACTACGACACCGAGGCACACAGGCGCCCCACCATGCATCGGGCCGTTGCCGAGCAGGTGCTGCCCACCTCCCACTGCACTGACGATGGCGTCGGCTTGCTCTATCGGGGCACCGCACTGGTCGAGGCGGTTGGCGAACAGCAAACCGGTGGCGCGTACGTGGTGGCACACGATCCCGCAACGGGATCCGCGGTGGAGACGCCGCTACACGTTCGGCGGCTGTGACGAACAGCAGGATGGCCGGGCGCGCCGAGACACGGCGGTTGTCCACAGCACCCCACGTTGTCCACAGCTAACCGATGGGGTCTGTCGTGGACAATCCGACTGGTCGACTCTTGGGTCATGAGCGGCGATCGCACTCTCGTCGACCTCACGGCGCTGCCTGATCTGTTCGCGCATCGGGTGGCACGTGCGGCCGATCTGGTGGCGCTGGGCATCTTCGGTGGTACCGTCCACCGCAAGTGCCTGCCCGGAGGCCCATGGCAACGCCTCTTGCCCGGTGTGCTCGTGCTAGACTCCTCCCCGCCAACCCGGTCACAGTTGATTCAGGCCGCACTGCGTTACGCCGAGCCAGGTCCGATAGTCGCCGGTGGATACGCGTTGCTCCTGCACGGCATGCGCACAGCTCCTCGGCCCGGCCCGGTTCATGTCCTGATCCCGAACGGACGGCGGGTGCGCGGCACCCGGCTCGTCATGGTAGAACACGCCAGTCTCATGCCCAAACCTGTTCTACGCCAGGGGTTTCTGGTGACGCCGTTGGAGCGAGCCTTGCTCGACGGCGTCCGCCGCCTGCATCACGGTGAACAGGTTCGCGCCATGTTCAGCGAGGCGATATGGGACAAGGGGCTCTCCCCCGTGCTGCTCGAGGCCGCCCTCGCCGCGGAAAGTCAGCAGGGCCGCACTCTTCCGCGGCGCGTCCTGGCCGACGTTGTCGACCGCGCCCGGACCGCCGCCGAGGGGTTGTCCAGGCAGTTGATCCACGCCGCTGGTCTGCCACGGCCGCGCTGGCATGTTCTTCTCGAGGACGGCGAAGCCTGCCTCGGGGCAGTCAGCTGCTGGTGGGACGACGACGACGCGGTGGCCATGGACATCGACATGGAAGCCGACAATCCCGTTGCCGGCACGCATGCCAAGGCGCTGGACAGACATGCCATGCTCACGTCCACCGGAGTGATCGTCGTCCACACCTCGCCGCGGCGACTACGCCACAGACAGGCCGAGGTGATCTCCGAGCTACGCCGAGCCCACGGTCGAGCCCGAACGCGGCAGCACCCCAGGGTCACCGCGCGTGGTCAACACCCGAGGAGCCGCGATGCAAGGTAGGACTCCAACTGGTCCATGGCGATCCGTCGCTGCACCATGCTGTCCCGCTCCCGGATGGTCACGGTCTGGTCGATCAGCGTGTCGAAGTCGACCGTTACGCAGAACGGGGTGCCGATCTCGTCCTGACGGCGATAGCGTCGGCCGATCGCCCCCGCGTCGTCGAAATCGGTGTTCCAGGTGCGGCACAAGGTGGTCACCAGGTCGCGTGCCTTCGGGGACAGTTCCGCGTTGCGGGACAGCGGCAGCACGGCGACCTTGACCGGCGCGAGCCTCGGGTCCAATCGCAACACCACGCGTTTGTCCACTCCTCCCTTGGCATTGGGCGCGTCGTCCTCGGTGTAGGCATCCAGGAGGAACGCCATCATCGACCGGTTGACGCCGGCGGACGGTTCGATAACGAAAGGACGGTAGCGAGAACTGGTCGCCTGGTCGAAGTAGGAGAGGTCGATCCCTGATCGGTTGGCATGCGTCATGAGATCGAAGTCGGTCCGGTTGGCGATTCCTTCGAGCTCAGCCCATTCCTGGCTCTCGAACGAGAACCGGTACTCGATGTCCACGGTACGTTTGGAGTAGTGCGACAACTTCTCTCTGGGGTGTTCGTACAGGCGCAGGTTCTGTTGGGCCACGCCAAGTTCGGTGTACCACCGCAGCCGCTCGTCGATCCAGTACTGGTGCCATTCGTCGTCAGAACCTGGTGGGACGAAGAACTCGAGCTCCATCTGTTCGAACTCACGGGTGCGGAAAATGAAGTTGCCGGGGGTGATCTCGTTCCGGAACGACTTGCCGATCTGACCTATGCCGAACGGGGGCTTCTTGCGAGATGTGGTGAGCACGTTGAGGAAGTTGACGAAGATGCCCTGTGCCGTCTCTGGCCGGAGGTAGCGCAGCCCCTCGGCGGATTCGACGGGACCGAGGTAGGTCTTGAGCAGGCCGCTGAACATCTTGGGCTCGGTGTAGGAACCTTTGAGGCCGCAGACAAGGCAGGGAATGTCGGACACCTCTGTGGTGGCGGACTGATTCCCGCCGCGCTTGACGTACTCCTCCACCACGTGGTCGACGTGGAACCGATGGTGACAGGAGTTGCATTCAATCAGTGGATCGACGAAGGACTCGAGGTGTCCTGAAGCCACCCACACCTCACGGGGCAGCAGGACCGAGGAGTCGAGGCCGACAACGTCCTGTCGGCTCTGGACGGTGCTCTTCCACCAGGCGCGCTTGATGTTTTCCTTCAGTTCGACGCCCAGTGGCCCGTAGTCCCAAGAGGAACGGGTACCGCCGTAGATCTCGCCGCAGGGGTACACGAATCCACGTCGCTTGCAGAGGCTCACCAGGGCGTCGACGCGGTCCGCGGGCACGCAAGCTCCATCCGCCGGAGATCACACAGTTGGTGATCAAGGACGTTCGCCATGGTAGTCCCGACCCGTTCCGCGGGTCACGGGGACCACCCGCTCCACGACGAGTTGGTTCGCGGATGCCGCCGACGACGGCCGGCAGGCTTTCGACAGGCCGACCTTCTCCTTGCACACAGTCTGGACGACCGCGCCGGGGCGCATTCACTCACCCTGGGCGCCATGGAGGGGTTCTCCTCGTGCGGCGGCCGGACCGGCGGCTTCACCGAGGCGGACCGTACCTGCGTCGCGGGCCACCAGGCTGACGTGCTCGTCGACGGTGCCGCCACTGGCCGACATCGCCGGTTCGTAGGCGGCCGGCTCGTCCGTCAGAGCCTCGGACAGCAAGGGCATGACATGTTCCCGAACGGGGAAGCCCGACATTGCTCTGCGGTAAGCCACAACGGAGTCGAACTCGACCACGAGCACCCAGCGGCTGTCCTCGTCGGTCGACCGGGCCAGCTGTCCTCCTCGGCATCCGGGGTGCGCGGTGAGCAGTTCCAGTGCGTGTCGGACACGCGCGACGAAGGAACTCGTCTCGGATTCGGCCACGACGAACCGACAGACCAGCAACACGGCGACGATCCTTTTCGGGTGGATGCGAAAATCAGCACCGTAGTCCATGAACAGCTAAGGAGCTTGCCGTGCGAGGGAGAGGTCCATCCAGCCGGGCGCCGCTGCTGCCGGGTAGCGGGCCCCTGTCGAAAGTTCGCCCGATCGCGGTATTCCTCGTGGTGCTGGCGCTCTTCGTGGTTGGCGTACTGGTACGCGGCCCGATCGGAGCTGTGTTGCTCGGGGCACTGGTTCTCGGCATGTTGGGTCTGCTCGGTGCGACCTGGCGGGCACTGTCCGCCCCCGACCGAGCCCTGCGTGTCCTCGTGCTGTTCGTGCTCGTTGGTGTAACCGTCTCCGTAGTCCGGTAGTCCGGACATTCAGCCCCGCTGCGCAGCCACGGCCTGTTCCGGCGGCGCGAACGTTTACCATGGGTAGGCAAACGCTGTCAGCAGCGCCGAGAGGACGATGTTCATCGTGAGCCGGCACGCGGCACCCCACGACACGAGGCGGACCGGCGTCGCACTGGCCGCTGGCTCGCCATGTCGGGAGGGAGAGCGGGTCGCTTCGCCGCGCGCTCTCACCGCGGCCGGCGACCTGTTGCGTGCTCTCGCCGCCCCTGTGCGGATCGCGATCGTGTTGCAGTTGCGCGCGGGAGAACGCTGTGTCCACGAACTGGTCGACGCACTGACAGTGGCCCAGCCGCTGATCAGCCAGCACCTGCGGGTGCTCAAAGCGGCAGGGGTCGTACACGGTGAACGGCACGGTCGCGAGGTGATGTACCGCCTTGTCGACGACCATCTGGCGCATATCGTGGTCGACGCGGTCACGCATGTCGGAGAGAGCAGCGGGAGCGATCAACGGGAGAACGTGTGACGACCAGCGAGCGACCGGCCGGGTCGGTTCCCGGCCTCCGTGCCACCAAGCAGCGAGCCGCGGTGTCCAAGCTGCTCGACCAACTCGACGACTTCCGTTCCGCTCAGGAACTGCACGAGGAGCTGCGCCGCCGTGGCGAGGGGATTGGCCTGACCACGGTCTACCGGACTCTGCAGTCGCTCGCCGACGCCGGCGAGGTGGACCTGCTGCGCACCGATTCCGGTGAGGCGATCTACCGCCGCTGTTCCAGCCACCATCATCACCATCTGGTGTGTCGGCGTTGCGGGCGGACTGTCGAGGTGGAGGGGCCCGCCGTGGAGAAGTGGGCGGACCGTGTGGCCGCCGAGAACGGCTTCTCCGAGATCAGCCACACCGTGGAGATCTTCGGCACCTGTGCGGACTGCACGCCCGGCGGTCACACCAGGGGCTGACCTCGCTCGCGCTGGTACTCCCGCCGGTTGGCTACCACTGGCGGACACCATCAGTATTCGTACGGATCGGCCGGAGCCTGGACGGGATGGCGACTGGACACCGCGAACGTGGGGACGTAGCCGTTGGACGGGGTGGCCGATCCCGGCTCGATCTGCCCGGTCATCGTGAACCACTGATCGTCAGGCAGATCAGCGGAGTTCGGGTCGGCAAGTCGCACCTTGACCGGCACGGCGTCCGCGGCGCAACAGCTGATCACCAGCCTAGCCAGGTAGACGGTACCCCTGTCGTGCGCGGCGAATCCGGTCACCGAGATCAGGCGACCGTCCAGGGAGTTGGTGGCATCCCAAGCCGCCCTCGTGGCGACGTCCGCCATCCTCATCTCCAGAGGCGTTCCGGCCGGCAGCGGCGGGAACACGGTCTTGACGATCTGGTCGTGGCGCGGCGAGCCGGCCACGACCGGGCTGGCCGAGGATCTGCTCACCACGTCCGAGCCGAGCGCGGGCGGGGCGATCAGGAAGATCGTCAGCACCGGCAGCAGAAGCAGCCAGGAGCTTCGGGCACGGCCGTGGGAGTGGTCGTGCGGCTCGGCCTCGGCGGTCCCGGCTCCGCGGATGTCGCGCCCGATGGCCACCAGTGCCAACAGCACCATCAGCGCGCCGGAGGCGATCAGCCACGGCTGCTGTGACGGCTTGACGTAACGCAGGAACGTGCCATTGAGAGCGATCGTCAACAGCGCACCGCCGACCAATATCAGCAGGACGTTCTGGGTTTCCCTGCTCACCGGACCCCCAGGAGCAGTCCGGCGGGCACCGAGCACAACGTCGCCACGACGAACGTCATCGGCGCGAACCGTGCCGCGAACGCCTTTCCGAACGTGCCGGCCTGTAGCGCGATCAGCTTGACGTCCACGGCCGGCCCGACGACGAGAAACACCAGCCTCGGCAGCAGCGGCAGACCGGCGAGCGACGCGGCGACGAAGGCGTCGGCCTCGCTGCACAGTGCCAGCACCACCGCGAGCAGAGCCATCGCGACGATGCCGACCGCGAGATGGCCGCCCAGGGCCTCCAGCCATCCCTTGCCAACCGCGACCTGCAGGGCCGCGGCCGTCAGGCCGCCGACGACGAGGAAGCCGCCAGCCTCGACCAGGTCATGCCGGGCCGTCTCCACGAACACCTCCCACCGCGCGGTGCCCGTACGCAGCGGCAGGCGTCGGAGGGCACGCTCGGCGATCCACTCGGTGCGGCCGACCCTCGCCCACAGCCAGCCGACCGCCGTCGCGGTGAGCAGCGAGCCGAGAAACCGGGCCGGCACCATCTCCAGGTCGCCGGGAAAGGCGACCGCGGTGGCGACCAGCACCACCGGGTTGACCGCGGGCGCCGCGAGCAGGAACGTCAGCGCCACAGCGGGCGGTACACCCTGCTGCATCACCCGACGGGCGAGGGGAACAGAGGCGCACTCGCAGCCGGGCAGAGTGACTCCGGCGAGCCCAGCGACCGGCACGGCCAGCATAGGGTTGCGCGGAAGCACCCTGCGCAGCACGGTCGCCGGCACGAAAGCGGCGATCGCACCGCTGAGCAGTGTGCCGAGCACGAGAAAGGGCATCGCCTGGACACAGACCGCGACGAAGATCGTCGCTGCCGTTCGCAGCGCGGGAACGTCGAGGACGCCGACCAGCCATGCCCGCGATATCAGCGCGAGCACCAGCAACGCGCAGAGCACCCGCGACGAGGTGACGCGCACGGGAAACCGCCGTCCGGGTGGTGATGGAGCCGACCGCTTGGCGACCGCTGTCAGGTCGTTGTTCCAGGCCACACCGGCAGCGTCCGACCGGTCAGCGCTGCTCGACACTGGCCAGCAGGTCGGCGCGCAGCTTGGAGGCCGTCGAGACCACCAGCATCAGGATCGTCGACAGTGGCGCGACGCCCAGTCCGTCGGCCGGGAAGGCGTACCGCAGGGTCACGTCCATGCCCCGCTCGGTGTGCACGACACCGAGCGTGCCGAACAGTCCCTCGCCGGCGCGCTCGGCGGCCGAAACGGCCAGCGCCGGGTCGTCCGGCAGGTCCCAGGCGACCACACAGGTCAGGCTGAGCATCGTCAGCCCTTCGGCCAACCGCATCCCCTGCACCGCGCAGGGCACGTCGCCGTGTGCGAAGGTGAGCGCACCGTCGTCGTCCACATGCACGTCGTGGAAGGTCTCCAGCGCCTCACGGGCCGCCGTGAGCAGTCGCGCGGTCGTCTCCGCCTCGTCGCTGGTCACCGAGCCACCTCCTGTACCTCGCCCGTCTCGTCCTGCTTCTGCGCGGTGCCACCGCCCGGAGCGGCCTTGTCCTTGGCGCCGCCGAAGCGCCGGTCCCGGGAGGCGTAGGTCTCGCATGCCCGCCAGAGGTCACGGCGGTCGAAGTCGGGCCACAGGATGTCCTGGAACACCAGTTCCGCGTAGGCCGACTGCCAGAGCAGGTAGTTGGACGTGCGCTGTTCGCCGGAGGGCCGGATGAACAGGTCCACGTCGGGCATGTCCGGCTGGTAGAGGTACCTGGCGATGGTGCGCTCGTCCACCTTGTCAGGATTGATCTTGCCGGCAGCGACCAGTCTGGCGATCTCCCGCGCCGCGTCGCCGATCTCGGCTCGTCCGCCGTAGTTGACGCACATGGTCAGGGTGAGCGCCTTGTTGCCCTTCGTGCGCTGCTCGGCGATCTGCAGTTCGTTGACCACGCTGCGCCACAGCCGTGGCTGTCGGCCCGCCCACCGCACCCGGACACCCATGCTGTCGAGCTCGTCGACCCTGCGGTGGATCACGTCGCGGTTGAACTCCATCAGGAAACGCACCTCGTCGGGGCTGCGCTTCCAGTTCTCCGTGGAAAAGGCGTACAGCGAGATCCATTTCACGCCGAGTTCGATGGCGCCGCGGGCCACGTCGAGCACGACGGCCTCGCCACGCTTGTGTCCCTCGACCCGTGGCAGTCCGCGTTGGTTGGCCCATCGTCCGTTGCCGTCCATCACGATGGCGACGTGCTTGGGCACGAACTCGGGCGGAATGTCAGGTGGCCTCGCTCCGGACGGGTGGGGATCAGGGGGCACGAGGGCACCGGGTGCGGTCCTCGCCGTTCTGACGCGTCGGTCCGCGGAGCGGCCCTCGGACGGTCCGCCCACCGAGCCCTGGTCACGTACCCGCCGCTGCCTTCGCAGCATGTGGCGAACTCCTCATGGGGATGTGGTTGGTGACTCCATCCTGCCCGAGTCCGCCAGAGCCGATCCCATCACCACCCCGTTGTGCCGGGTCGTGCCCAGCACCTCGAACCCGAGATGGGCGTAGAAGGCCACCGCGGCGGCGTTGGCCGTGGAGGTGATCAGGTGCACCCCTGGCGAGCTCCGCTCGCTCAGAGCCTCGAGCAGAGCCCGCAGCAGCGCGGTTCCCCAGCCTCGGCGACGGGCCCGCGCGAGGAGGTCCACGTGCAGGTGTGAGGGGTAACCGGAGATACCGTCCGGGAGCGCCCGCCAAGGATGGTGCAGCAGCCCGGCCAGCCGGTCTTCTCGGGTCACCTCGGCGGCGGGCTCCGGATGGCTGGTGGTGAACCGCGGACTCCACACCTGCCGCCAGCGCCGGTAGAACTCCGCGGAATCCAGGGCACCGAGTACGTATCCGGCCACACCGTCCTCGTCGGCGATCACGAACGCCAGTTCGGGCTGCAACTCAAGATACGGGCCCGCGTAGACGTGTCCGAGCAGGTCCGGGTCGGAGAGCTGGTCCTCGGCCGACGTGGGTTGGCGTGCGGTGGCCAGGCAGATGTCATACACCGCGCGGAGGTCGCTGGGCTGGTAGGCGCGCAGGATCACGGATGGCGCTCCGCCAGGGCGCCGCGGACCGTGGCGGCCAGCCGGTCGACGGCTCCGGCCGATGCCTTGCGTTCAACCAGTGGCAGCGATTTGAGTTGGCGTTCGAGGTGCCACTGCAGATGGGCGGCGACCAGGCCGCCCGCCTCACGGCGGCTGGCCGGCTGGCTGCGCTCCACCACCGGCCAGTCACCGTGGACGAGCGCGTCGAGCAGGGACAGCGTCTCCACCGCGGGCGCTGCCGCTCCCGGTGGGCGGCACTGTTCGCAGACCGAACCACCGGCGGGAACGCTGAAGGACCGGTGTGGCCCTGGTTTGCCACACCGCGCGCATTCGGTGATGGCCGGCGCCCAGCCGGCGAAGCCCATCGCCCGCAGCAGGAAGGCGTCCAGCACCAGGGTCGCCTCCCGCTCCCGCTGCGACAGCGCGCGCAGCGCACCGACGAGAAGCAGGTACAGCTTGAGCGCCGGTTCGCCCTCCTCGGCGGCCAGCCGGTCGGCGGTCTCCAGCACGGCGCAGGCCGCGGTGTAGCGGGGATAGTCGTCGACGAGGCCGACGCCGAAGGCGTCGAGGGTGTCGACCTGGGTGATCACGTCGAGGGTCCGGCCGGTGTAGAGCTGCACGTCGACGTGCCCGAACGGTTCGAGCCGGGCGCCGAACCGGGACGAGGTGCGGCGCACACCCTTGGCGACGCCCCGGATCTTGCCGTGCCGCCGGGAGAGCAGGGTGACGATCCGGTCAGCCTCACCGAGTTTGCCCACCCGCAGCACGACACCGGTGTCGCGGTAGAGACTCATCCCGTCCTCACTCGACGTCTTCAGTCGACGCTGCGCGCGCGACCAGCAGCCCGCGATCGCGTGACGATCAGCTGCAGCGCGGCCACGTGGTCCTCCAACGCCGTCCGGCCCTCCTTGGTGAGCCGCAACCAGGTACGCGGTCGTTTCCCAACGTACCCCTTCTTGACCTCGACGTAGCGCCGGTCCCCAGTTTTCCGGCCTGTTTGGACGGTGCCGCGTCGGACAGGTCGACCGAGTTACACGCGCAGAGCGGCGAACGGGCTCAGCGGAAGGTCGCGGACGACCCACCAGGCCACGGCGAGCACCCCGAGCGCCACAAGCGCCATGCGGAGTACCCGCCATGCCGGTATCGGCCGGCCCAGCTCACGACGTCCGAGTAACACGATGGCGATGGCCGCGGCGGGCAGCAGCACGAGAACCGCGAAGGCGTTGTATCCCAGCGCTGCGGGGAGGTCACCCCGAAGCAGCGCGCCGATGGCGCGGCTGCCACCGCAGAACGGGCAGTCCAGCCCGGTGAGTGCATGGAACCAGCACGGAATGGCGACCACACCGGTGCCCAGCGCGACCCCGGCCGCCACCGCGCCAACGGCGACGACCGGGGCCACGCGCGGCACCGACTGTCTCACTTGGTGGCGATCACGATGGTCTTGGCCACCTTGTCGTGCCAGCCCTGCCGGCGGCCGACGTTGTCGAAGAACGGCGACAGGCTGCACAAGATGCCCCAGAGGCCACCAAGGCACGGGAAGAGGACCAGGCCGGACAGCAGACCCCATCGGCCGGCGGCCGGACCCCAGCCAGGGATCTGCCCGGTGTGCTCGCGGATCACCTTGACGCCGGCGATCTGCTTGCCCAGCGTGGCTCCTCTGGTGGCGATCATGACGACGTCATAGATGGCGTTCACCACGATGGGCAACACCAGCACCACCAGATAGACGCCGACGAATCCCAGACCCGCCGCGGCGGCCGCCCGATCGTCGTAGTAATTGCCGTACT
>JAFAZC010000063.1 GCA_019239965.1 Kutzneria sp. | reverse complement strand
CGCGGGTGCTGTGCGTGGTGCAGGGGAGCGGACTGGTGATCGTCGCGATCGGACTGGTCGCGGTGCGCACGGCCGGACCGACCGGACCGCGGCGATCCGGGTCACTGGCGAGGGGCGACTGACCGGGTGAGGGGGCGGGGATGCGAGGATCGTGCCCCGTGAAGACGTTCGACGAGCTGTTCGACGAGCTCAGCGAGCGCAAGCTGGCCAGACCCGATGGCTCGGGTACGGTCACCGCGCTCGATGACGGGGTGCACGCCCAGGGCAAGAAGGTCCTCGAGGAAGCCGGCGAGGTGTGGATCGCGGCCGAACACGAGTCCGACGAGCGGCTGGCCGAGGAGATCTCGCAGCTGCTGTACCGCGTGCAGGTGCTCATGCTGGGACGTGGTCTGAGCCTGAACGACGTCTATCGTCACTTGTGATCGACAACGGGAGTTACCAGATGTTGCGCGTTGCCATGCCCAACAAGGGCACGTTGGCCGAGGCCGCCGCCGAGATGCTTGCCGAGGCGGGGTACCGGGGACGCCACGAGCATCGCGACCTGACCGTGCTGGACCAGCCCAACCAGGTGGAGTTCTTTTTCCTGCGCCCCAAGGACATCGCCATCTACGTCGGATCCGGCGAGCTCGACCTCGGCATCACCGGCAGGGACCTGGCGCTGGACTCCGGCGCCACCGTCGACGAGCGGCTGGCGTTGGGGTTCGGTGGTTCCCAGTTCCGCTACGCCGCCCCGGCGGACCAGACCTGGACCGTGGCCGACCTGCACGGCAAACGGCTGGCCACCGCCTACCCGAGGCTGGTCGGACAGGACCTGGCCCGCCGCGGTATCCAGGCGCGGGTGATCCGACTCGACGGCGCCGTGGAGATCTCGGTGCAGCTGGGCCTCGCCGACGCGATCGCCGATGTCGTCGGCTCCGGCCGTACGCTGCGCCAGCACCGCCTCGCCGCCTTCGGTGAGGTGATCTGCCGCTCCGAGGCGATCCTGGTACAGCAGGCCGGCGCCAAGGACTGCGCGGCCAAGTGCCAGTTCACCGCGCGCCTGCGAGGCGTCGTGCTCGCCCAGCAGTACCTGATGCTGGACTACGACTGCCCCAAGGCGCTGCTGGAGTCCGCGTTGAAGCTGACCCCGGGCCTTGAATCGCCAACGGTGGCCCCGCTCGCCGAACCCGACTGGGTCGCGGTGCGGGCGATGGTTCCCCGCAAGGAGGCCAACCCGGTGATGGACCGGCTGGCGAACCTGGGCGCCAAGGCCGTGCTGGCCTCCGATATCCGGTCCTGCCGGCTGTGAGCCGACGCCCCGCGGACCGGCCACGTCGTGCCGTGCGCCGTCAGGGCGCCGCCGCCGGCGCGGCAACGGACTCGACACCGGCGTCGGGCCATCCGGGGTAGGGCGGCGGGGTTCCCCCGAACTCCGGGCAGAGCGCCTTGTGGTCGCACCAGTCGCACAGCCGGCTGGGATTGGGGCGGAAGTCTCCTGTCCTGCCGGCCCGCAGGATCGCCGCCCAGATCGCCTCAAGAGTGCGTTCGAACCGACGCAACTCCGCCTCGTCGGGACAGTAGGCGAGATTCTGCCCCTCGGCGAGGTACATCAGGCGCAGCTGCCTCGGCACGACACCACGCAGCCGCCACAGCACCAGGGCGTAGAACTTCATCTGGAACATGGCCTTGGCCTCGCCGACTTCCCTAGGCACCGAGCCGGTCTTGTAGTCGACCACCCGCATCTCCCCGGTCGGCGCCACGTCGAGCCGGTCGACGTAGCCCCGCAGCAGCAGGCCTGAGGGCAGTTCCGCCTCGACGAGCAGCTCGCACGCCTCCGGCTCCAGACGGCGCGGATCCTCGAGGCGGAAGTAGCCGGCCAGCATGTCGCGTGCGGTGTCGAGCCATTCGGCGAACGCCGGATCGTCGGCGCCGTCGAACAGCTCCGCGAGTTCGGCGCGTTCGGCGAGCAGGTCGGCCCATGCTGGCGTCAGCAGGTCATTGGCGGTCCGCTCGTGGCGTTGCCCGGCGGGCAGAGCGAAGATCCGCTCCAGCACCGAGTGCACGACCGTGCCCCGGATCTGGGCCTTCGTCGGCTTCTCTGGAAGGCGGTCGACCACCCTGAAGCGGTAGAGCAGCGGGCACTGCTTGAAATCGCTCGCCCGCGACGGCGACAACGCTGGCCTGCGCACGGTTTTGTCCGGCATGCTCGGCAGAGTAGGACAAGGCACCGACACTCTCGTGATCGACACGGTCGGACCGGACCGCGGCCGCCCGGCACCCGAGGTCCTACCCTTGGCCGGTGACCACCACGAGCTGGACAGGACCGCGCGGCGTCGACGGCGGGCTGCTGCTGTTCCGGATCCGTGCGGTTCCCGTCGTACTCGCCCCGTCGTGGTGGGTCGGGTCGGCCTTCGTGACCGGGTTGTACGCACCCATGATCGGCCAGCTGCTCCCCGGTACCAGCGTGGTCGGAGCCTTCGCCCTCGCCGCCGGCTTCGCCCTGCTGCTGGGTGTCTCGGTCCTCCTCCACGAACTCGGCCACTGTGTGGTCGCGCTGCGCTATGGACTGCCGGTGCGGCGACTGCGGCTGTTCCTGCTCGGCGGCATTTCCGAAGTCGGACGGTCGCCGGCGCGGCCAGCCCAGGAAGGCATGGTCGCCCTTGCCGGTCCGGCCGTGTCGATCGTGCTCGCCGCGCTGTTCGGGGCCTTGCTGCTCATCGGGCCGTCCGGTGGTGCGCTGTGGCTGCTGCTGATGGAGGGCACCTTGGCCAACGCGGCGGTCGCGGTGTTCAACCTGCTGCCAGGGCTTCCCCTTGACGGCGGCCGCATGCTTCGGGCGCTGGTGTGGGGCCTGACCGGGACACGCGTCGCCGGGACGAGGACGGCCGTGGCCGGCGGCGGGCTCGTCGCCGCGTCGCTGCTGCTGTGGGCGCTGCTGCGGCAGGTGCAGGGCAGCCCGGACCGGTGGCTGTGGTCGGGTGTGTGTGCCATGACAGCCTGGTTCGTCATCATGGGAGCGCGTGGCGAACTGAGGTCCGAACGGGAGCGCGTCTGGCCGGAGGGCCTCGTGCTGGCCGATGTGGCCCGACCGGTCCTGCAGCTGCCCGCCGAGAGCCCGGTCGCGGACGCACTCGCCGCCGCCGCGGGTCGGGGCGTCGTCCTCGTTCGCGCCGACGGGGTCGCCGCCGGCCTGCTCGACCAGCCACGAGCCGAGCACCTCGCCGCCAAGAGCCCCCTTGCCCCCGCCGAACACGCCGCGGAGGAGATCAGGCCGGACACGGTCCTGTTGGAGTCCGACTCCGGTGAGGAGGTCATCGAGCGGGTACACGGCACAGCCGCCTGGCAGTTCCTGATCGTCGACACCGAGGGCCGGCCGGCGGCGGTGCTGCG
This sequence comes from Kutzneria sp., assembly GCA_019239965.1. Classification (GTDB taxonomy): domain Bacteria; phylum Actinomycetota; class Actinomycetes; order Mycobacteriales; family Pseudonocardiaceae; genus Kutzneria. Next base: position 20,257 of record JAFAZC010000063.1, on the reverse strand, counting down.
CAGGGACGACCTGAAGGCCGCCTTGGCGGCCCGCCGCCGAGGCTGAGCCACGGCTCTGCGACGATGGCGGGCCGGCCGCAGGGCCGCCATCAAGCAGGACCGCCGACGAATGTGTCGGCACGGTACGGAGGTCGTCGAAGGTGAGCAGCGCGCGTGGTCCGTTCCAGGAAGGCGACCGAGTGCGGCTGACCGATCCGAAGGGCCGGCACTACACACTGGTCCTGCAGCCAGGTGGGCAGTACCACACTCATCGGGGCGCGATCGACCACGACCACCTCATCGGAAAGCCGGAGGGATCGGTGGTCACCTCCGCCGGGAACACGAGCTTCCTCGCGCTGCGCCCGCTGCTGCCCGACTACGTGCTGTCCATGCCCCGCGGCGCGCAGGTGATCTACCCCAAGGACGCCGCGCAGATCATCATGTGGGGTGACATCTTTCCCGGGGCCCGTGTGCTGGAGGCGGGCGCCGGATCGGGTGCGCTGACCTGCTCGCTGCTGCGTGCCGTCGGCGAGCACGGCTCGGTGTGCTCCTACGAGGTGCGCCAGGACCACGCCGACCACGCGGCGCGCAACGTCGAGCGGTTCTTCAGCAAGACTCCCGACAACTGGACCCTCACCATCGGCAACCTGACGGAGCATCCGCCCGCCGTGGACGGTGGCGAAGTCGACCGGGCCGTGCTGGACATGCTCGCGCCGTGGGAGGTGCTGCCAACGGTGGCCGCCTGCCTCGCGCCCGGCGGCGTTCTGGTGGTTTACGTGGCTACCACGACGCAGTTGTCCCGGGTCACCGAGGCGTTGCGCGAGCAGCAGTGCTGGACGGAGCCGGAGTCGTGGGAGTCGCTGATCCGGCCGTGGCACGTCGTCGGGTTGGCCGTGCGCCCCGAGCACCGCATGATCGGGCACACCGCGTTCCTGCTGACAACCCGGCGGCTCGCCGACGGCGTCATGACGCCCAAACCACAGCGGCGGCCCACCTCAGCCTGCTGAACCGCAGACCTTCCAGTCCCCGCCCTGCCGGGTCAGGGTGAGCCTCACCTGTGTGCGTTCCCCCTGCGCCGGGGACTTGGTCAGCAGGAACGTGCCGGTTCCTCCGTTGACAACAACCCCGGAAACCACGGTCGCCGGTTTGTGTCCCGTGGGTTTGGCCGCCAGCAGACCGGCCTTGTCCGCCGCGCAGACCACCGGCACCGCCGCGGCGGGGTCGTCGGCGCTGATCGCGTCGGCGAACTGCTGCGCCGCCGCGACGGCGAGCGGGTCAGGCGGCGTGGCCGACGTCGATGTGGGGGCGACCGGCGCCGGCGTGTTCTTCGCGGTGATCAGGTAGATGGCCACCGCCCCGAGGCCCACCATGGCCAGGACGGCGACGGCGGTGCCGGCGATCACCCACCTGTCCCTGCGGGACATCCGGCATCCTGTCGCGACGGATGCCGGTGCGGTGCCACCGGACTGACGGGTCACCTCGGCCGCCTCCTGCTCGGTCCTGAGCCCGGTCGTGCGCGCGTCACGTCTTGGGACACACCGTCCACTTGCCGCTCGCGGGATCCTTGCGTAGGTCCATCGTCTCGTCCTTGGCCGGCTTCGTCTCGCCGTTGATCGACCCCTCGTAGTGGAACGTGACCGTAGCCTTGTCGCTGTCGACCGCCACGCTCTTGTAGGTGAACTTCAGCGCGGCACCGGGACTGGTCATCGAGTTGCTCTGGTCCAGCGCCATCTTGAGACGCGGTCGGTACGAGTCGCAGCTCAAGTCGAGAATCCTGGCCTCGTTCTTGGCGTTGAGCGCGTCCACGACCGCGCGGCCGACGGACTCCGGGCTGGACTGGGCGTTGGCGAAGAACAGGAAGTAGGTGCCGACGCCGGCGCCGGCGAGTACCACGACGGCCGCGGCGGCGATGCCGATGATCAGTCCGGTCCGCTTCTTGCGGGGCTCGTCGGGAGTGACCCACGGCGGCGGGGCGTACTGCCCGTAGCCCTGCCCGTATGCGGGCGGTTGGTCGAACTGTCCCGATCCGTACGGCGGTTGCGCGGGGTAGCCGCCAGGCTGCTGGGCGCCGTAGGGCTGTTGGGCTCCGGGGGATTGCGGCTGCTGACCGTAGGGTCCATAACCGCCACTGGGCTGCTGCCCGTACGGAGCATCGGGCGGCTGAGGTGGATAGGTCACGGCGTGCTCGCTTCCTCGTGATCACGCGAGTCGGACGGTGGTGCGTCGTCGCGGGTGACGGGCGCCCGTGGCAAGAATGCCCCACGGGCGCCCGTCGGTGGCCCGCGGATGCGGTGCTATGCGGTCATGCTGAGACGCAGACCTTCCAGGCGCCACCCTCCTTGACCAGCGGCAGCGGCTCGTTGCCCACCGCCTTGGTCATCTCCTGGGCTCTGCCCTGGAGCTGGGGCGGCACGTTCTCCAGGCTCAGCGACACCGTGGCCTTGGCGTTGTTGTCGTCGGTCTGGGTGACATCGGTGATCGCCATCTTCACGGTGACCTTCTTGAGTTGATTCTTGACCTCGTCCGGCACGTCCGGAATCGCGCTGAGGTCGGACAGCTGCATCGCCTCCGCGGCGCTGTCGGCGTCCTTCGCGCACAGGGTGGCCTTGAGAGCGTTGGTGTCGCGGTTGTTGAACGCGGCGGCGAACGACTGGGCGACGGACTTGGGATCCCCGCCTCCGTGCAGGACGAACACCAGCACGACGGCGATGACCACCACGAGCGCACCGGCGCCAGTCAGTATCCAGGGCAGCGGACTTTTCCTTCGGCCGGGTGCATCACCTGGCTGCGGCTGGCCGGGGCCGGCGGGCGGCTGCGGGAACTGGCCATAGCCGCCTGGCTGCTGTGCTGGGTAGCCGCCCGGTTGCTGGCCGCCCCACGGCTGCTGCCCAGCGGGCTGCTGAGGACCATTGGGCTGCTGAGGACTGGGCTGGTGGCCGCCGGCCTGGTATCCGGCGCCGGGCGGGGGCGCCTGCTGCGGGTAACCACCCGGCTGCATCGGCTGCTGCGGGTAACCGCCCGGCGGGGTCGGCTGGGACGGGTACCCACCCGGCTGCTGGCCGCCCCACGGCTGCTGGCCACCGGGCTGCTGAGGACCATTGGGCTGCTGTGGTGGATAAGTCACTGGACGTCTCTCTCCCGGATCGGGTGCTGGTGGGCATGGGCATAGGCATGAACGAGATGACGACGGAAGGTGGTCCATCGTCGCCCCACGTTACTGCCGTCCTGCCGGTACCGAACGCGGCAGTGGCGGAATGGCCGTCTCCTCCTCGCCCAAGGTGCGTGATAGACGCACGGTAGTGGGTGGCTGGTTCTTCCGACACCGGGATGGCCTAGTTCATCCCGCCGAGCGGGCGTTTCGTGGCCGATTCGGAATCCCGCATCGGCCGAGCATGCTCTCGTTTGTCGGTGACCGCCGGTACCGTAGGAAGACGTACACGGGAGGAGGGGTGCCGACATGCAGACCAACCGTCCCGGCAGCCAACCCGAAGAGGGTGGCGAGCTGACCAGCGGTGCGGGCTCACCCGAGCTGTCCGCGCACGTCAGATTCCTCGAGGACGAGATAGCCCTGTTGCGAAGGAAGCTGACCGAATCACCACGACACGTCCGGTTGCTGGAGCAGCGTATCGCCGAAGCGTCCGAACGCGTCAGCCAGCTCACCGAGCGCAACACCAAGTTGGTTGACACCCTCCGGGAAGCACGCAGCCAACTCCTCGCGTTGCGTGAGGAGGTCGACCGGCTCGCCCAGCCGCCAAGCGGCTACGGCGTCTATCTCGCCGGCCACCCCGACGGCACGGCGGACGTCTTCACCGCAGGCCGCCGGATGCGGGTCACGCTGTCCCCCGCCGTGGACGGCGCCACGCTGCGGTTGGGCCAGTCGCTCCGGCTCAACGAGGCGCTGACGGTGGTGGAAAGCGGCGGGTTCGAGCGCACCGGTGAAGTGTGCGCACTGCGCGAACTGCTTATCGACGCCCAACAGGGTCCGACGAGGGCGCTTGTGGTCGGACACGCCGACGAGGAACGCGTTGTCTGGCTGGCGGATCCGCTGATCGACGCACCGCTCAAGCCGGGTGACTCGCTGCTTGTCGACACCAAGGCCGGCTATGCCTACGAGCGGGTGCCCAAGGCCGAGGTCGAGGACCTGGTGCTCGAGGAGGTGCCCGACGTCGACTACGCCGACATCGGAGGCCTGTTCCGGCAGATCGAGCAGATCCGCGACGCCGTCGAGCTGCCGTTCCTGCACGCGGAACTGTTCAACGAATACCAGCTGCGTCCGCCGAAGGGCGTGCTGCTCTACGGTCCGCCCGGGTGTGGCAAGACGCTGATCGCGAAGGCGGTGGCCAACTCGCTGGCCAAACAGGTCGCCGCCGCGCGTGGTGACGACGACGGGCAGGCCAAGTCCTACTTCCTCAACATCAAGGGTCCCGAGCTGCTCAACAAGTTCGTCGGTGAGACCGAGCGGCACATCCGCCTGATCTTCCAGCGGGCACGGGAGAAGGCCTCCGAGGGTACCCCTGTGATCGTGTTCTTCGACGAGATGGACTCGATCTTCCGCACCAGGGGCAGCGGGGTGTCCTCCGACGTGGAGACCACCATCGTGCCCCAGCTGCTTGCCGAGATCGACGGGGTCGAGGGGTTGGAGAACGTCATCGTCATCGGCGCCTCCAACCGGGAGGACATGATCGACCCGGCGATCCTGCGGCCGGGCCGGCTCGACGTGAAGATCAAAATCGAGCGCCCCGACGCCGAGGCGGCCAAGGACATCTTCTCCAAGTACCTCACCGAGACGCTGCCGATCCACGCCGACGATCTCGCGGAGTTCGCCGGTGACGCGAAGCGGTGCATGGAGGCGATGATCCAGCACACCGTGGAGCGAATGTACGACGAGTCCGACGACAACCGGTTCCTCGAGGTCACCTATGCCAACGGGGACAAGGAGGTGCTGTACTTCAAGGACTTCAACTCCGGTGCGATGATCCAGAACATCGTGGATCGGGCCAAGAAGGCCGCCATCAAGGCGGTGCTGGAGACCCGTGAGCCCGGCCTGCGGGTGCAGCACCTTGTCGACGCGATCGTCGACGAGTTCGCCGAGAACGAAGACCTGCCCAACACCACCAACCCCGACGACTGGGCTCGGATCTCGGGTAAGAAGGGCGAGCGCATCGTCTACATCCGCACCCTGGTGACCGGCAAGAACCAGGAATCCGGGCGGGCGATCGACACGGCCAACAACACCGGTCAGTACCTGTAGCAGCCGGCAGCTCATCACCTCGTGCGGCGTGGTTCGCGGTTTGGCGCGAACCACGCCGCGTCGGTGCTGGCATAGTCAGCTGGGCGCCCACCCCGCGGCCCCTTGCCGCCGACTACTACCCTCGGCGGCGGTTGGTACGACGGTCCCGGAGGTGGTGGCGCGTTGCGTCGCAGGCAGGCGAACACAGGTGTCGGGATGGCGGTCATGGTGGCTTGCTTCCTGCTGACGTCGTGTTCCGGACGACCCAACGACCTACGGCACTACGCGGACAAGACCACCGGTGCGCCGACGAGCGCGGTCACTTCCCAGCCGCGGGTCACCGCCAGCGCTCCGCCGTCGAACGATCCGGCTGTCGTACGCCGCAGGGCCGCCGATGTGATGCTCACCGACGGGCTTGTCGCCGAGATCGGATTCAGCCCACGGGGGCCGCAGCAGGCCACTGTGCTCGAAAGGTTGCCGTCCTGCTCGGCGCGTCTGGAACAGCCCACCGCGGGGATGGAGGCCACCTGGGCGGGCACGACCCCGGCGACGACACTGTCCGAGTACATCGCCGGGTATCAGGACGTCACCGGCGCACAGGTGCTTGAAACGACCCAGCGGGGGCTGCACTGCAGGACATACCGCGCGGGCGACCGTACCTATCAGGTGACTCCTGTTGAACTCGCCAGCCGGCCGGTCGGTGTGGACGCCTACTACGCCTGGTGTGAGCAGAGCGCCGTCGGGTCCGCCGACTGCGCGGTGTTGCTGGGCCGGGGGAAGCTGGTGGCCTACCTCCAGGTCGCCGCCACGGCCGAAACCAGGGCGAGAAACCTGCTCCAGCAGGTCGTCGGCCCCGCCGCCACCAGGCTGGTGACAGCGGGACCGTGAGCGCCGGCGAGTGTGCGCACCAGCTATGCCTCGGCGGCGTCCTGGCTGTGGGCTTCGGTGGGCTTGATCTGCTGGGCTAACGCGGCGACTTGCGAGGACAATGAGTCGACCTTGTCCGATATCGCTTTCACCTGAGCCGCCAATGCGTCCCGCTGGCCCTGTTCGTTGACGAACTGGTCACCGGCGAAGCTCTGCCCCTCGACACCCTGCGACATCGACATGACGCGATCGAAGATCCGCTCCTGCTTCCACTCTTCCAGTGCCATGAGAAAATCATCTCCCTTTTTGACAAGAAGGTCGGTCAATGAGACGCCGTTGATGGTTTCGTCACGGTCCACATAACCATTGATGCCTGGCACCACGCCCTGGTCGGTGTGCTGGTGCAACGCCACCCTCGGATGACTGTATCCACCGAGGTTGCCCGGGTCGCCGTTGTAGAGGGAGAGCCAGATCCAGACGCCGTCGCCAGCCCATAAATTGGCGTTGATCACGTGGGTCAACCAGTTCAGGTTGGCGAACACGATGATGTCGGTACCGGTTCGGGCTCTGAACTGATTGATGAATTCGGACACAAAGCCGTTGGGGTCCCCGAAGCCATCGGCTTCCATGTCCAACATGGGCAGCAGTGAGCCATCGTCGAGCAGACCACGTGCCGAGAGCTGATCGACGAAGGTGTTCACTTGGGAACCGATATCGACCGGGCGGGCGTAGTGATATCCGCCACAAGCGATTCCTGCCGACCGGGCACCGTTGACCTGGTTCGTGGCGTCCGGATTGAGGAAGTTAGTGCCATCGGTGAGGAGCACAGACGTGAAACTGATGCCGTTGCCGCGTACCGCATTCCAGTTGATGGAGGAACCTTGATAGTTGGATACGTCGATACCGTAGTCCATTGCGGTAAATCTCCCTTCCACAATAGAGAGTATCGTGGCATTGTTACGGGCGGGTAACGGTGTGGATTGACGTTGGCTTATTTGAGGTGGATCGGCGATGTTATGCCACGACGTTACCTGAATGGCCTAATCGTGAGTTCACGGAATTCTCAGGGACGCGTTGAGTGCACGGACCGCCGAAAACGAGTCGTCAGTTGACACCCCCCGTCCAGAACTGTCGCCGAAATGTCAGCATGCCGGAGCCATGGCTGGCTGATCGTGCTCACTGGCTCAAGGAGCTGATGGCAGGCCGCGTTCTGGGTCGCCACCAGCGGCTGGCGCACCCGCTTGGCCAGTGCCCCGCCGTCGCTGTTGCACCAACAACTGATCACCACGATCGGCGGTTCGGCCGTCTCGCTGCGCCTGTCGCTGGATGATTTTCGAAGAGCCCACTCAGTGATGTAGCGAATTCCCAAGCGACGCGGGGTCGTGTCGACCAGCGGAATTCCGGCCCGCGTGACCTCGTCTGGTGGCGTGGTCGTTCCGATTTTCTCCGGCCAGTGCGGACAGATGGCATGTCTCGTGCTGGGGGATTTCTGAAATGTGGATAAGTCCTGGTTGAGGTCAGGTTTGACGGATTCACAACTGGGGTCGTCACAGGGACGCGGGGATAACTCTCCGGCAATTCCTGTATTCATGCGGCTGTCCGCGTCGCCGCCGGCTTGGTGGGGCGAGGAACCGCCTGCTGCGGTGGCACTCCAAGTTGTCCGATCAGCGGCGCTGGACCCTGGGTGGGGCCGCGCTACCACTGCCGCGGCCACCAAGGCTGTTGGCCCCTGACGCATCGGCCCCGCCACCTCCGTTCATGGCCGCACCTGGTTTCGCTGACGACGCCGTCCATGCCCCCAGGTCGCCCTTCCCAGTGGTCGTCGTACATCACGCTCCACCACCAAAGTGTTACCGTGACCCCCGAGAATGATCGAGTAGTTGACGCGGTAACCCCCTGGACGAGTGACAGCCCGACAGTCCCGACGGTGGTGTTCGCCACGATCCGTGAGCGCCCGGACCCGTCCATGGGCTGGCGGTCCGGCGGAGGTGCCCTGTTCACGGCGGCGAAGGGCCACCCCGCCACCACGCTGGAACGCCGGCGCGAGGATCCGCCACGACCCCATGGCCGTCATCGGCACCCGGACAGGTCGTAGGCTGCCTTCATGCGGCGGATCATGGGAACCGAAGTCGAGTACGGCATCGCCGTGCCCGGTGACGCCACGGCAAACCCGGTGCTGACCTCCACGCAGGTGGTGCTGGCCTACGCGGCCGCGGCCGACGTCCCCAGGGCGCGGCGCGCACGCTGGGACTACGAAGTGGAGTCCCCGCTGCGCGATGCCCGGGGATTCGATCTCGGCGCGTCCGGTGTGCCGCCACCGGATCCCGAGGTCGAGGATCTCGGTGCCGCCAACGTGATTCTCACCAACGGCGCCCGACTCTACGTCGACCACGCCCACCCCGAGTATTCCGCCCCCGAGGTCACCAATGCCCGTGACGCGGTGATCTGGGACAAGGCGGGCGAGCGGGTGATGGAAGAGGCCGCGCTCAAGGCGGCGACCGTGCCCGGCCAGCCGCGGCTGCAGCTGTACAAGAACAACGTCGACGGCAAGGGCGCCAGTTACGGGACCCACGAGAACTACCTGATGGCCCGCGGCACCCCGTTCACGACGGTGATCAGCGGTCTCACCCCGTTCTTCGTCTCTCGGCAGGTGGTCTGCGGCTCGGGCCGGGTCGGCATCGGCGCCACCGGCGACCACGCCGGTTTCCAGCTGTCCCAGCGCGCTGACTACATCGAGGTCGAGGTCGGCCTTGAGACGACGCTCAAGCGGGGCATCATCAACACCCGCGACGAGCCGCACGCCGACGCCGACAAGTACCGCAGGCTGCACGTGATCATCGGTGACGCCAACCTCGCCGAGTACTCGACATACCTGAAGGTGGGCACCACCGCGCTCGTGCTCGACATGATCGAGGCGGGCCGGCGGTTCGACGACCTCAGGCTGTCCGATCCAGTCCGGGCGGTGCACGTCATCAGCCACGATCCGACGCTCAAGGCCACCGTCGAGCTGTCCAACGGGCGCAAGTTCACCGGCCTGGACCTGCAGCACGCCTATCACGAGCGGGCCGCGGAGCACGTGGACCGGGAGGGTGGCGACCGGGTGACCCGGCACGTGCTCGCCACCTGGGGGGAGGTGCTCGACGCGCTGGCGCGGGATCCGCAGGAGTGTGCCGACCGGCTGGACTGGCCGGCCAAGCTGCGGCTGCTGGAAGGGTATCGGGCCAGGGATGGCCTGACCTGGGCGTCGCACCGGCTGCAGCTGGTCGACCTGCAGTACTCCGACGTCCGGCTGGACAAGGGCCTGTACAACCGGCTGGTCGCGCGGGGGTCGATGAAGCGGCTTGTCAGCGAGGAGGAGGTGCGGGCGGCGGTGACCACGCCACCGGAGGACACCAGGGCCTACTTCCGGGGCCGCTGCCTGGAGCGCTACCCGGGCTCGGTGGCGGCGGCGTCCTGGGACTCGGTCATCTTCGACATCGGAAGGGAATCACTGGTCCGCATTCCGACCCTCGAGCCACTGCGGGGCACCAAGGCGCACGTCGGTGCGCTGCTCGAGGCCGCGAACACGGCCGAGGAGCTGGTGGACGCGCTCACCAGGGGGTGAGCCCGGCGGGGCGGGCCGCGAGTGACAGGACACGAAAAGGCATAAGAGGTTGATCACGACCCGGGTGGCTGGCCCCGAACGTCCGTGCCGCTGGGTACTGTTCTTGTCAGGCCAGTCCAGTCGCGGCCGAGGTGGATCAGGGAGGCGAGATGTCTCAGGAGCAGGTCAACAAGCAGGGTGGCGGCGACGGCGAGGACGCCGCCGAGGGTGCGGCTGCCGCGGGGCAGGAACGCAGGGAGAAGCTCGGCGAGGACGTGGACGCGATTCTCGACGAGATCGATGACGTCCTCGAGGAGAACGCCGAGGACTTCGTCCGAGCCTACGTGCAGAAGGGCGGACAGTAGGCTTCGGGCGGCCCGCGGGAGGGCCGTCGGTCGCCGCCGGTGGTGGTGTCGGGCCGCGCCCGGCGCCTTGTGGTCGGTTTCCATCGTGGTGAGGAGAAACAGCACTGTGAACGACAGGTCCTACCCGGGCGCGGCACTGCCGGCGGCCTACCTCGCGCCGGGGTCCTCCTCGTTCGTCGACTTGCTTCGGGCGCAGGCTCCCGACCTGCTGCCGGCACGTCGGGTCACGGCGGGCGCGCCAGCGGTCGAGCTCACGCACGGCACGACGATCGTGGCGATCGCCTTCCGTGACGGCGTGCTGATCGCCGGTGATCGCAGGGCCACCCAGGGCAACGTGATCGCCCACCGGGACATGCGGAAGGTCTTCGTCACCGACGAGTACTCGGCGGTGGGCATCGCGGGGGTCGCCGGGTTCGCCGTGGAGATGGTCCGGCTCTACACCTTCGAACTGGAACACTACGAGAAGATGGAGGGCGTGTCGCTGTCGCTTGACGGCAAGGCCAACCGGCTTGGCTCTCTCATCAAGAGCAATCTGGACGCCGCGATGGCGGGGCTGGCGGTGCTGCCGCTGTTCGTGGGATACGACCTCGACGCGTCCGATCCCCGGCGCGCCGGCCGGATCATCACCTACGACATCACCGGCGGCCGGTTCGATGAGCACGCCGGGTACCACTCGGTCGGCTCGGGTTCGGTGTACGCCAAGTCGGCGCTGAAGAAGGTCTACGACCCCGATGCCAACGCCGACGGTGCGGTGCGGGCGGCGATCGAGGCGCTCTACGATGCAGCCGACGACGACTCGGCAACCGGCGGTCCGGACCTGGTTCGCCGGATCTTCCCGGTGGTCATCACGGTCACCGCCGCCGACGGCGCGGTGCAGCTGTCCGAGGAAGCCACCGCCGCCGTGGCCGAGGCGGTCGTCGCCGACCGGGCACGCGCGGCGGAATGAGCGTGCCGGTGGCCCTCATGTCCCCTCTGAGCACAGGAGTCATCTCGTGACGTTGCCGTTGTACGCCTCAGCCGAGCAGGTGATGCGGGACCGCTCGGAGCTGGCCCGCAAGGGCATCGCCAAGGGGCGCAGTGTCGTCGTGCTCACCTGTGCCAGCGGGATCCTGTTCGTCGCGGAGAACCCGTCGTCGACTCTGCACAAGGTGTCGGAGATCTACGACAGGATTGGTTTCGCCGCGGTCGGCCGCTACAGCGAGTTCGAAAGCCTGCGGGTCGGCGGCGTGCGCCATGCCGATGTGCGGGGCTACCAGTACGACCGGCGTGACGTCAACGCGCGGGCGTTGGCCAACGCGTACGCGAGCACGCTGGGAACGATCTTCACCGAGCAGCTCAAACCGTTCGAGGTGGAGATCTGCGTGGCCGAGGTGGGCGCCGAGTACGGCCAGGATCAGCTGTACCGGTTGACCTACGACGGATCCATCTTCGACGAGCCGCAGTACGTGGTCATGGGTGGCCAGGCGGATGCGATCTCCGCGGCGCTGAAGGACTCCTACCGTGAGGGCCTGGACCTCGGTGCGGCGCTGCGTACGGCGGTGACCGCCTTCGACGTTGGCAGTCCGATCAACGGAACGATGGAGCCTGTTCGCCCTCTCGAGGTCGCCATGCTGGACCGCGACCGGCCACGGCGGGCGTTTCGCCGGATCCGGGGAGCCGCACTGGACGCCCTGTCGGCCACGCCCGAGCCCGAGTCGGCACCCTCGGGTGAGGCTGACGCGTCTGAGGGCGAACCAGGGGAACACGAGTAGTCGGTTCACACGTCGCAGGTGCGATGGACGGTCAGCGCCGCCGGTGGCCGTGAACGTCAAGGCGTTGGTCCGGGCAAGTACCGCCGACCTGCGCATCGTGTCGCGGTCGAGCCGGCTCAACCAGTGCCGTTATGGGAAGGTATCCGAAAATCGCGACACGTCCCCGAACGGCGCACGGTCAGCTGGCGCCTAACGGCCTACTGTGGGGGGATGCAACGGCGGATCTTCGGTATCGAGACCGAGTTCGGGGTGACCTGCACCTTTCGCGGGCAGCGCCGGCTGTCCCCTGACGAGGTAGCGCGTTATCTGTTCAGGCGTGTCGTGTCGTGGGGTCGGTCGTCCAACGTGTTCCTGCGCAACGGCTCGCGCCTGTACCTCGACGTCGGCTCGCATCCGGAGTACGCGACCGCCGAGTGTGACGATCTGATCCAGCTGGTCACCCATGACAAGGCCGGCGAGCGAATCCTCGAGGACCTGCTGGTCGACGCGGAGCGCAGGCTCACCGACGAGGGCATCGGCGGGGATATCTTCCTGTTCAAGAACAACACCGATTCGGCGGGTAATTCCTACGGGTGCCACGAGAACTACCTCGTCGGCCGCGCCGGCGAGTTCTCCAGGATCGCCGACGTGCTGCTGCCGTTCCTGGTGACCAGGCAGCTGATCTGCGGTGCCGGCAAGGTGCTGCAGACGCCACGGGGAGCCGTCTACTGCCTGTCCCAGCGGGCCGAGCACATCTGGGAGGGTGTCTCCAGTGCGACCACCCGGTCGCGGCCGATCATCAACACCCGCGACGAACCGCATGCCGACGCCGAGCGTTACCGCCGGCTGCACGTCATCGTGGGCGACTCGTCGATGTCGGAGGTGACCACACTGCTCAAGGTCGGCAGTGCGAACCTAGTGTTGGAGATGATCGAGCACGGGGTGCAGTTCCGCGACTTCGGGCTGGAGAACCCCATCAGGGCCATTCGGGAGATCAGTCACGATCTGACCGGCCGCCGCCTCGTCCGGCTCGCCGGCGGCCGGGAGGCCTCCGCGCTGGACATCCAGCGCGAGTACCACGCCAGGGCGGCCGAGCACGTGGCCGCGGGCTCCGCCGATCCCGTGGCCGACCGGGTCGTGCAACTGTGGGGCAAGACCTTGGACGCCGTCGAGTCGCAGGACCTGACCAAGATCGACCGCGAGGTCGACTGGGCGATCAAGCACCGGCTGATCGAGCGTTACCAGGCCAAGCACGGCCTCGACCTGTCCAGCCCGCGGGTGGCCCAGCTCGACTTGGCCTACCACGACATCCGGCGCGGGCGCGGCGTCTTCGACCTGCTGCAACGCAAGGATCTCGTGCAGCGGGTGACCGACGACGGGGAGATCGCCGCCGCCAAGGACACCCCGCCGCAGACTACGCGGGCCAAACTGCGTGGCGATTTCATCGCGGCCGCCCAGGCCGCCGGCCGCGACTTCACCGTGGACTGGGTGCATCTCAAGCTCAATGACCAGGCCCAACGGACGGTCCTGTGCAAGGACCCGTTCCGTGCTGTCGACGAACGGGTGGAGCGTCTCATCTCCTCGTTGTAGCCAGTCGCTGACGCGGTGGCTCACCGTGACCGCCGACTTCCGTGGCGTCGCGATACCAGGCGATCGCCGTGAGTCAATGGACCGTTCGGCCCAGTTCGCGGAGGCTCGCCGGGCTGTGCCGGGCCCGGCCGGGCTAGGGTGCCACTGTGTCCGTCATCCGTGCCGAGCGTCTGGTGAACCTGGTGCTGTGTCTGCTGTCCACGCGCCAGTACCTGTCGGCTGAGCGGATCCGGGACATCGTTCCCGGCTACTCGGACGCCCCGAGCAACGAGGCGTTCTACCGGATGTTCGAGCGGGACAAGGCCGAGCTTCGCGACCTGGGCGTTCCGCTGGAGACCGGCCGCGGCGTCCTCGTGGACCAGGTTGAGGGTTACCGGATCGCGCGTCGGGACTACGAACTCGGCGACGTCGACCTGGCTCCGGACGAGGCCGCGGCGGTCGCGCTCGCCGTGCGGCTGTGGGATTCACCGGATCTGACCAGCGCGGCGGAGGGAGCGTTGCTGAAGCTGCGTGCCGCCGGCGTGCACGTGGACAGGGCAACGCCTGCGGTGATCGAACCGAGGGTGCGCACGTCGGAGCCTGCCTTCGCGCCGCTGCTCGCCGCCGTGCAGACGCGCCGCGCGGTGATGTTCGACTACCGCAGGCCGGTGCCCGCCGAGGTGCGGACAAGAACGGTCGAACCGTGGGGCATCGTGTCCTGGCGCGGCCGCTGGTACCTGGTTGGCCATGACCGGGACCGGGCCGCCGTGCGTTGTTTTCGGCTCTCCCGGATCGTCGGACCGGTCCGGACCGTCGGGGTGGCCGGAGCGGTGCGGCGACCGACCGAGGTCGATCTGCTCAAGATCGTCACGGGAAGTGGGGACGAACCGGCCATCGGGACGACGGCACGGCTGTGGGTGGCCGCCGGACAGGCCGCCGGGTTGCGGCGCGGAGCGAAGCGGGTCGGGGCGAGGAGGGTCGATGGTGTGGCCGGCGATCTGCTGGAGATCGAACTGCACTCGCCGGAGTCGGCGGCGGGCTGGATCGCGGGTTTCGGCGAGGACGTCGTGGTGCTCGAGCCGGATCTGCTGCGCAAGGCGGTCTACGAGCGGCTGCTCGGCGCCGCGTCGGCGGCCGGGAACATCGATCGGGAGGAGCCATGAGTACCGCGGCCACTGAGCGACTCGCCAGGCTGCTCGCGCTGGTGCCGTACCTCATCGCCCGGCCCGGCATTCGGGTCGACCAGGCCGCCGCGGACTTCGGCGTGCCACCCAAGCAGCTGCGCAAGGATCTGGAGCTGCTCTGGATGTGCGGCCTTCCCGGATACGGGCCGGGTGACCTGATCGACCTGTCCTTCGAGGGCGAGACCGTCACGGTGACCTTCGACGCCGGCATGAGTCGGCCGCTGCGGCTCACCGGCGCCGAGGCGACGGCACTTGTCGTCGCGCTGCGGGCGTTGGCCGAGACACCGGGTGTGGCCGACACCGATGCGGTGCGGCGCGCGCTGGCCAAGATCGAGGCCGCGGCCGGCGAGGCGCAACCGGCCGGCGTGGTCGTCGGCCTCGCGGCGTGGGAGGGGGAGCGGACGGCCAAGGTACGCGCCACGGTGACCGAGGCCGCGCGGCAGCGCCGGGCGATCCGCATCCGGTACTACACCGCCTCCCGCGACGAGAGCAGCTCGCGGACCGTGGACCCGATGCGGCTGCTGCTGGTGGAGGGCCGCGGGTACCTCGAGGGATGGTGTCGCCAGGCACAGGGCGTCCGACTGTTCCGATTGGACCGAATCGACGCCGTGGAGACGCTCGACGAAACAGCGGCGCCACCACCGTGTGCCGAACCCACCGATGTCTCGGCAGGTCTGTTTCGGCCGGCCGCCGACCACGAGGCCGCTGTGTTGCTGCTCGAACCGGACGGCCGCTGGATCGCCGAGTACTACGCGGTGGATGAGGTCACAGAACTGGCGGGCGGGCGCTGCCGGGTCGTCATGCGCTACACGGATCCGGCCTGGATGGTGCGGCTCGTACTCGGTGCCGGCGGGCAGGCCGTGGTGTTGGGCCCGCCCACGCTGGCTGAGCGGGTTCGCGAACGGGCTGAGGCCGCCGTGCGCCGGGCCACCTGTGGCGCGACCGGCTGAGGTGGATACTCGGGCGCGCCACAGATGTTGCCGCCGGCTACCGGATCACACCGTGACCGAGAACCCTTCGTAGTCCTTGGCCGCGACGTCGTCGCACTTGCTCCGGTACGCGCCGACCCCGCCGATGTAAGGCATGAAGGTCCGCGCCTTTCCCGGCACGTTCGACCCCATGTACCAGGAGTCGGTGGTCGGGAAGAGGGTGTAGCCGCCCACCTCCGCGACGTGTGCGACCCACGCCTGCTCGGCCTCGGCAGTGGGCTCGATGCGTCGTGCGTCGCGCCCGTCCAGGTAGGCGATGCAGTCGGCGATCCAGTCCACGTGCTGCTCTATCGACACGATCATGTTGCTCAGCACCGAAGGGCTGCCGGGTCCGGTGATGAGGAACAGGTTGGGGAATCCCGCACTGGCCAGGCCAAGGTAGGTCCGCGGGCCGTCAGCCCACTTCTCCCGCAACGTCGTCCCGTCCCGGCCCTGGATGTCGACGCTGGTCACAGCCCCGGTCATCGCGTCGAAGCCGGTGGCGAAGACGATGCTGTCCAGCTCGTAGGCGGCATCCCGGGTACGCAGACCACTCGGAGTGATCTCCTCGATGGGCGAGGCCTTCACGTCGATGAGGGTGACGTTGTCCCGGTTGAAGGTCTCGAAGTACTCGCTGTCCACGCACAGCCGCTTGCTGGCGAAGGGATAGCCGGTCGGCGTCAGAAGCTCGGCGACGGCCGGGTCGTGGACTATCTCACGGATCTTGCCGCGCAGGAAGTCGGCGGCGGTGTCGTTGGCCTCCTTGTTGACCAGAAGGTCGGCGAAGGCGGCCATGATGCCGACGCCGCCTTCGGCCCACCGTTCCTCGTACTCGCGCTGCCGCTCCTCGGGCGACACCTGCAGCGCCGACTTCGGAGTGTTCTCGTTGACTCTGAGCTCCAGACCGAACAACGACTCGCGGGCCGCCTGCCGGTGCGCGGTGTAGTCGGCCTTTACCTCCCGCTGGGCGTCCGGGGACAGGGGAGCGTTGCGTGCTGGCATGCTGAAACTCGGCCGCCGTTGGAGCACGACCAGTTCCGACGCCTGCTTGGCGATCTCCGGGATCGCCTGGACCGCCGTGGATCCGGTGCCGATGACGGCGACCCGCTGACCGCTGAAGTCGACTTCCTCGTGTGGCCAGCGACCCGTGTGATAGGTCTTGCCCTCGAAGGTGTCGATTCCTTTGATATCGGGCACATAGGGATCCGAAAGACATCCGGTGGCCATGACGCAGTACCGCGCCGACACCTGCTCTCCGCGGTTCGTGCGGATCTGCCAGCGGTCAGTGGCCTCGTCGAACACCGCCGACGTCACCCGGGTGTCAAGCTGGATGTCCCGACGCAGGTCGAACCGGTCGGCGACGTGGTTGAGATACCGCAGGATCTCTTCCTGCGACGGGTACCGCTCGGTCCACTCCCACTCCTGCTGGAGTTCCTCGGAGAAGGAGTAGGAGTACACCAGGCTCTCGAAATCGCAGCGCGCACCGGGGTAGCGGTTCCAGAACCACGTCCCCCCGACTCCGCCGGCCGCCTCGAAGACCAGTGCGGAAAGCCCCAACCCCCGTAAGCGATGAAGCATGTACAAGCCGGCAAACCCGGCACCAACGACGACAACGTCGAATGTCCGTCTCGACTCGGGCTCTGACGCATCTGTCTCCACGAACTCACTGCTAGACGTGTCCGACACGTGACCTCCGTTCGCTTGGGGTGATCAAGCGTGCCACAGTCCCAGAGCGATTTCCACGCTGAGTTCCGTCGCACGCAGGACAGCGGAAAACGCAAATTCCGTAGCGTAGCAAGCGATTCGTCGACGCCGTCCGCTCCCTGTCACCGTCGGGCGAGATCGCGATCGGGGCGGCGGGTCCAGCCACGCTGATCGGGCCCTATCGAGGGAAGCCCTGACCGCTCCGGCTACCGTGTAACCATGTCGTACCTGGCGAGCGCGTCGCTGGTGGTCCTCGGACTGGCCCTACTCGTGGTGGCCATGCTGCGGGTCGCCAGGTCCCTGCGTGGTCTCGCGGCGGCGAACGCGTCGACACGTTCCCGGTTCGCCGACCAGGCCGGCCTGATCAGGGCCAGGCTCGCCGCGCTGGGCGTGGCTGTCGCGCAGCGCCGTAGGATTGGTTGGGGTCGCCAACCCGGCGGCGCTGAGGGGCGGTAGGGGTGACGGACAACCCGTCCAGCAAGAGCAGCGAGCGCAAGCTGAGGCGTCGCCGCCGAAGCCGTCGGCACAACCCCGACGGCACCATGACACTCGTCGAGCACCTCTACGAGCTGCGGTACCGGCTCGGCCTCGCACTGCTGGCCATCGGGCTCGGCGCCGTCATCGGCTTCGTCTGGTTCGGCGTCTCGGTGGGACCGGTTCCCTCGCTGGGCAAGCTCCTGCTCGCCCCCTACAGCAGCCTGCCGGCCGAGTTGAAGCTGCCCGGCACCGACACGAGGCTGTTGGCAACCGGTCCGTTCGAGGCGTTCATCGTCCGACTGGAGGTCGGGTTCGCCGCCGGGATGGTGCTGTGCAGCCCGGTGTGGCTCTACCAGCTGTGGGCGTTCATCACTCCTGGCCTGTACGCCAGGGAGAAGAGGTTCGCCCGCACGTTCGTGAGCGCCGGCGTCGTGCTGTTCATTGGCGGTGCGGTACTGGCGTACTACGTCGTTCCCGAGGCGTTGTACGTATTGGCCAACATCGGCGCCGGTGAGTTCGTCAACGCGTTCGGAGCCGACAAGTACCTGTCTTTCCTGCTGGCGCTGATTCTGGTCTTCGGTATCAGTTTCGAGCTGCCGCTGCTGGTGGTCATGCTCAACCGGGTCGGCATCCTGCCGTACGCGAAGCTGAGGAAATGGCGCAGGGGCATCATCTTCGGCCTATTCTGCTTCGCCGCGGTGGCCACCCCTGGGCAGGATCCGATCTCCATGTGTGTGCTCGCGGGCACGCTGACCATCCTGTTCGAGGTCGCCGTCCAGCTGTCCCGGCTCAACGACCGCAGGAAGACACGTGAGGACGAGTGGGCCGGGCTCGCCGACGACGAGGCGTCGCCGCTGAACTTGTCCACCGAGCCGGCGCGGGCCACGTCGACCGAAGAGGTGACGGCCGAGGGGACGGCCCGCTACGACGACGCCACGTGAGCACCGACGACGTGCGCACCTCAGCGGAGGAAGCATGAGCACCGACGACGTGCGCACCCCAGCGGAGGAAGCATGAGCACCGCCCTGCTGGTGTGCCCCGCGTCCGGGCTTGGTGCGGCGGGCCGGATCGCCGGCACGGTGGCCGACCGGCTGCGGCGGATCGGCGGGGACGTCGAACTGTTCGTCGCCGTGGACGCCGAGGCCATGGCCCGGCACGCACGCGCGGCCGTCACCGGTCGGGCCGAGGTGCTCGCCGTGCTCGGTGGCGACGGCGCCGTCCACGCCGCGGTGCAGGCCTGCGCGGGTACCCCGACCGCGTTGGCGATCATTCCGGCCGGCACCGGCAACGACTTCGCGCGTGCGCTCGGCGCGTCCCGCGACAGTGCCGTCCAAGCGCTGCGCGAAGGCCGACGCCGACGTGTGGACCTGGGGCGAGTTGTCGACGGCGGCTGGTTCGGCACCGTGCTGTGCGCGGGTTTCGACGCGAAGGTCAGCCACCGGGTCACCAGGCTGCGGTGGCCCCGCGGCGCCCGCCGGTATGACCTGGCGATCGTGGTCGAGCTGGCGACCCTGAGCCCGCGCCGACTCAGGCTCGGCACCGGAGAGGGCGTGCGGGAACTCGAGGCGACCCTGATCGCCGTCGGCAACACCCGCTACTACGGCGGCGGGGTGCCGATCTGCCCCGGCGCCGACCCCTCGGACGGCCTGTTCGACGTCACCGTCGTCGGCAGGGCGGGCCGGCTGGAGCTGCTCATGATGCTGGGCCGGTTGCGATCAGGGCGACACCTCGAGCATCCGGCCGTGACCACGCTGCGGACCAGGTCGATCCGGATCGAGGGAAACGACTGGGTCGGCTACGCCGACGGAGAGCGGCAACGTGAGCTGCCGCTGACCGCGGAGTGTGTGTCCGGCGCCCTCACCGTGGTGGCCTGAGCGCCGCGACCATGGCTGGTCAGGGACGCACCAGCACCTTCAGTGCCTCCCGGTCGTTCATCGCCCGGTAGGCCTCGGGCACCTCGTCGAGACTGACGGTCCGGTCGAATACTCGGCCCGGCTGCACCTTGCCGGTGAGGACGTCTGGGAGCAGCTGCGGAATGTAGTGGCGGGCGGGCGCAACGCCGCCGGTGACCGTGATGTTGCGGATGAAGACATCTCGGCCGATGTTGGCCTCGGTGTACTGCGGGACGCCGACCCTGCTCACCGCGCCGCCGTCACGTACCACACCGAGAGCGGTGTCGAAGGCCCCCCTGGTGCCGACGCATTCCAGCACGAAGGCGGCGCCGTCGCCGCCGGTGGCCTCGCGGGTGAGCGCCACGGCCTGCTCACCGCGCTCGGCGATGACGTCCGTGGCACCGAAGTCGCGGCCGAGATTGGTGCGCGCCGTGTGCCGGCCGAGCAGGAGGATCCGTTCCGCACCGAGCCGGTTGGCCGCCAGCACGGCGCACAGGCCCACCGCGCCGTCCCCGATCACCACGACCGTGGCGCCCTTGCCGACGCCCGCGCGGACTGCGGCGTGATGCCCGGTGGCGAACACGTCGGACAGCGTCAGCAGGGACGGCATCAGCTCGTCGTCCTCATCGACGGGAAGCGGGACCAGGGTGCCGTCGGCTTGCGGAACCCTGACCATCTCGCCCTGGCCCCCGTCGACACCGTTGGGTCC
>JAFAZC010000032.1 GCA_019239965.1 Kutzneria sp. | reverse complement strand
AGCGAACCTGTGCGAAACTTGCACTCGAAGTGCCCTCTCGAACTGGATGATTGTTGCCTCGACAACAGCAATCATTGCAGCTCAGAGGGCACTGTCCTGTCTATGACACCCAACGGCCGCCAGACCGTCGGTGGATCGAGGCTAAGGTCGTCCCGTGGTCACGATCGCACCGTATGGCACGTGGCAGTCGCCGCTCACCGCCCAGGATGTGGCCAGGGCCGACGGTTCCGTGCAGTGGGCCGACCTGCGCGACGGACAGGTGTGGTGGGCCGAGAGTCGGCCTGAGGAGCAGGGAAGGGTCGCGCTGATGCGGACCCGCTCCGACGGCTGCACCCAGGAGGTTCTGGCCGCACCGTGGAACGTCCGCAACCGGGTGCATGAATACGGCGGCAGGCCGTGGACCCTGATCGACACCCCCCACGGGCAGCGGTTAGCGTTCACGCACTGGGTCGACCAGCGGGTGTATCTGGTCGACCCCGACGACCCAGCCGCCACGCCCCAGCCCATCAGCCCGCGGCCGCGGCGGCCGCACGGCCATCGCTATGCCGACCTGTCGGCCAGTCCGGACGGCACCGAGGTGTGGTGCGTACGCGAGACCCAGACCGGCGATGGCAGGACCGAGGTGACGCGCGCGCTGGTGGCGTTGCCGGTGGCCGGGTCCGGCCAGCCGCGGGTGTTGGCCGCCAGCCACCACTTCATGACTGGTCCGCGGTCCAGTCCGGACGGCCGCCACGTGGCCTGGCTCGGCTGGGACCATCCGGCGATGCCCTGGGATGGCACCCAGCTGTGTGTCGCCGCCATCGGTGCCGGGGGCGAGTTCGCGGCGCACCGGGTGGTGGCCGGTGGGCCGGCGGAGTCGGTGTGCCAGTTCCGGTGGGACGACCGCCCGGACCACCTTCTGGCAGTGACCGATCCGCAGGGCTGGTGGAATCCGCATCGGATCGCACTCGACGGCACGGCCACCAACCTGGCGCCCTGCCCAGAGGAGATCGGTGGCCCGCTGTGGCGTCTCGGCGAGAGCTGGTTCGCGCCGCTGGGCGAGGGAAGGCACGCGGTGATCCGGTCCGGACGGCTGGCTGTGCTCGACGAGCGTTCGGCCACGATCACCGGCGTGGAGTCGGACTTTCCCGTGTGGTTCGGCCAACTGGCCGCCGAGGACGGCGTGGTCGTCGGGGTGGCCGCCGGACCGGACCGGCAGGCCGCGTTGGTCCGGCTCGACCTGGCCACCGGCAGCACGACGGTGCTCGGGTCACCACGACAGGTCGAGGTCGATCCGGCGTATTTCTCCGTTCCCCAGCACCAGATCTTCACCGCGCCAGACGGCCAGCGAGTGCCCGCCTACGTGTATCCACCGAGCAACCCCGACTACGCGGCGCCTGATGGTGACCTGCCGCCCTATCTCGTGCACGTGCACGGCGGCCCCACCAGTCAGGTTCGCGGCGCACTCGACCACGAGATCGCGTTTTTCACCAGCCGCGGCATCGGTGTCGTCGCGGTGAACTACGGCGGGTCCAGTGGGTACGGCCGGCAGTTCCGCGACCGGCTGCGGGGTGAGTGGGGCCGGGTGGACGTCGCCGACTGTGCCGCCGTCGCACAGGCTCTGGCCGACAGGGGGCTCGCGGATCCGGCGAGGCTGGCCGTGCGCGGCGGAAGCGCGGGTGGGTTCACCACCGCGGCCGCCCTGACCTCGGTCGAGACGTTCGCCTGCGGTACGGCGATGTTCCCGGTGGTCGACCTGGTTGCCTTCGCCGGCGGCGAAACCCACGATTTCGAGTCGCGCTATCTGGAAGGCCTCGTCGGGCAGCTGCCGCGGGACCTGGCTCGGTACCAGCAGCGGTCACCGAGCAACCGGACCGGCGCGCTAGTCGGGCCGATCCTGATCCTGCAGGGGCTGGAGGACGAGGTCTGTCCGCCGGAGCAGAGCAGGCAGTTCGCCCAAGCGTTGCGGGGCAGCGGAATCCGGCATGCCCACCTCGAGTTCGCCGGCGAGCAGCACGGTTTCCGCAAGGCGGAGACGATCCGGACCGCGCTGGAGGCCGAGCTGTCCTTCTACGGTCAGGTCCTCGGTTTCCGTCCCGACGGCGTCGCGCTGCTGGCGCTGCGGTCATGACACTGGTCGAACGCCGCAGGCCGGCAAGGCTGCGTGTGGGCAGCCGGGTCGCCGTGGTCGCGCCGGCCGGCCCGGTGCCGCCGGAGCTGCTCGACGCCGGTGTCGCGCTGCTGCGGTCGTGGGGCCTGCGGGTCGAGGTGGGCCGGCACGTGCGCGAGCAGCATGCCGGCTTCGACTACCTGGCCGGCGGCGACGCCTCGCGCGGAGCGGACCTCCAGCGTGCGTGGTGTGATCCGAACGTCGACGCGGTGTTCTGCGCACGTGGCGGGTACGGCTGCTTGCGCATGCTGGACCATGTGGACTGGGCGGTGATGGCCCAGGCGCCACCGAAGGTGTTCGCCGGTTCCAGCGACATCACGGCACTGCACGACGCGTTCGCCGCGCATCTGGACGTGGTCACCCTGTTTTCGCCCATGATCGGCACGGCCGCGCTGATCGACGACCCGGTTGCCCAGGAGCACCTGCGGCTGAGCCTGTTCGAGCCGGAGGCGGTCAGCGTGCTGACCCGCCCCGGTGCACAGACGCTGGTATCCGGACACGCCACCGGGGTGACCGTGGGAGGCAACGCCAGCCTGGTGGTGTCCGCCCTCGGTGCGCACGACGCGCCGCCCCCGCCACACGGCGGCATCGTGCTGCTGGAGGACGTCACGGAGGAGCCCTACCGGCTCGACCGGATCATCACGCAGCTGCTTCGGGCGGGCTGGTTCGACGCCGTGGCCGGGATCGCCCTCGGCTCGTGGACCTCATGCGGGGACCTGTCCCAGGTTCGCGAGTTGATGGTGGACCGGCTGGGCGGGCTGGGGGTGCCGATCGTGTGGGAACTGGGCTTCGGACACTGCGAACGTCAGTTGACCGTGCCGCTCGGGGTGGCCGCCGAACTGGACGCGGACGCGGCGACGCTCACGGTCAAGGCACCCGCGCTGCGCTGATCACCGTGGATCCCGGTCATCGCACGGGCTGACACCAACCTGAGCGCCATAGCTTGGCCGAACATCTCAGCGAGGCGCTCTGACGGCGAGGACGCTGGCGATGAAGTCCGCCTTGGCGTCCGTGTACCCCTCACGGTCGTGTCGATGTTGCTGGGCCAGCCGACGTTTCAGGTCCTCGTACTCACGAGCGAGCCGGTCGTCCCGGCACAGTGCGTCTCGGAACCTGATCTGCTCGGTCCACCGGGGATGCCCGGCCCGCACAAGGTGCAGATGAGCCTCACGCCGCTGCCCAGAGGAGTCTGGTTTGACGAAGAACCGCCGCCACGGTCGGCGGTCCAGTTCCGCGGGCACACAACACCAGCCATCACCGCCAAGTCGTTCCGACGCCTGATCGACAACCGTGTCCAGGTCGGTCACGGAGGCCATCAGGTCAACGATCGGCTTGGCGGCGAGTCCGGGAACGGCCGTCGACCCGACGTGCTCGACCCCATCAACCAGCCACGGCGCCAGCAGGGCGGCAAGCCGCTCACGCTCATAGTCCGCCCGGACGGCCCACCGCGGGTCGTACGGACGCACCTCGGCCCACTCGTACGCCCAGGCCGGGGTGGGATCGCTCATCACGCCAGACTAGCTTGAGTTTTAACCTGTTCGGCGTGGACGAGGCATGCTCGACTTGCCCTTCTTAGGTTGCGTCGAAGCGACAAGATGCACGTCATAGCGGATGGCCGGTCGGGCGTTGCGACGACCGGTCGGCCGTCCCGGACCAGGCCGGGACAGTTTCGGTGCACTGGCTGGACAACCCACCTGTCCGCGCAGGTGCCGAAACCCGCGACGAACCCGAGCCGGTGTCAGCCGATCCGGCAGGACCGGTTTCTCCCCGGGGGCGCCGCAGATCCGCCGTCAACCGGCGAGCCAACCGCAGCTGGGTGTAGGCGGCCACAACCAGCCAACCCCACCGATCAGCCTGCTCTGCCGTGCGGACCTTCGGACAGGCCCAGCCCAGGGTCTGTTTGAACAGCCGGAATGTGTGCTCGATATCGAAACGGCGCAGGAACGCCTGCCAGAGCAAATCGATCATCCTCTGGTCGAGATCGACGCGGGAATGCCATAACCACGCTGGTTTCGGGATCGCACCGGACGGCAACCGTTCGACCTGCAACCGAATCACCGTGCCATCAAGGATCGGCAGGTCTCCGACGTGCGTGGTCCAGGCGATGGGTCAATCGGGGATGTAGCCGATTCCAGGCCCGGACCAGGGCAGGACCATAGAGCCAAGTGTTGGTCTCGATCGTGATCTTGGGTTCGCTCCAGGTGCCGGAATCACCGAAGACGCATTCGCTGCCGTGCCGACGCGGCCGCCCGGTGGTGTGGGGCGTGGCCAGTGGGGTCGAACGGCGCAGAACGCGATCCGACCGCATCCGTACTAGCACCGAGACCGGCAGGTCGGCCAGCTGGAAGGCCAGAGGGGGGACCGTCGTAGCCGGCGTCGGCCACGATCAGGATTTCGCGGTCGCCCGGCTGCCAGTGTCCGTGGGTGATCAGTCCGGTCACTACCCGG
Source organism: Kutzneria sp. (assembly GCA_019239965.1). GTDB lineage: Bacteria > Actinomycetota > Actinomycetes > Mycobacteriales > Pseudonocardiaceae > Kutzneria. Next base: position 42,751 of record JAFAZC010000032.1, on the reverse strand, counting down.
CGCAGTTGCTCAGCGGTGGCGGTATCGGTTCCGGGGGCGCGGCTCGTACAGCATCTACACGAACCCGTACCCGCCGTGAACTGCTGGTTTCCGCCACGGTTGAGGTTGCTCGGCGTCGCCGCCGTCGTTCGGGCGGTGATGCGCGGTGAACGCCGAAAAGATCGTCACCGGGTTGTCGTCGTTGCAGGCCGATGGGCTGGCCTGCGTGGCGTGCGGAGCTGAATACCTGCGCGTCCGTGTCCCGCATATGCCGGTCCGCCGGTCGGCCACCGGCTCTCAGGTGTTCGCCTGCGTCGGCTGCCGCCCGGACGAGGCGCGGCGTCCGGGGGGCTGCGGTGAGCACCACGGCAACCTCGGCTCGGCGCGACCGGGCGCTGTGGGTGCAGTGCGCCTGCACCGCGCTGGTCGCCCTGGGCGCGGCGTACGTCTCGTACCGTCACGGGCGGGAGTTCGCGTTGCGGTTCGGCGCGGACGAGGCGACGCGGCGATCTGGCCGCTGATCGTGGACGGCCTGCTGACCACGCCCACGGTCGAACTGTGGAAGTCCGGCCACGGCCGCCGCGCGGGTGGTCGGTGGGCGGCGTGGCTGGCGTTCGTGTTCGGCATCGTGCTGTCGCTGTGCGCGAACGTGGCGGCGGCCCCGGAGTTGAGCGTGTTCGCCGTGGCGGTGGTGGCGTGCCCGCCGCTGGCACTGCTGCAGGCGGTGGAGTTGCTGAACCGCGCGCTGAAACGACACCGCGCCGAGACCGCCGACGAGACCGGCGAGACGAACGAGACCCGCGATGAGACCGCGCCCGTGGTGCGTCTCGCGGCGGTCCCGGACGAGTCTCGCCCGGCGGAGCCGACCGCCGAACAGCGCATGTGGGCGTACTAGGCCCGCACGCCGACCGGCGCAGAGCTGGACCGGATCGCGGGCACGAACAACTACGGCCGCCGACTGGTGCGGCGGTGGCGGCAGGCTGGGCAGGGAGTGGTTGACCAGCGGCTACGCACGCAGGCTCGTGCGACGAACGCGGACGCTGAATCGGTGCCCGTCGTCCTGTGACCAGCCACCGCTGAAGCCCGTGCTGGTGGCGACTGCCCAGCCCTTCTGTTCGCGCATGTGCTTCGCGAAAGCCGCAAGGTCCTTGATCTCGCATCCACAGTCGAAGCGAACCTCGACACTGACGTAGGAGCCGTTGGGATTGGTCTCGTAGGGACTGATGCTCCAGCGGACCCGGTGCTCATGGTCGGCCAGCCCCGTTCGCCGCTCGTCGTGGACGATGCCGAAGGCTCTGGCGTAGTCGTCCAAGTCGTCGATGACGAACAGGTCGCTGCGGTACTGGCCAGGCCAGACAGCGTACAGGCGTGACGCCCCCGAGCGAGCACGCTCGTACGTGCCTGCGTCACGTCCGAAGGTCACAGTGCCACCGGACGAGACTTCGATATAGCAGACCGTCGACAGGGTGTACGGAAAGTCCGCGCTGGCCGCGTTGCGTGGTTCCTGCACGGAGAGCCTCCCAGTTCCTCTGCGCCACCAGGCGATGTCGAATTCGGGCAGTCGCCGCACGCCGGTCAAGGCATGGACAACGCCGGATGTGGTCGAGTTTTGCGGTGGCCGTGATCATCACAGCACGGAAGCGCGGTCGGCGACACTCCCGCCTCCGCCAGTCGGGTGATCCACACAGGGGCCACAGGCTGTGTCGGGGCGAGTGCCTATCGTGTTGCTCGTGACGCACAACGTGACGCAGGCCAGGCGCCCTGACCGGACCATCTTCCACTTCCATGAGCTGCGCGAGTTCGTGGACAGCGCCACGGCGTTGAACTTCCCCGACACGACGCCCGTCCGGTGCTTCGCCGGCTGGGACGGCAAGGTGAAACGCCTGGAGACCGTGGTCGAAGACGCCCGCGACACCGACGGCGACGGTTCCCCGACGTCATCACCGTGAACTCAGGCGAGGCCGGCCGCAGCGACTCGGAGAAAAGAACGATCGTCACGCAGAAGCCCACCGGCCCCGAGATGGAATGGCGCCGCTGGGGTCGTCGGCTCTCGGCGCGCGTGCTGACCTTGGGCGATGTCCGCGCCCTGATCGCCCGCGCCGACGAACTGGGCCTGCCCGCCGAAAAGTACGCCGTCCGTGCCTTGCCTGTGGATCGGTCCTGGCGCGGGCACGTGTACAGCATCTGCGTCGAGCCGTACGCCTGATAGGCCGCCTACCCCAGATGGAAAGGGATCATGTGACGGTCCAGGACGTGTATCTGCTCGCCCTGCACGAGCCGTACCGGTCCCCGCAGCACCCGGTGCCGATCAACGCGACGATCGTGCACGCCCTGACCTTGCTGCACCCGGCGGTGCCGCAGCCGGACGGTGGTCGGATGTACCGGTGCCTGACCGAGTTCCCCGGCCGCACGCCGGGCGGTGTGGTGCCGCTGTCCACGCTGACCTTCGAGCTGGACGGCGGGCAGTTGTGGCCGCTGGTTGCCGACTGGGAGCGGGTCGTCGACGCGGTGGTGCACATCGCCCGCCACCAGGGCTGCGACGCGATGCCGGTGGGCCTGCCCCAGCTCACGGTACTCCTGGTGGGCGGTGGCCCAGCCACCGTGCACGAGCTGTATCACCCGGACGGCTCCCGCTCCCAAGCAGGCCCGGTCGAGCGGCAACAGCACCTGGACGAGCTGACCGGGCACGTGCGGCGGTTCGCCGCGGAAGGCCCCTTCTGGCCAGGCGACAACCTCGTCACGCCGCCCTGCGAACCACGCGTCCTGCCCTACAAGCCCTACCGCAGCAACTAGCCGGACGCCGGGCAGGGTCACCTTCAGCCACCACCCGCTGGCTGCGGACCACGCGCTAATCCGCCGCTTACTCGGTGCGGCCTGTCAGGTGTCGGCGCAGCTCGCGGATGGCGCGGTGCTGGGCGTGGGCGTCGCCGTCGTTGCGTTCGATCTCGCCGAGCAGGCCGAGCAAGTCGTCCAGATCGGCGCGCTCGGCGATCGAGCTGTCGAACTCGACGCGCAGCGCGATGGTCATGTCGGGATCTTGGTCGGGGGCGACCGCGATGACCGGTGTGTCGGCAACCGCGCCCGTGTGACGGGCATGCTCGACGAACCGTTCCAAGTCGCTCAACGGCAGCGAGCTGCCCGCCGGGGGTAGAGCGAGTTCGACACGTGAAGTCACCGGGCCGGCGTAGAAGCGCCAGCCCTTGCCGTTGTGACGGACGGTCTTCGATCAGGTGGCTGCCGTAATCAGGCGACGCGGCGAGCCGTAAGCTGGGTCACGTGACGAAGCAGTTGACGGTGGCAGTGGGACGACGCGCAGCGCGGGCAATCCTGATCGACGATCTCGGTCGGCTGGTGTTGATCAAGCGCACGAAGCCGGGGCACGAGCCGTACTGGACCGCGCCCGGTGGGGGCGTCGAGGACACCGACCCCTCGGTCGAGGCCGCGCTGTACCGAGAGCTGGCGGAGGAACTGGGTGCCAAGGCCACAGACGCCTCCCAGGTATTCCTGTTCAGCTCGCCCTCGGACGCGGGCGTCGCGGTGCAGCACTTCTTCGTGGCGCGGCTGGCCGACCTGGACGAGTCGGCCCGGAGCGGCCCGGAGTTCAGCGACCCGTCGCGCGGCGGATATGACCTGGACCGGATTGACCTTCGGGGAGACGATCTCGCGTCGATCGACTTGAAGCCCACCACGTTGAAGGAGTTCATCCTGGCCAACCGGGAGGCTCTGCTGGTCGAGGCGGGCGCAGCTGCCTGAGCTGGTGATGGGGGCCGGTGTCCATGCGTTGGATCCGCACGGCCAGCTCGTCCCCGAGGCGCCACATCTGGTTGCCCCAGCCGCCCTCCACCTCGCGGAGGGGCAGCTCGGCCAGGTCCGGATGCTGGTCCCGCAGCAGGTCGCGGATGAGACCCGCAGTGATCACGGTCATGCGGATTAACCATACCGAGTTCTGATCGGCCAGATCGCCACGACCCACGCAGAGGTCGTTCCAAGCCGGGATCAACTTCCCAAGCAGGCCCTCGTTGAGTGCCGGCCGTCGGCGTTGGTGTCACGCCGATAGGACGCGGTGATTCGTGCGAGGTCCGCCGGCGACCGGGTGTCGCCGGTGCGCTGCATCGCGCGGTTGGCGGTAACCACGGCTGTGGTGGCTTCGCGTCGCGCCTTCTCGTAGGCGGTCAACCCGCCGGGGACGCCGTCGGCCAGTTCGGCGGCGAGCACGGCCGCGTCGATGATGGCCTGTGAGGCGCCGTTGGCACCCACCGGATACATCGGGTGTGCCGCGTCGCCGAGCAGTGTGACCCGCCCTTCTCCCCACCACGGCAGGGGGTCCCGGTCGGCCATCGGATACTCCAGGAGCACGGAGCTGTCGCGGACCAGACCGGGCACGTCGAGCCAGCCAAGCTCCCAGGCACCGACGTGGGCCAGCACGTCCTCGGGTAGACCTGGGCGGTTCCAGTTCGCGTCGCCGGGCAGCGGCCCCGGCCCGGCCACCGGCACCTGGGCCACCCAGTTGACCAGCGGAGGGCCGATCGGGTACGCGATCAGCTCCACGTTCTGCTCGCCGCGCACGATCACCATCGACCTGCCGTCCAGGAACGGTTCGGTCTCGGTGACCCCGCGCCACATACGTACTCCCGACCACAGCAGCGGACCTTGGTCGGGATGCAGCCTCGCCCGCACCACCGAATGCAGCCCGTCCGCGCCGACCAGCACCGCGGCCTCGACCTCGCCGCCGGGGAGCAGCACACGAACCCCGTCGGTGTGCTGGTCGAAGCCGACCAGCGGGGTGCCGGTGCGAACCGCGTGGGGGCCCAGCCGTTCGCGCACCGCGGACAGCAACAGCATCTGCAGTCGTCCCCGATGCACCGAGTACTGCGGCCACCGGTAGCCGCCGGCGATCCCGCGCGGCTCGGCGAACAGCGTGTTCCCGGACGAGTCGCAGTAGATGTTCTTGGCGGTGGCCACCGCGATGTCGGCGAGGTCCTCGCCGAGGCCGAGTTCGGTCAGCTCCCCCACGGCGCGTGGCAACAGGTTGATGCCGACACCGAGTGGTCGGAGCTCGCCGACGCTTTCCAACACCGTCGCCTCGATACCCACGGCGTGCAGGCACAGCGCGGCGGTCAGCCCGCCGATGCCGGCCCCGGCGATGACCACCCGCCCGGTCACTGCCGGATCTCGGGGCGGTCGATGACCCGAAGCCAGGTCCCGTCCGACTGCCGGCGGACCACCTGAACCCGTCCCCCGGTGTTGTCGGACGGCTTCGTCGAGGTGACGGCGAGGTCACCGTTGCGGACGGTGGGCAACGGCTCTTCCAGCTCGAAGTGGGGCTTGCTGGCGAGCATCCGCTCGTACAGTGCCCGGATGGCCTCGCGTCCGACCGTGGGCGACCCCGGCGGATAGGCCAAGACGGCATCTGGCTCATACAGTTCGGCGAGCCCCTCGGCATCGCCGGCGTTGACCAGTTTCACAACCAGGCGGGCCAGATCCTCCGGCTCGGTGGCACGTTGTCTGGTGGACATGTCGGCTCCCTTCGTTCTGGCTCCACCCTGCGCCACGCCACATCAGAAGTCCAAGACATGATTCTGCTCACCACTAGAATCACCGGTTATGGAACTTCGGCAGTTGGAATACCTCATCGCCGTCGCGGAGGAAGCCAACTTCACCAGGGCGGCGGCAACGCTGCATGTGGCGCAGCCGGGTGTCAGTGCTCAGATCCGTCGCCTTGAACACGAACTGGGCCAGCAGCTGCTGGATCGTTCCGGGCGGTCGGTGCGGTTGACCGAGGTCGGTGCGGCCGTGCTGCCTTACGCGCGGGCCGCGCTGTCGGCGGTGGCTGGCGTGCGCCTTGCCGTCGACGAGCTGGCCGGATTGGTGCGCGGGCATGTCGCCATCGGAACGGTGACCTCGCACGGCGTCGATCTCGCGCCGCTGCTCGCCGAGTTCCATACCGACCATCCCGCCGTGGAGATCAGCCTCATCGAGGACGATTCGGATCGGCTGGTCGACGCGCTGCGTGGCGGCGGTCTGCACGCGGCCATCATCGCGTTCGGCGCGACGCCGCTACCGGGACTCGAGGTCACCGTCGTGGCGGACGAACCGATCGTTGCCGCGGTCAACCACGACGACGACCTGGCCGGGCAGTCCGCGATCCCGCTCACCGCCCTGCGCGAGCGGGTGCTGATCAGCCTACCCATGGGCACCGGCGTGCGGTCGCTGCTGGACGGCGCCTGCTCCGATGCCGGCTTCTCGCCGCGTATCGCCTTCGAAGCGGGCACTCCCGAGGTGCTCGCGCACTTCGCCGCGTGCGGGCTCGGTGTCGCGATCCTGCCGGCGTCGGTGGCCGCGGCGCGGGAGGATCTGCACGCGGTCAGGATCATTCGCCCTGCCCTGCGTGGGCGTCTTGGCTTCGCTTGGCGGGCCGAGGGTCCAGTGAGTCCGGCCGCGAGAGCTTTCCTCACGCGGGCACGGCGAATACTCGGCGGCTGACCGGGTTCTACCGGCTGTGCACGGCCTCGACGGTGTACAGGTGCGGTTCGAACGACTCGGCTACCTCGGCGGCCCTGGTCATGTGCTCCCGTGCGGCCGGGTCGGCCTGCATCGCGAGGAATGCGGCCTCGTCACGCCACTGCGCGTAGTTGACGACTTTCGTGCCGTCCGTGCTGGCATGGATGTTGGCGGTGACGAAGCCGTCCCGGTGCTTCATCACCTGCTCGGTGGATTCGTTGAGCAGCCGCACCAGTTCGCGCTGCCGCTCGGCGGTCACCGTGAACACGTTGATCAGGGTGCAGACCGGGTTCTCCGGTGCGATGGTGGTGGACACAGGTATCCCTTTCAGTGGGTTTCGGCTGCCATCTCGATCCCGACCGCGACGAGCACGGCTCCGAGGATCCGCTCGACACGGCGGCGGACGGCCGCACGGGACAGCCAGGGCCGGATCCTGGTGGCCAGCAGGACGATGCTCACGCAGACCGCACTGTCGACCATGAGCTGGACCGCGGTGAGGACGAGCCCGGTGGGCAACACCGGGCCGCGTGTCGGCAGAAACTGCGGGAAGAAGGAGAACGCGAACGCGGCGGCCTTCGGGTTGGCCGCGATCGAGACCAACGAGGCGCGAAAGGGCGAGAAGGGTGATCGTCCGGACGGCAACAGCCGCCCGATCGACACCGGCGCGAACTCACCGTTGGCGGAGCGTGTGGCGCTGCGCCACGCGGAAACGCCAAGGTAGACAAGGACAACGGCGCCCGCGATGTGCAGCGCGTCGAACAGCAACCGGTTGGCCTGCAACAGGGTCGTGATGCCGGCGATGGCGGCAAGTGTCCACGCGATGATGCCGATCTCGTTGCCCGCCACCGCGGCCAACCCTGCCGCCCGCCCGTCGCGCATCGTCCGGTGCAGGAACAACGCCATGGCCGGCCCGGGCAGCACGGCGATGACGAAGCAGGCGGCGACGAACTGCGGTAGAACGCCACCAACGTGGTTCAGGATTTCGCGCACGGCCCCAGTCAAGCAGATCAGCGGCGGTAGGGCTTCAGTTCGCGGCGGGCCAGCGACATCCTGTGGACCTCGTCCGGACCGTCGGCAAGACGCAGCGTTCTGGCGTGTATCCACAGTGTTGTCAGGGGGAAGTCCTGACTGACACCGCCGCCGCCATGGGCCTGGATGGCGCGATCGATGACCCATTCGGCCATCGCCGGCGTCACGATCTTGATGGCCTGGATTTCGGTGTGTGCGCCCTTGTTGCCGACGGTGTCCATCAGCCATGCGGTCTTGAGCACCAGCAGCCGAGCCTGCTCGATGCGGACGCGGGATTCGGCGATCCACTCCCGCACGACGCCCTGGTCGGCCAGGGGCTTTCCGAAGGCCACCCGGCCGGCCACCCGACGACACATCAGCTCCACGGCTCGTTCGGCCATGCCGATCAGGCGCATGCAGTGGTGAATCCGGCCGGGGCCGAGGCGTGCCTGGGCGATCGCGAAGCCCTCGCCCTCGCCGGCGATCACGTTGGACACCGGCACCCGCACGCCGGTGAAGTCGATCTCGGCGTGCCCGCCGTGCGCGCCGTCGGTGAAACCAAACACCCGCATGCCCCTGCGCACGGTGACACCGGGAGTGTCTCGCGGCACGAGGACCTGGCTCTGCCTGCGGTGCCGGTCGGCGGTGGGATCGGTCTGCCCCATCACGATGAGGATCGTGGCGCGCGTGCTCATCGCGCCGGAGGCGAACCACTTGCGGCCGTTGATGACATAGCTGTCGCCGTCGCGGTCGATGCGGGTGGCGATGTTGGTCGCGTCGGAGGAGGCGACGTCCGGCTCTGTCATGCAGAAGGCCGACCGGATCTCGCCGGCGAGCAGCGGTTCGAGCCACCGTTGCTGCTGCGCCGGGGTGCCGAACATCGCCAGCACCTCCATGTTGCCGGTGTCCGGCGCCGCGCAGTTGACCGCCTCGGGTGCGATCGCCGGGCTCCTTCCGGTGATCTCGGCCAGCGGGGCGTACTGCAGGTTGGTCAGGCCGGCACCGAACCGGGCGTCGGGCAGGAACAGATTCCACAGGCCGCGTGCGCGGGCCGCGGCCTTGAGTTCTGCCATCAGCGGCGGCGGTTCCCAGGAGTGCGGGTTGTCCAGCACGTACTCGGTGTAGGCGGCCTCGGCCGGATACACGTGGGTGTCCATGAACTCGGTGAGCCGGCCGATGAGGTCGACGGTGCGTTCGTCGTAGGCGAAGTCCACTACTGCTCCTGGTCAGCGGCTGGCAGGGCGTTGACGGCGGCGATGCCGCGTTCGACGAGCGGGAGCACCAGTCCGCCGATCTGGTCGAAGCCGGTACCCACCGTGCCGCCCCGGGCGAACCGGTAGTGGATGCCCTCGAGGATCACGGCCACCTTGAAGTAGGCGAAGGCCACATACCAGCCGAGGTGGCTGAGGTCGGCACCGGTGCGCTGGGCGTAGCGAGCGATCAGGGTACTGATCGGGGGGAAGCCCGGGGTGCGGGTCACGCCGCCGGTGATCGGATCGTCCTCGCGGCCGACGCCCTGCCAGTAGGCGACGAGCAGGCCGAGGTCGGCGAGCGGATCGCCGAGTGTGGCCATCTCCCAGTCCAGCACCGCACTGATGCCGAGTGGGTCAGTGGTGACCAGGACGTTGTCGAGCTTGTAGTCGCCGTGCACGATCGAGGTCCTGCTGGAGTGTGGCACCGACGCGGCCAACCGGTCATGCAGGTGGTCGATGCCGGGCAGGTCACGGCTGCGCGAGGCGTTCAGCTGCTTGCGCCAGCGTGCCACCTGGCGTGCCATGAATCCGGTCGGCTGGCCGAGATCGCCGAGCCCGACCGTCTCGGGTACCACGTCGTGTAGATCGGCGAGCACGTCGACGAGGAGGTGGGCCACGCGCGTCGCCTGGTCGGCCGACAGGACCGAGGTGTCGGCCTGTGAGCGCATCGCGCTGCCCGCGACCCGATCCATCAGGTAGAACGGCACGCCGATCACGGCGGTGTCGGTGCACAGCAGTTCGGTGGCCGGCACGGGCACGGCGGTGGGCGCCAGCGCGTTGATAACCCGGTACTCGCGAGACATGTCGTGTGCGGTGGCCAGCACGTGGTCCAGCGGTGGTCGGCGCAGCACCCACTGTGTGGTGCCGTCGGTGAGCCGGTAGGTAAGGTTGGACCGGCCACCGGGAATGAGGTCGGCGGTCAGCCGGCCGGTGCGCAGACCGGGTCGGACGGTGTCCAGGTACTGGGTCAGTTTCTCCAGGCTGAGGCCGGGTGGATCGGTCATGGTCGCGCTCCCCCGACGATGAGCTCGTGAAGAGCCGTTCTGGTGGTCACCGGATTGACGTGGTGGATCGCCCGCATGCCGACGGCCTCGGCGCCTCGGACGTTGACCGGGAAGTCGTCGACGAACACGCAGCGGCCGGGCGGAAGGCCGAGCTGGTTGAGCAGGTGTCGGTAGATCGCCGGGTCCGGTTTTCGCAGGCCTATCTCGCCGCTGATCACCACGATGTCGCACAGCTCGTCGAGCAATGCCCGTGGGTAGTCGTTGCCCCAGCTGTTGGACAGCAGTGCGGTGTGCAGGCCGGCTGCGCGGGCCGTCCGCAGCAGATCCACCATGACCGGATCGTGTCGCATGCCGGCGAACAACCGGTCTACGAGCCCTTCGGCACGCACTGGAGCACCGTCCAGCGTGACAAGGGCGGCGGCCAGCCGGTGCTCGAACTCGCTGAGTGCGAGCCGACCTGTCTCCAGCAGGTGGACCGGGTTGTCTCGGGCTGCGTCACGTCCGAGCCAGCGACGCATGGTCGAGTGGAAGCTGGCCGGGTCGATGTTGTCCGCTGAAAGCCAGCGCGCGGTCACCGGAGGTAGCGCCGTGGTCAGGACTCCGCCGTAGTCGAAGACGACCGCGTCGACACTGCGCGCGGCCGCATCGGGGATGTCCAGCACGCTACCATGATACCGACCAGTCGGTATGTCGACAACGTCACGGCGCCACGACCGTCACCGACGAGCTGATGAGCTGGAAACCGAGGCGATCCGTTTGGTGGCAGGATCACCGGATGCACAGTGCTGACGTGCCCGATCAGGACGGCTTCCTCGATCGGGTCGCCGACCGCCTTGCCGCGCTTCCGACAGTCCGGGCGGTTTGTCTCGGCGGTTCCCGGGCGCAGGGCACGCAGCGCGACGACAGCGACTGGGATCTGGCCATCTACTACCGCGGCGAGTTCGATCCGGCGGCGCTGCGCGGGATCGGCTGGTCCGGCGAGGTCTCCGAGATCGGTGGCTGGGGCGGCGGGGTGTTCAACGGCGGTGCGTGGCTTCGTATCGAAAGCCGTCACGTCGACGTGCACTACCGGGATCTCGACACCGTTGAGCGCGAACTCGCCGAAGCCAGGCAGGGGCGTTTCCACATCGAGCCGCTGCTGTTTCACCTCGCCGGCATTCCGTCGTATCTGGTGGTCGGCGAGCTGGCCATCAACCAGGTGCTACGCGGGCAGCTGCCACGCCCGAGCTATCCGGCGGCGTTGCGGGAGAACGCGCCGAAGGTCTGGTGGGCCAACGCCGACATGGTCTTCACCTATGCCCGGGTGAACCACGCCGCCCACGGTCGGCTCGCGCAGTGCGTCGGGCTACTGGCGCAGGCCTGCACGCAGGCCGCACACGCTGTACTCGCGGCGCGGGGCGAATGGGTCACCAACGAGAAGACGCTGCTTGCCCGAGCCGGCCTTCAGGAGGCCGATCAGATCATCGCCGGGATACGGGCGGAGCCACCACAGCTGGAAAGCGCCGTCGAGACCGTTCGGGCACTGTGTTCATCGGCGGTACGCGTGGAAGCCGGCTGGTGATGCGGCCATCTCATCGCGGCTTGCGGGCTCTGAGGGCAAGAACCGCTGGAGTCGGTTCGCCACCCTCGGCCAGTCGGTCGATCACGAGTCCGGCGTCGAGGAAGGCGTTCATCAGATCCGGCAGCGGGCGGTGTGTCGCGCCCACCTTGTCGCGCAGCCCATTGGCCGTCCACGACTTCGTCGTCCATCCGATGTCACGGTAACCGGGGCCGATCACCACGGCCGCCAGGTCGGTACGGTCGGCGAAGCCACCGCAGAAGCAGGGATGCACGCCAATGTGGACGAATATCCCGCCGGGACACAGGATCCGCGCCACCTCGCGCAGCACAGCCGAATAGTCGGGCATGTCGGTGTGCACCATCGCCGCGACGACGGCGGGCACCGAGCCGTCCCGGACCGGCAACCGTTCGGCGTCGGCCCGAGCGAGAGGAAGGCGACCTCGGGCGTGCCGCAGCATCCCGGAGGAGAGGTCGACGCCGACCGGCGTCCAGCCGAGCTGCCGAACCTGTGCGGCATGGACGCCAGTGCCGCACCCGATTTCCAGGCAGGTGCCGGCACCGATACCGAGGAGGTCGTGCAGTGCCCGGCCGACCCCGATGGGGTCACGGTGTGCCGACGCCGACTGGGCGAGAAACTCCCCTTCGTACCAGTCGGCGATGTCGTCGTACGCGGCTGGTGGTGCGATCCTCATACGACCGATATACCGAAGGGTGTCCGCGGCCGCAGTGGATTCCCCTTCTGGTGAACCGCACCTGCGACGGTCAGACGCAGCAGGCGATCCCCTGGTCCCGTTGTCTCAAGGGCGGACCTTGCTCTCCGGATTCGTGCCGGACAGCGTCTCCCGATCCCCGCTCTCCGGCCACGTGTCGCCAACCTGAGCAGGGATGTCCGCGACGGTGGCCAACGCGGCGGCCACGGACGGCAGCACGCTGAAGCCGTCGAGGATGCCCGTGATCTCCATCGGACGCAGGACGGCCCGACCCTGTGCGACCAGCCACAGAGGAACGTGGTTGGTGCTGGCATCCTGGCGCATGTCGGTCAGCATCTGTAGCCCCGAGGAGCTGAGGAAATCGACCTGCGTGAGGTCGAGCACGACCGCGCCGGGGTCGGCACTGATCACCCGGTCGAACGTCTGGGACACAGCCGGGGCGCTGGCCATGTCCACCTCCCCGGCGACATGGACGATTACGCCGTCCCTGTGGTGTTCGACGCCGACCGTGACCAACTCGGTTCTAGTCGACAGCGTCTCGGCCGCGCGGGCGAGGTCGTCCGCCATGTCGATATGCTCCTTCCGACCGGGAGTGAACCGTCAGAAGGACCGGTGCCCCTCCTGGCAAGTGGTCTGTTGCAGGTGGTGCGGTCGGATCGATACCGCACCATAGCCGATGCGGTGTGACCATAGTGTTATGTGATCGCACGGCAGCGCGCCATGCGATCGGCCGGGTCGGAAAATCACTCGGCGGGCGCCGAGAAGTGCCCTAACCTGTGTGTTCGTGGCGGCTATGGACCCGAAGGACGTCGTACGCCGCGGCTACGACACCGTGTCGCACCGCTACCGCGCGGACGACGCCCCTGACGGTCAGTACGCACCCTGGATCGATACGCTGCGGCAGCGCGTTCGGTCCAATGGCACTGTTCTCGACCTTGGTTGCGGCTGCGGCGTCCCGCTGGCGCGATCCCTCGCCAGCGCTGGCTATGCGGTCACCGGAGTCGACATCAGCGAGGTCCAGATTCGCCGCGCACGCCAACTGGTTCCTGATGCCACCTTCATCAGGGCGGACGCGACCACTGTGGACTTTCCCGTGGCGTCCTTCGACGCGGTGGTCTGCCTGTACGCGCTGATCCATCTGCCACTTGGGGAGCAGCCTGTGCTCCTGGCGCGGATCGCCGGCTGGCTGCGCCCCGGCGGATGGTTCCTGGCTACCACCGGACACCAAGCCTGGACCGGCACCGAGGACAACTGGCTCGGTGTCGATGCCCCGATGTGGTGGAGCCATGTCGACACCGCGACCTACCGGTCATGGATCACGCGTGCCGGACTGTCCATTCACGTCGAGGACTTCGTGCCGGAAGGCGCCAGCGGGCACACCCTGTTCCTGGCGCGACGTTCCGCGGCGACGGCGACCTGACGTTGGGCAAGGGCGCGCTCCCACCATCGGAGGTCTTCGTTTTCCGGCTTGTCGACGTGACTGCGATTCGTTCGGGTGGATTGCCAGTTTTTCTCCGCGCCTGACATGGTGGGCAAGCGAATCTGAACTTGGACAAGGCTTGCCGGTAGTCCAACGATGAGATGACCGGCGACAGCCGAGACTGCCAGTGGAGGCTGTGTGACCATGGTGGAGGCGGTCGGTATCGCGCCGATGCGGACACCGCAGGCATTCATTCTGGCGTTGTGCGGCGAGCTGGACATGGCAACCGTCTCGCCGTGCGCTGCCGAGATGATGACCCTGCTCACCGCGGCGTTCGTCTTACCACCACCGATGGTCGTGCTCGACCTGAGGCAACTGCGATTTTGTTCCGCGGCCGGGATGGACCTCGTGCTCGACGTCACCAACCAGTGTGCCGAGCGCGGCGTGTCCACCTGCCTGTGGGTGTCGGCCGAGGGGATCGTGCGCCGGATGGTGGACCTGCTGGAGATCGGTGAACGGGTTCGCGTTGTTGTCCACCCCACGCCGATGTGCACCTCGCGCTTCCCTCGGTCCGGGCCGCCGCACGACAGCTGCTGATGAGGCAGCCAGGGGAGCCGCCGTGTCTGTCGATGTTTTCGACCTGGAAACACACGATCCGGACATCGCCCACGAGGTTATCAACCGGATCTACGCGGGTGAGCGGTCGATGGCATTCTCCGGTGACCCGACCGGATTCGCCTTTCGTATTCGGTCGCTGACCGTCGGTGATCTGGGTGCTGACAGGATGAGACATACCATGGCGACCAGGGCGATGATGCACCCATTCGACACATTCATGGCCGCTACCGTGCTCGGCGGAACGTTCGAGTCGTCGTCCGGCCAAAGCCACACGCGATGTCGCGCCGGTGACGTCAGCCGCTATCCGACCGAGACGGACCGCAGCGTGAACTGGAGCGATATCGACGTCGCGGTAATCCGCGTGCCTATGTCTCTCCTGGAGCGAGTGGTGCGCGCGCAGCTCGGCGTTGATACCGCGGTGCCGCATTTCGAGGGCGTGATGCCGGTATCGGCATCGATGGCGCGGCAGTGGCGTAGCCTTACCGGTTTCGTCCATCGCGAACTGGAGGCGGACAATTCGGTGTTGGCCAACCCGCTGATCGAAACGCAGCTCACCGAGTTGGTCGCGGCGACGGCTCTCGCCGTGTTCCCGAACACCATGATGACAGCTACTTCCCTGGCGGGCTCTGGTCGTGTCGGTGCGGCCACGATACGGCGTGCCACGGCGTTTATCGAGGCCAACGCCGCACGCCCGATCACGGTCACCGATATCGCGCAGGCGACCGGTGTCTCGGTGCGCGCACTGCAAATGGCTTTCCGGCGCACCTACGAGACGACGCCGACGGGTTATCTGCGGCGTGTCCGGCTGGACCGCGCACACCGCGATCTGCGAGCCGCCGATCCGACAACCGGTGCCACCGTCGGCGAGGTTGCCGCCCGGTGGGGTTTCGCGCGATCGAAACGGTTTGAGTCCTGCTATCGCGAGCAATTCGGTGTGCTGCCCGACCGGACTCTGCACATGTGACAAGTGAGGTAGATCATGCCCGACCGGGCAGGTGCCGTGTCGACGGTGGAGTTCGCCACGGCAGATATCGATGAGGCACATGAGTACCTGCTGCATGCCTATGGCGACATGGACCTGCATGTCGCCAGCGATCAAGACGACTTCTGGATGCGGCACACTGTCCGCGACGCGGGACGTTTCCGGGTTTCCCAGATTACGAACTCGATGGTGTTCGATATCGAGGCGCGGCCGCTGGGTAATCTGCTCATCGTGCGCGTCCAGCGCGGCACGATCGAACACCGCGGCGGCGCAAAGAGCCGTACCTACGGGGTGGGAGAGGTGTTCCTCGCCGCTGAGCCGAACGGGCCCTATGGTGCGCGGCTGAACAGGTTGGCCATGGAGCTGACCGACGTGGGCCCTGATGACCTCGTGGCGGTGACGGGGGGCGAGAGGCCGCCACGGTTCACCGGGCACGATCCGGTGAGTCCGGCCGCGGCGCGCCATCTGGTCAGCACGATCTCGTTCGCCGCCAACTCGGTGTTCGACAATCCGGAGGCGGCGCACAGTCCCTTGTTGGTGGGGGCCACGAGCCGGATGCTGGCCGCGACCATTCTGACGACCTTTCCGAACGACGCGGTGGGGGTGACCCATGTCGCCGACCGCATCGACGCCCATCCGGACACCCTGCGCAGGGCGATCAGCTACATCGAAACCGACGCCCACCTCGACATCAGCGTCGCCGATATCGCCCGTGCCGCCTACGTGACCACCCGCGCCGTCCAGCTCGCCTTCCGCCGCCATCTCGGCACGACCCCGATGGCCTACCTGCGCCGTGTCCGTCTCGATTGCGCCCACCGCGCCCTCATGGCCGCGGACCCCACCAGCGGCGCGACCGTCACCGGTATAGCCGCCCGCTGGGGCTTCGCCAACCCCGGCCGCTTCGCCACCCACTACCGTGCCGCCTACGGCGTTTCGCCACGGGACACGCTGAACACCTGATCCGGCACCGCTGACCATCGCGCTGCGCGAGGAAGGCGAGCGAACGGACGCTGCGCAAGGGGGCGGTCTTCGTGGTTCCCCGTGGCACCGAGCACAAGCCGTTCTCGGTCGACGGGGCGTCGATTCTCATGTTCGAGCCGACCGGCACCTCCAGTGTCGGGGACCGGCACGACACCGTGCCCGACCACGTGGACGCCACCACGGGGCGTCCGTTGGACCGAACCGACTCAGCCGCCCACCGCGTGGCAGGCCACCGCCGAACGGTGGTCGCCGTCGAGTACGGGAAGGTCGACCGACCGGCACCGTCGCCCGGTCTCGTCATCCACTCCGGACGCCAGCAGTGGGCAGCGCGGATGGAACCGGCAGCCCGCGGGGACGCATGTGGGATCAGGCGTCTCCCCCGTCAGCACCACCGCTGGCCGCCCGGACTCGGGCAGCACTGACAACAGCGCCCGCGTGTAGGGGTGTTGCGGTGCGGTGAGCACCTGCTCCACCGGGCCGATCTCCACTATCCTGCCGAGGTACATCACCGCGACCCGATCAGCGATGTTCCACGCCAGGCCGAGGTCATGGGTGACGACAAGCGCGGCAAGGCCCAGCTCGTCACGCAGTCTCAGCAACAGGGCCAGGATCTCGCCGCGGACCGAGGCGTCCAGGGAGGCCACCGGCTCGTCGGCGATCAGTACGCTGGGACGCAGCGCGAGCGCGCCAGCGATCACCACGCGCTGCCGCTGGCCGCCGGACAGTTCGTGCGGGACCATGCCGAAGAACCGCTCCGGCGGCCGCAGACCGGCGCGGGACAGCGCTTCGGTGACCAGCTCGCGCTCATCGCCGGGCACCCGGTGGATGCGCAATCCCTCGGCGACCGCCTCGTAGACGGTGTGCCGCGGGTTCAGCGCGCCGGTCGGATCCTGCAACACTAACTGTGCCTTGCGCCGGTACTCACGCAGACCGCGAACGGACGTGGCCAGCGGCTTGCCCTCGTACAGCACCGTGCCGGATGTGGGTCGCTGCAGTCCGAGCAGGGTGCGCGCGAGCGTCGTCTTGCCGCAGCCGGATTCCCCGACGAGTGCGATGATCTCACCGGCCGTGATGTCCAGGTTGACCCCGTCGATGGCGCGCGCGGCGCTGCCACCACGGGTGTGGTAGCGCACTGTCAGCTGGTCGGCCCGCAGCAGCGCGGTCACGGTCGCACCTCCAGCAGGCATGCGGCCGATCGCCCGGTGTCGACCGGACGCAGAGCGACATCGGTGTCGACACAGTCGGCGAACGCGGACGGGCAGCGTGGATGGAAGGGGCATCCGGGCGGCAGGGCGCTGGGGTCGGGCGGATCGCCGGGCAGTCCGCGTGGGGCCAACCGGGACTCGGGGTCACCGATGGTCGGAAACGCCGCGGACAGAGCCTTGGTGTAGGGGTGGGCGGGAGCCTGCAACACCTGACGCGCCGGCCCCTGCTCGATGATCCGGCCTGCGTACATCACCGCGAGCCGCTGACAGGTCGAGGCGAGCACCGACAGATCGTGGCTGATCATCATCAGGCCGATGCCCAGCTCGGAGACCAACCTCGACACCAGGTCGAGAACCTGTGCCTGCACCATCACGTCCAGCGCGGTCGTGGGTTCGTCGGCGATGATCAGCTGGGGATCGCAGGCCAGCGCCATCGCGATCATCACCCGCTGCCGCTGGCCACCGGACAGTTCGTGCGGATACGCCCGCGCGCGGCGCGCGGGAAGGCCGACCTGCTCGAGCAGGTCGCCGACCCTGCTGGACACGGTGTTCGCGCCCGCGCCGCCGTGCAGCAGGATGGGCTCGGCCAGTTGCTCCCCCACCGGCCGCACGGGATTGAGCGCGTGCATGGCGCCCTGGAACACCACCGAGGCGCTCGCCCACCGCACCGCCCGCAGTCGTCCCCACTTCATCGCCACGACGTCCTCGCCGTTGAGCAACACCTTGCCGCCCAGTCGCGCGGTTGTCGGCAGCAGCCGCAGCACGGCAAGGGCCACCGTGGACTTGCCGCACCCGGACTCGCCGGCGAGTCCCACTGTCTGTCCCGTGTCCACCACGAGGTCGACGCCGCGTACGGCCGGCACCGGGCCGCGGCCGGTGTGGTAGGTCACGGTCATGTCGCGCAGTTCCAACAAGGGCTCGCCCACTAGCGCTCCCTCAGTCGCGGGTTGAGCACGGTTTCCAGCGCCCGCCCGGCCAGCATGAACGCCAGTACCACCAAGGCGATCGCCAGTCCCGGCGGTAGCAGGTACCACCACGCCCCGTAGGTCACGGCGCCACTGCCCAACGCGGCGTTGAGCATCTCGCCCCACGACGCGGCGTTGGGGTCGCCGAGGCCGAGAAACGACAGCGTGGACTCGGCGATGATCGAGTTCGCCACGGTCAGCGTGGTGTTGGCGAAGACGAGCGCGGCAACCGCGGGCAACACGTGTCGGATGATGACGTGGACGTGTCCTGCCCCCAGTGCCCAGGCGCGTTCGATGTAGGGGCGGGACTCCACCGCCAGCGTCTGTGCTCGAACCAGGCGTGCCGTGCTCGGCCAGGACGTGACGCCGACCGCGAGGACGATGGCGAAGATTCCCCGGTTGAGCACGGTGGACAGCGCGATGGCCAGCACCAGCGACGGCAGCACCAGGAAGAAGTCGGTGAACCGCATCAGCACCGCCGAGGTCCAGCCGCCGAAGTGCGCGGCGGCGACGCCGACCAGGGTGCCGATCCCGACCGACACCAGCGTGGCCAGCACGCCGACCAGCAGGGAGATCCGGGCACCCCACCACACCTGCAGCAGTACGGAACGGCCGAGGTTGTCGGTGCCGAGCAGGAAGTGTCCGCTGGGCGCTTCCAGTGGCCGGCCGGTGGCGTGGGTGGGATCCAGACCCGAGGCGTCTGACAGCAGTGGAGCGAACACGGCCAGTGCCACGATCAGCGACAGTGCCGCCAGTCCGAACAGCCCGCCGCGGTCGGACAGGAACTCCTGCCACACCCGTCCGACGGCCGCGCGGCGACGCTGCCAGGCGATGGCGGTCGGGCTTGGTGTGCTCATGTCGCACGCACCCTGGGATCGATGACCTGGTACAGCAGCTCGGCGATCAGGTTCATCACCAGAACCGCTCCGGCGAGCACCACGAACAGCCCTTGCAGCAGCGGAAGGTCGGGTCCCTGCAGCGCCTGGTAGGTCAGCAGTCCGAGACCGGGCCAGGAGAACACGGTCTCGACGGTGACGGCTCCGGACACCACGAGACCGAGATTGAGGAAGATCAGCGTCACGGTCGGCAGCATCGCGTTGGGAACCGCGTGCCGGCGGCGCACCAGGTCATCGCGCAGGCCCTTGGCCTTGGCCGTGACGAGATAGTCGGCGTTCATCTCCTCCAGCAGCGAGGACCGCATCACGAGCAGGTACTGCGCGTAGAGCACCGCGACAAGGGTCAGGCACGGCAGGGTCAGGTGGTGCAGCAGATCCAGGGTCTGCGGAAGGAAACCGGCTGGCGTGTTGGGGTTGATCAGCCCTTGGCTGGGAAACAGGTTGCCGGTGACCGTCAGCAGAACCAGGCCAAGCCAGAACGTCGGGGCCGACCACAGCAGCAGCGCCACCCCGGTGGATATCCGGTCGAACCGGCTGCCGCGCCGCCACGCCGCCCTGGTGCCCAGCCACAGTCCCACGAGGATCGCCAGCGCGGTGGCCACACCGACCAGCAGCACCGTCGGACCGATCCGCTCACCGATCAGTGTGCTGACCGGCACCCGGAACTGGTAGGACTCGCCGAGGTCACCGCGGGCGAGCTGGGCCAGGTAATCGACGAACTGCGCCGCGATCGGCTTGTCGAGGCCGAGTTCGTGGCGCAGTGCCGCCAGCTGCTGTGGCCCGACCGGAGCGCCACGGGTGATGGTCTTGACCGGGTCACCCGGCAGCACCCGGAACAGGAAGAAGCCGAGCACGATCACCATCAGCAGGCTCACCACCGCGCCACCGAGTTTGGTGGCCAGATGGCGGACGGTGCCGCCGCCCCGCCCACCTGGTGTGGTGGGCGGGGCGAGGTCGGGGGCCAGCGCGGTGCTCACGGGCCCAATCACTCGCGTTCGTCCGCGTTCACCCTGCGACGCCGCACGACCAGCAGCGCGGCGCCCGCGACCAGCACGACCGCGACGGCGATCCCGATAAGCAGGCCGAGGCCGGCTCCCGCGGACTGCTCGGCCGCGGCCGCGGGCTTGGCATAGTAGTAGCCCCAGTAGCCGTTCTGCTGGGTGATCACCCCGCCCGGATCGGGTTGCAGGCCAAAGCCGGTGACGTGGTCGGAGCGGTAGGCCTCCAGCTGGTTGGGGTAGGCGGTGATGACGGAGGTGTCCAGTTCGTACAGTCGCGCCTGCATCTGTTTGACGATCTCGGCCCGCTTGGCGGTGTCCAGTTCCGCGCTCTGTTCGGCGTAGAGCCGCTCGTAGTCGGGGTCGCACAGGAAGTTCTCGCTGTTGCCGTTACCGGCGGCGTCGGGCAGGTTGGCGCAGGTCTGCACCGCAAGCACCGCATCGGGATCGGGGTTGGCGCCCCACGAGCCGAAGGCGAGGTCGTAACGGCCCGCGACGCCGGCGTCGCTGAACTTGTCACTGGAGACCATCTGCACGTCGACGCCGATGCCGATCTGGCCGAGCCAGCTCTTGACGTACTGCGAACTGGGCTGGTCGGTGGCGGTACCGCTGTCTCCCAGTAGCCGCAGGGTGAGCGGCTTGCCGGTCTTGTCCACCCGGATGCCGTCAGTGCCCTTGGGGTAGCCGGCCGCGTCCAGGGTCCTGTTGGCCGCGGCGAGGTCGAACCCGCGCTCTTGGTCAGCGGGTGGCGACCAGTGGTACTGGCTGAACACCGGAGGGATGTAGCCGCTGCCGACCTCGGCGTAGCCGCCGTAGACCTTGTCGACAAGAGTCTTGGCGTCGATGGCCTGCGCGATGGCCTGGCGCAGTGTCACATCGGCCAGCGCCGGGTTGCCGTCGCCGATCCGCTCGTGGGTGTTGGTCTGCGCGCCGGGATTGATCAGCAGGTCGTTGAGCCGGTGGCCCTGTGCCTTGTTGAGCGCGATGTTCGGCTTGCCCTGCAACGCGTTGAACTGTGCGGGGGTCAGCCGGCTCACCAGGTCGACATCGCCCTTGAGTAGGCCCTGGACGGCCGCGTCGGGATTGTCGTAGTGGATGAACTGCAGTTCGTCGATGGCCGGCCGGCCGCGGAAGAAGGTGGGGTTGGCCTTGAGCGTG
The DNA here is from genome assembly GCA_019239965.1 of Kutzneria sp. Lineage (GTDB taxonomy): Bacteria > Actinomycetota > Actinomycetes > Mycobacteriales > Pseudonocardiaceae > Kutzneria. The sequence continues at coordinate 21,513 of JAFAZC010000032.1, read as the reverse complement.
GCGTACTGGTCCTGCTTGTAGTCGGTGAGCACGAACGGTCCGCTGCCGACGACGGGGAACTGCAGATTGGTGTACTTGCCGATGTCGGTCACCTTCGACCACACGTGCTCGGGCACGATCGGTACGTCCAGTGCCAGCATCGTGGCCTGTGGACGCTTGGTTTTGATCACGACGGTGTGCTCGTCGGGGGCGGTGACCGTGTCGAAGTTCTTGACGAAGTTCCCGTTGGCGGTGCCGGCCGTGGGATTGGTCAGCATCAGGTTGTAGGTGTAGGCGATGTCCCGGCTGGTGATCGGCTGGCGGTCGGACCACGTCATCCCGTCGCGGACGTGGAAGGTCCAGGTCAGGTTGTCCTTGGCCACGTCCCACTTGTCGGCGAGGCCGCCAATGGGGTGCTGGTCCTTCTGGTCGTCGGCGGTGAGGAACTCATACATCAACCGGCCGAACTCGGTGTCGGCCGCGTGGGAGGCGAGGAACGGGTTGAGGGAGGCGACAGTGGTGGTGACCGCGACCCGCAGGACCTTCTGGTCGGCGGCGTGGGCGGTGGGAGCGCCAGCCCCGGTCGCGGTCGACGCGCCGAGCAGTGCCAACGCCGTGGCTACCAGGCCGGCGGCGAGTCTCCGGAAGCCCACGTCAACCCACTCCCTCCATGGTTGGCAAGAAGTAACCATCTGGCACCGCAATGTGTCAACAATTGTCGACTGGTCGTACCAACCCCGTAACGTACTCGGCCTGGCCATGCCGCGGGACCCGTAACGTACCGGCCATGCGAATCCTCATCTCGGCAGACATGGAAGGCGCCACAGGGGTCACCTGGCCGGCCGATGTGGCGCCAGGAACGGAGCAGTGGCAGCGCTTCCGCCGGATGTTCACCGGCGATGTCAACGCCTGCGTCGCCGGCCTGTTCGACGGCGGGGCGTCCGACGTCCTGGTCAACGAGGCCCACGACTCCCAGCGCAATCTGCTCCTGGAGGACCTCGACGAGCGGGCGAGGATGCTCACCGGCCGGCACAAGCCACTGTCGATGATGCAGGGCATCGACACCGGGGTCGACGGGGTGGTCTTCCTCGGCTACCACACGGCCGCGGGCTCCGACGGCGTGCTGGCGCACACCTATCTGGGCAACTCGGTCACCGGAGTGTGGCTGGACGGTGTGCATGCCAGCGAGGGCCGGCTCAACGCCGCCATGGCCGCCGAGCACGGCGTTCCGCTGCTCTTGGTCACCGGCGACGACCTCACCTGCGCTGACGCCGGTGACTATGCGCCCGACGCGCGGCAGGCGGCGGTGAAAGAGTGTGTCAGCCGCTACTCGGCGATCTGCCTGCCGCCCAGCCGCACCGCCGCGTTGATCCGGGCCGAGGCGACGGTGGCCACGGCGCTCGCGGGCAGAAGAGAGCCGAGGCCGGCTCCACACCGGATCGAGGTCGAATTCGACGCGACCCATCTCGCCGCGGCGGCGGCGGTCATTCCGACCGTCCACCAGGTGTCACCGCTGCGGGTGGGGTTCGACGCGGAGTCGATGACCGAGGCGATGAAGGCCTTCAAGATCGTGACCGCGATCGCGTCGGGCGCCGTGGAGTCGGTGTACGGATGAGCGACCGCACCGACGTCGTCGAGCTGTGCTCCACACTGATCAGGTTCGACACCACAAACCATGGCAACGGAGACGGCGCCGGTGAGCGCGCGGCCGCCGAGTTCGTGGCCGAACGGCTGACCGAGGCCGGCCTCGAGCCGGTTCTGTTGGAACGCAAGCCCCAGCGTACCAACGTGATCGCCAGGGTGACGGGCAGAGACCCCAGTCTGCCTCCGCTGTTGGCGCACGCCCATCTCGACGTGGTGCCGGCTGACGCGGCCGACTGGTCGGTGCCGCCGTTGTCCGGCGAGGTCCGCGACGGCTTCGTGTGGGGACGCGGGGCCACCGACATGAAGGACATGGTCGCCGAGCTGGTGTCCACCGTCTCCCGCTGGCACCGCGAGAATCGCGGGCCCCGCCGCGACATCGTGCTTGCCTTCGTCGCAGACGAGGAGGACGGCGGCGAGTACGGCGCGCAGTGGCTCGTGGCCGACCATCCGCACCTGTTCGGTGACTGCGCGGCGGCGATCGGTGAGTCCGGCGGCTACACCTACCACGTCAACGGCGTGCGGCTGTACCCGGTCGGCACCGCCGAACGCGGAACATCGCACATCCGGCTCATCGCACGGGGCCGCGCCGGCCACGGCTCACGCCGCAACGACCAGAACGCGGTGACCCGGGTGGTCGCGGCGGTGAGCCGGATCGCGCAACACCAGTGGCCGGTCCGGCTCACCCCGGCCGTTCAGCAGTTCCTGCTCCGCACCGGTGCCGCGCTCGGTGTCGACGTCGATCTGTCCGATGTGGATGGCACGGTCGCTCGGCTGGGCAAGGCCGGCGCCCTGGTGGAGTCGACGATACGCAACAGCACGACCCCGACCGTGCTGCGCGCCGGGTACAAGGTGAACGTGATTCCGAGCACCGCCGTCGCGGAGATCGATACGCGGGTCCTTCCCGGCACGCAGGAGGAACTGGACGCGGTACTGGACGAGTTGATCGGCCCAGACGTGGAGCGGGAACCGCTGGTCACCCAGGGTCCGGTGCAGGCGCCGGTGGACTCTGTGTGGTTCGACGCGATGGCGGCGGCGGTGCGGTCGCAGGATCCGGAGGCGGTCGTCGTGCCGTACTGCCTCGGCGGGGGAACCGACGCCAAGGCGTTCGCCGCGCTGGGCATCCCCGGATACGGGTTCTCCCCGCTCTGGCTGCCCGAAGGGTTCGACTACCGCTCCATGGCCCACGGCGTGGACGAACGGGTGCCCGTTGAGGGGCTCCGTTTCGGTGCCCGCGTCCTGGACCACTTTCTGTCCGGTTGCTGATCATGCCGTCCGTGCGGTGGGCGGCTCACACGTCGATGTAGGAGCCCATGACAACGGTGCGATCGCGAGGAAGGGCGAAGTGCTCGGCGGCGTCGGCGGCGAGGTAGGAGGTGGCGATGAACAGCCGCTTGCGCCAGATGGACATGGTCGGGGCGGTACCGCACCGCAGTTCGATCTTCGACAGGAAGTAAGACGCCTTGTCCAGTCGCAGCCGGCCTTCGGTCTCGGTCGAGTCGAGTGTGCGCAGCGCGGCGGGCACGTTCGGGGACTCCATATAGCCGAAGCGTGCCGTGACGTGGGTGATGCCGTCGTCGGTGTCACCGAGAGGGTCGACCACTGTCCGTTCGGCCGCGGGAACGCGGGGCACGGTTTCGGTTTCGATCGACACGATCACGACGTGCTCGTGCCGAACATGGTTGTGCTCGACGCTGGCACGCAGGGCCAGGGGTGCGGTCCGCTTGCCGCGGTTGAGGAAGACGGCCGTGCCGGGGACACGGGCGATTGACGTCTTGTTGCCGTGCAGATGGTCCACGAAAGCGCGCAGCGGTCCCTCGCGTCGCTCGCGCTCGGCGGTGACGATCTCTCGCCCGCGCTGCCAGGTGGTCATGACGGTGAACGTGGTGAGGCCGATCAGCAGCGGCAGCCACGCGCCGTGGACGAGTTTGGTCAGGTTGGCCGCGACGAACAGCAGATCGACCAGAAGCAACACAGTGGCGCCGAGGCCGATCAGCCACAGCGGTGTGCCCCACCGCCACCGGGCGACGTAGAAGAACAGCAGGGTGGTGATGGTGATCGTCGCGGTGACCGCCATGCCGAACGCGAAAGCCAGCGCCGCGGAACTGCGGAAGGCGAAGACCAGGGTCAGCACCGAGGCCATCAGCAGCCAGTTGACCCACGGGACGTAGATCTGGCCGATCTCGGACTCCGAGGTGTGCGCGACCCGAAGCCTGGGCAGATAGCCGAGCTGGGCCGCCTGGGCCGCGACCGAGTACGCGCCGGTGATCACGGCCTGGGAGGCGATCACCGTGGCCGCGGTCGCCAGCAGCACCAGCGGCAGGCGTGCCCATGCCGGCGCGAGGAGGAAGAACGGCCCGCTGACGTTGCCAGGATCACCCAGTATCAGGGCTCCCTGGCCGAGATAGCTGAGCACGCAGGCGGGGAACACCAGCACCAGCCAGGCCCGGGTGATCGGCCGGCGACCGAAGTGACCCATGTCGGCGTAGAGCGCCTCGGCGCCGGTGACCGCGAGCACGACCGCGGCCAGGGCGAAGAACGCGGTACCGAAATGCCCGACGAGGAAGTCCAGCGCATAGGTCGGTGACAGGGCCTTGAGGATCTCCGGACGCGCGGCGATGCCGGCAACCCCGCAGGCGCCGATGGTCACGAACCAGGCGATCATCACCGGCCCGAAGACCCGGCCGACCGACGCGGTGCCTTTGCGCTGCGCCATGAACAACACAACGATGATCACCGCGGTGATCGGCACGACCAGTTCCCCGAGCGACGGCTCGGCGACTTTGAGACCCTCCACCGCGGACAGCACCGAGATGGCCGGGGTGATCATGCTGTCGCCGACGAACAGCGACGCACCAAAAACCCCCAGCGCCAGCAGCACGGTGATGGCCGAACGGCCCCGCTGGGCGCTCCACCGCCGCAGCAGCGTGATCAGCGCCATGATGCCACCCTCACCGTCGTTGTCGGCGCGCATCGCCAAGGCGACGTAGGTGAGAGTGACGATGATCATCACTGACCAGAACACCAGCGACACCACGCCGAACACGTTGTCCGCGGTCACCGGGACGGGGTGCGGGTCGGCGGGGTCGAACACGGTCTGCAGCGTGTAGATCGGGCTGGTGCCGATATCACCGAACACCACACCGAGCGCACCGATCACCAATCCGAGCCGCACCACGTCGCGGCCACGCGGACCGGGCGCCGGTCTGCCCACCGTGGTCACCTGCTGCCGATCGGTCACGGTCATCCTCCTCCGCCCGCCCTGCCGCGGACCGGCACCCGGTGCGTCCTGCCAGACACTACCGGCGCGGCCACCCGTCCGCGGGCGGTGCCGGCCCGAGGCGACCAGCCTCAGGCCGAGACCACTTGTGCCTGGGAGGCTGCCAGGCGCCCACGGCGGCGAGCAGGGCGGCGGCGTCCGGCACGACGAGCAGCGCGTCACGGAAGGACCCGGCCAAGAAGCCCGTCGAGACCATGTGATCGACCATCCGCACCAGCGGCTTCCAGAACCCGTCCACGTCCAGCAGCGCGACCGGTTTGTCGTGCAGGCCGAGCTGTTGCCAGGTCCACGCCTCGAAGAGCTCCTCGAGTGTGCCGGCCCCGCCGGGCAGCGCGACGAAGGCGTCGGCGGCCGCGGCCATCGCCGCCTTGCGTTCGTGCATGGTCTCGACGATCTGGAGCTTGGTCAGCCCCTTGTGCGCTATCTCCCGGTCCACAAGGGATCGCGGCATCACACCGTGCACCTGTCCCCCGCCGGCCAAAGCGCCGTCGGCGAGCCGGCCCATCAGACCCACCCGCCCGCCACCGAACACGATGCCGACACCGGCCTCGGCGAGATCCCGGCCGAACGACTCGGCCGCGTCCCCGTAGGCCGGCGCATGGCCCACAGACGACCCAGTGAACACCGCGACGTGCTGAAGCGACCCCATACGTTCACCCTATCCAGCGCGGATGATGTCACGGACACTCTTGGCTGGATGGGGGGCGCGCCGGCTTGCGTGCCTCGATCAGAAAACGACGCGAACAGGCGACGAACGGCCCGTCCCTGCCAATCTGCTCGTGTAGGGCCGTCAGGCGGTCGCGGTACTTCTCGACGGTGAAGTCCGCCACGAACCAGATCACCTTGCGCAGAAAGTAGACCATCGCGCCCACGTCGAAGAACTCCATCCTGAGTTCAGCGGTCCGCAGGTCGACAACGTCCAGCCCGGCCCGCTCGGCCTCGGCTCGCACCAGCTCGGGCTCGCGACCAGTCCGCCCCAACGGCTGTGGTCCGAGGAAGAAGTCATAGACCTCGTGGCCGCTGTCCGGTCCGACCTGCTGCGAGAAGTAGGTGCCGCCCGGTGCCAGGACGCGGGTGATCTCCTCCCAGTAGGTCCTGACCGGATGGCGGCTGGTCACCAGGTCGAACGTGTTGTCCGCGAAGGGCAACGGCGGCTGGTCCTCGTCGGCGACCACCACGACCCCCTTCGCTCGCAGGTTCTCCTGCGCACGCGTGATATTGGGGGGCCAGGACTCGGTGGCGACCATCCCCCTGGCGGCACGCTGCGCAACCCCGGCGAGGACTTCGCCGCCGCCGGTCTGGATGTCCAGCGCTATCGTTGACCGGCCGATTTTCTCTCCCATGAGCCGCTGGTAACCCCAGGGCGGGCGTTGCTCGGTGGCACGGCCCCGCAACCAGGAGAAATCCCAGCCACTGATATCAACTGCCTCGGCTTCGGCGATCAGCTCATCGAGGTTGGCGTGCACAAGACGTCATCATCGCCCCGCCCGCTGGTGGCCGCCAGCCAATAACGCTTCAGCGGCGGCTCATCCCCTGCGTTGGCGAACCGCTTCGTAGAGCACCACCGTCGCGGCGGTGGCGGCGTTGAGCGAGCTGGCGCCGCCCCCGATGGGGATGCAGACCACGCTGTCACACGCCTGCCGCCACTGCGAGCTCATTCCCATGGTCTCGTTGCCGATGACCAGCAATGTCGGGCCGGTGAGGTCGTGCAGGGCCACGTCTTCGGTGCCGTTCTCGTCGGTGCCGACGATCCGCACACCGGGTCGTCTGTCGCGAATCCACTCCAGCACCGCGGCCGCCGACTCCGCCCTGACCACGGGAACGGTGAACAGCGAGCCGGTGCTGGCTCGCACCGTCTTGGGATCGTAGACGTCCGCGGCATGTCCACTGACGATCACACCGTCGGCGCCGAAGGCGTCGGCCGAGCGCATCACCGTGCCAAGGTTGCCCGGACTGGTCGGACGGTCGAACACCACGCCGAGAAACTCCACACCCACCTGAATGTGATCGAGGCGGTCGGCCGGCATTCGTGCCACGGCGACCAGCTCCGGCGTGTCCTCGGTTTTGTCTCCCAAATCGGCCAGCAGGTCCGGCGCCATCTCGACTCTGGTCGCCGTGGTCTGAGCCAGTAGTTCGTCCGCCCAGCGCGACAGCCGGCGGCCGGCCGGGTAGAGCAAGGCTTCCAGCGGCCAGCCACGGTCCACCGCCAGGGTGATCGGACGAACACCGTGAACGAGGAAGGTGCCGCTGCGCTGCCGCTTGACCCGATTGGACAGCAGGGCCCGCCATTGCTGGAACCGTGCGTTGCGGGCGCTGACTTTCAGTACCGTCACCTGGCAAGGGTGCCAGACGGACCGCGATGGGATGGCCGCGATCCGCTCCGCGGCCGCCGCCCGGCGGAGAACGGTGAACAGTGAACCTGTCCGCCCAACGTGGATATTCCAGGGAGCCAGTACTTCACCAATGGGGCAGGCCACTTGTCGGTTCCAGCCTGAGGCCGGACATGTGGCGGTCTGGAGGCGGCGCGAAAGCTGGTGGAGACAGGCACACCGTCACTTATCCTGGTGCGTCCGCGCCTAGTTGTCCGAGGACTGCCGCATCACGACGGATGGATCAGGACACATGGACACCGACCACAGCAGGACCGCCTCCAGCCAGGGGACTTTCCGCGCTACTGATCGATTGACGGTGCTCCAGGTCGGAACGGCGCAGGCGGCACTCGGGTACACACTGAGCAGCTTGGGTGCCTGCCTCGCGTTGCTCGCCCGCGATCTGCGCACCGCGCCGGAATCACTGGCCTGGATGTCGTCGTCGTTCGGGATAGGTCTGATCCTGGTTGGCGCGGTGGGCACCATAGCCCTGCGGCGCGGTTCGTGGCCGGTGTTACGGACGGCTACCTTCGTCACCGGTACCGGTGCCAGCCTGCTTGCCACCGCCGCGAGTCCGCCCTTGGCCGTCATCGGGGCCCTGCTGCTGGGCGTCGGTGCGGCTGGCCTGGTCCTGGTCACGCCGGCCCTGTTGCACGGGCCCGGTGTGGCGGCCGCACTGTCGCGGGTCACCGGCGCGTCCAGCGTGACCGGAATCCTCGCCCCTCTCGCCATCGGCGGACTTGACTCCGTTGGCCCGAGCGGGCGCCTGGCGCTTCTGCTCGCGGTTCCACCCCTGTTCGCGCTCGCGATCGGCGCCGGGCCGAGCGGGCACCCACGCTTGCGGGACGATCGGTCCGTAGTGGCCTCGGGCCCCGACCAGCGAACCCATCCCCTGCCAGTGCGGCAGCTCGTCCAGCGGTGGGCCGCGGTGGCACTCGCCGTGTCGATCGAGTTCTGCTTCACGTTCTGGGCGGTCGCGCGGATGCTCACCACCGGGTTGCCCACGGGTGCGGCGGCCATAGCGGCTAGCGGGTTCCTCGTCGGGATGGCCACCGGTCGCGCCGGCATACCGCGGCTGCTCGCCCGCGGGGCACCCGTAGTGGTGTCCGGCTGCGCCCTGGCCGCCGCCGGCACGATCGTCATCTCGGTGGCCAACTCTCCCGTATCCGTCACTGCCGGCCTTGTGCTCGCCGGGCTCGGTATCTCCGGGCTCTATCCCGCCACCCTCGGTCATCTCGTCCGGTTGCGTGCCCTTCCCGCCGCTCGGTCCGCCGCACTCGGCACGCTGGCCTCCGGTATCGCGATCCTCTTCGCCCCGACGGCACTGGCGGCCGTGGGAGCGGCGGTGGAGCTGAGATTCGCCTTCCCCATCACGGTCATTCCCCTCACCGCGGTCCTCGCCATGATCTGGTACAGCCGGCGACAGTCATCGTAGCGGCGGCAGCGCCGTTGCCGCGGCAGGCCGCAGGGCGTCGAGTAGCAGGGCGAGGTAACGACGCCACCCGTCACCAGAAGGACCCTCGCACAAGGCGGTCCCCGCCATGATCGTATCGGGGTCCGTACCGAGACTCTGCGCTCCAACGAGCATGGTGGTCAGCCTCGGCAGATCCTCGGGCGTCAGGTCGGCACGCACCACCCCGGCCTGTTGGGCTCGCCGCAGCACTACCGCGAAGGACTCGAAGTATCGAGAGGCGAGTCCAAGGAACATTGCCGGGTTCCCGGCCGCGGCGAAGGTGCCCTGCTCGACCTCGGCCACCGTGGGCACGACCCCGAGCATCGCGACCACCGCACGCCAGGGATCGGCGTCCCGCAAAGCGTTCTGAATGACCGGCTGGACGTCCTCGTCAAACCGCCGCTCCACGACCGCGTGGATCAGCTCCTCCTTGCTGGCGAAGTGACGGTACAGCGTCGCCTCCGCCACACCGGCGTGCCGGGCGATGCTGCCCAACTGAGCCCGCGCGCCCTGTTCGGCGAACAGCTCACGGGCCGCCAGCACGATGTGCTCGACGTTGCGGGCCGCGTCGGCCCGACGGCGGCGCGGCGCGGGGTCGGACATCAGCCGATCCTATCTTACCGAGAGCCAACTCTCATTTCTGTTACGCTCGGATCGGTGCCGTCGCGGGCTCGTTTCACCCGCGGCACCGCCTCGGTGGGATTCGACCAGGGAAGGACTGATTCCATGACCCCGACGCCAGCAGTGCCAGTCCACATGCGACGGAACCTGTTCGACCCGGTCGAGGAACTCATGAAACTCCAGGACGATGCTCCGGTCAGCCTCGTCGAGTTACCGTTCAACGCATGGTCGGTTCCGGCCTGGCTGGTCACCGGCTACCACGACATCCGCGAGGTGCTCGGCAACGCAGCCCGATTCAGCAGCTCCAGCGAGCGAATGCGCGACTTCCTGGTAGCCAACGTGGGTGAGGCCATGGAGCCGCAGCGGCCTTCGGCCACAGCGGGGTCGTTCATCGAAGCCGACCCGCCCGAGCACACTCGGCTGCGCCGACTGCTGATCCCCGAGTTCACCGTGCGGCGGATGCGCCGCCTGCGGCCCCGCATCGAGGCCATCGTCTCCGAGCACCTGGACGCCATGCAAAGCCACGGTGGACCTGTCGATCTGGTACAGGCACTCGCCTTGCCGGTGCCCTCGCTGGTGATCTGTGAACTGCTCGGCGTGCCGTACGCGGACCGCCTCGATTTCCAGCGGCACACAAGCGTCATGTTGGACGCCGAGAGCTCACCGGACGAACAAGAGGCCGCGAACGACAGTGCGCGCGCGTACATGACCGAGCTGGTACGGAGTCAGCGTGCCGACCCCGGCGAGGACCTCCTGGGCATGCTCATCCGTGAACACGGCTCGGACCTGTCAGAGGAGGAACTGGTCGGAATCGGCGTGCTGCTGCTGATCGCGGGGCACGAAACCACGGCGAACATGCTTGGTCTCGGAACCCTGGCGTTGCTGAGCCATCCCGACCAGTGGGCCCTGCTGCGTTCCGACACCGAGCGTGTGGACCGCGCTGTGGAAGAGCTCATGCGTTATCTCACGGTCGTGCACACCCCGGTCCTGCGGATCGTCACGGAAGACACCACGATCGGTGGCCAACCCGTCAGGGCGGGTGAGGCGGTCGTGTGCTCGCTGTCGTCGGCCAACCGGGACAAGGCGCTGATGGACGGCGCCCACGTCCTCGACATCACCCGCGAACCCAGCCGCCACGTCGCGTTCGGACACGGAGTGCACCACTGTCTCGGGGCGCCGCTGGCGAGAATGGAGATGCAGATCGCCTTTCCCGCACTGGTGCAACGGTTTCCGGCGCTGCGCTTGGCCGTGCCGTTGGAGGATGTCCCCCTCCGCGCCACCTCATTCATCTACGGAGTCAAGGCCCTTCCGGTGACGTGGTAGCAGTCACCCACGCAGGGTAGCGCCGGTCTCGAGCAGGGACTTGAGGTTGGCAAGCAGTTCCGGCCAACCACCACTGCCGGGGAGCCGACCACTGATGGCCCGGTGCATCATGCTGTCGGGCCCGAAGTCGTCGTGTGTCACGGTGAGCCGCACGGCCGTCGAGCCATGCGGCTCGATGTCGAAGGTCACCTTCGACATCTTCTCCTCGCGCAGCTGGGCGAACTCCTCCTCTGTCCAACCGAAGCACTCGGCGTGCCTCGGTTGGAAAGTGTGCCAGCTGTAGGACAGCCGCCGGTACGGGTCCGACTCGAGCACCACCTGGCCGTGATCGCCGTAGTCCTCGTCGGACCCTTCCTTCCACAGCACCCGGGATCCGACGCGCCAGTCCGACTTGAGTTCGGCTCCCCAGTAGCGCCGGGTGAACGCCGGCTCGGTCAGCGCCTGCCAGAGCCGTTGCGGCGTGGTGTTGATATAGGTGGTGTAGACGAACTCGGTACTGCTCACAGGTGTTCGCTCCAAGGCCGTTGTCAGGTCGGCGAGCGCGCTCACGCGATCGCGGTCGTACTTGCTGATCCAGCGGTCGGCGATGGCGTTGATCGGTGCGGCGTTCAGATAGTGCAGTTTCTCCCTGCCACGCCACACCGTGGTGACAAGGTTGGCCGCGATCAACACGGCCAGGTGCTTGCTGACCGACTGCCGTGCCATGTCCAGTCCCCCGCACAGCTGCCGCAGACTCTGTCCATTGTGGGAGTTGAGGCTGTCGAGCAGTCGGCGACGGCTGACATCGGCCAACGCCTTGAAGACCTCGTCCATCACGCCCCCGAACCCGCATTCAGTTAGTCGCGTTATATAGGTAGCAGCCGTTCGTCCGCATGTCGAAACACGGGCTCAGTGTGCGTGTCGTGCAGCGCGCAACACCTGTGCGAGCGCGTCAAGTGCCGCGGGATAGGCATGTTCGCGCGGTGTTCCGTAACCCACGACGAGGCCCTGTGGATGGTCCCCAGGCGCGTGCCATCGGGTGCCGAGACATCCGACGGCCAGGCCATGCTCCTCGGCCACACGGAGCACATCTGACTCGGTTGGTCCGCCCGCGGGCAGTCTGATCAGAGCGTGCAGGCCCGCGGCGATGCCGTGCACGGGGAAACCCGACGCTGCGACATCACTGAGCAGCACGTCGCGGCGGTGTCGGTAGCGCAACCGGCACGCACGGACATGTCGGTCGTACGCGTGGCTAGTGATCATGTCCGCGAGGGTCAGCTGGCCGATGGTCTCCGTGTGGTGGTCGCTGTGCCGCTTGGCCTCGACGACCGGTTCGACCAGTCGCGGCGGCAGGACCATCCAGCCGATCCGTAACCCCGGGCCAAGGGTTTTGGAGACGGTCCCCAGATAGGCCACGTGCTCGGGGCAGGTGCCCTGGATCGATCCGACTGGCTGGCGGTCATAGCGGAACTCGCCATCGTAGTCGTTCTCGATGACCAGGCCTCCCGTGAAGCGAGCCCATTCAGCGAGTGCACGTCGACGTGTCGGGTGCAGTGTCTCCCCGGTTGGATACTGGTGGGCCGGGGTGACCTCCACGGCTCCCACCGGCGGAAAGCCCGAGGAGCCGAGCAGATCGGTTCGCGCACCGCGGTGGTCGACCGGAAGCGGCACGATCGTGGAACCGTTGCGGCGGACCACGTCACGGTGGAAGGCCGAGCCGGGGTCTTCCATGGCGGTCACGGTCGCGCCGGTCTCGCCAAGCGCGCTGATGAGCAGGGCGAGCGCCTGCACGTATCCATTGCTGATGACGACCAGATCGGGATGCGCGAGCACGCCACGGGCGCGCCCCAAGTACTCAGCGAGCGCGGTACGCAGCTCGATCCGTCCACGCGGGTCGCCATAGCCATAGGCGTCGGCCGGCGCGACACTGAGTGCTCGTCGAGCCGACCGCAGCCAGGCAGCCGTGGGGAAAGTCGACGGATCAGGGCTCCCCGGACGCAGATCGTGCCGGACGGCGGCCGGCATGCGGTCTCGTCGCCGGATGTCTCGCTGCCGCTGAGGACGATGGGCCACGACCGTGCCCGACCCCGGCCGTGCGGCCAGATAACCCTCGGCGATCAACTGGTCATATGCAGCTCGCACGGTTCCCCTGGACAGCCCCAGCTCGACGGCGAGCACCCGGGTCGCGGGTAGCCGGACCTCGGGGGCCAGTCGCCCGGACCGCACGGCGTCCCGCAGCGCCCGTTCGAGACCCGACCGGCGACCGGAGGACATGTCCAGCTCCAGGTGAAGGTCCACGCCGAAAGTGGGCCAGTATTCGGTCACACCATTGGAGCTTAGTACTGGCCCAGTGTCGACATAGCGTCATCGCCATGGACACCGACACCGCTGCCAGCCTTCGGCTCACCCCACGTCAGCTGATCCGGCTGGTGGCCGTGGTCAACGGTGTGACCATCGCGAATCTCTACTACTGCCAACCGCTGCTTCCCCAGATCGCCCTGTCCTACGCGGAGACCCCCTCGGTGGGGAACCTGACCGCGACCGGGCAGCTTGGTTACGCGCTCGGACTGATCCTGCTTGTCCCGCTCGGCGACATCGTCCGCCGACGGCGACTGGTCTGCCTCCTGCTGTGCGTGGATGCGGTCGCCTTGGTGGCGACCGCCACCGCGCCCACGGTCGAGGTGCTGCTCGCCACCGGTGTGGTGGTTGGCGCGGCCACCTCCAGTGTGGTGCAGATCCTCTTGCCGTACGCGGCCACGCTGGCCGCCGAGCACGAGCGCGGTCGGGTGGTGGCGACCGTGCTCAGCGCGTCCCTCTCGGGCATCCTGCTCTCCCGCGCGGTCGCCGGTCTCGTCGGCCAGTTCTTCGGCTGGCCGACGGTGTTCCTCGCCGCGGCTGCGGTGTCGCTCGTGCTGTCGGGGATCGTGGTCCGGTTCATGACGCCGACCGCACCCGAGGTGGCGATCGGCTATCGAGCCCAGCTCGGGGCCACCCTCCACCTGGCGATGAGCGAACCGCTACTCAGGCGGCGCTCGCTCATCGGCGCCCTGGTCTTCGCGACCTTCGGTGCTTTCTGGGCAACGGTCGCGTTTCTGCTTGCGGCGCCGCCCTTCGGTTACACCGAAGCCGAAATCGGTCTGTTCGCGCTGGTGAGTGGTGTCGGAGCGCTGGCAGCCAGGCTGACCGGCCGGTTGGCTGATCGCGGGTGGCAGCGCTCGCTGACCGGTGCGTTACTCACGGTGGGATTCGTGTCATACGGGGCGGCATGGATGGGTAACCACAGCGCGGTGTGGCTCATCGTCGGTCTGCTTGGCGCGGAAACGGCTCGAGGTGGCGTCCATCTGCTCAACATGAGTGTCGTCTACAACCTTGTCGAGGGTGCCCGGTCGCGCGTCGCGTCGGTCTACATGACCTCGTACACCCTCGGTGGTGTCATGGGAGCCGCCGGTGGGACCGCCGCCTATCGACTCGGTGGCTGGGGTGCGGCGTGCGCTGTCGGAGCCGCGTGCATGGCGGCCGCACTGGCCGTCTGGAGCCGTGAGACGCGTTGCGGAAGCGGGATTCGGGCAAGGTGATCGGCCTCGAGCGCGCCGGACTCCGCGTAGCAGACGAGCCGTCACACAACAGATGGTTGTGACTCGCCGGGTGAGCGGTTGTTTGCTCTGTCGGATCCACTCTTGCTTTGCTCTCGCTGGTCAATGTCACGTTCATGGCAGGAGCGCAGGCGCACAATGAGCATAGGGCTGGGTTATGTCGTCCCCAACTTCGCCTACTCGACCCCCGTCAAGGACCTGTTTCCCACCGTCGTCGCACAGGCGCGAGAAGCCGAGTCCGCCGGTTTCGACACCGTTGGTGTGATCGACCACTTCTCGCAGCTGCCGATCTGGGGGCCGCCCGAGGCCCCGATTCTGGAGTCGTACACGACGCTGGCGGCACTGGCCTCGGCCACCTCCAGCGTGGGACTGACAGCGATCGTGACCGGCAACACCTACCGCAATCCCGGCCTGTTAGCGAAGATGATCACCAGTCTGGACGTGATCAGCAATGGTCGGGCCCAACTCGGTATAGGAGCGGGCTGGTATGAGCCCGAGCACCGTCAACTGGGATTCGACTTCGGAACGGTTGGCCACCGATTCGAACGGCTCGCCGAAGCACTGCACATCATCGAAGCCCTGCTCCGTACCGGACGATCCAGTTTCACCGGCACCTGGTACCGCACCGACAATGCGATCAACGAACCACGGCTGCGTGACGACCTGCCGATCATGGTGGGCGGTGGTGGCGAGAAGAAGACGTTCGCCTTGGCCGCGCGACATGCTGCACACGTGGACATTCTCGCCGTGCCCGCCGAGTTGCCGAGCAAACTCGCCGCTCTCGACCAGCGATGCGCCGAGTACGGTCGCGCCCGTGACACCCTGACCACCAGCGTCTTCGGAACCGTGTTCGTCGACGAGAACGGGGACGCTGCTCGCCGGCAGCACCGCCAGTACATGCAAGCCAGCGGATTGGACGCGCTCGCCGACCCGGTCAAGGCAGCCGCGGTCTCCGCCCACTATGTCGGCACCCCCGACGATGTGGCCGACCAAGTCCAGACCCGTGTCCTCGCTGCCGGTGTCGACGGCTTCATCGCCGCGGCCCCGACCAACGGCCATCTGCCCGATACGGTCGCCAGAATCGGCCACGCCCTACGTCCCCTTATCCGGGCCGCCCGTAGCTTTCAGCGAAAAAACAACGCTAAGTACGAGGTGCAGTCCGCGACCTAGTGAGCTGACGGTCGATCATGTGTGGGCGGGGTTCAGCGCGAACAGACCCGTAGGGGGCCGCCGGGATACGCGCGAAAGGGGCAATGAGGGGGGCTGAACGTGCTGGTCAGGTCGCCACTGAGGCGAGGGCATGTTGCCCCGCAGTCGTGAGGGTGACCTGGTGATAGTCGGGAAACCGCTCATTCGGCGACATGGGTTTCCCGTGCTTGATCGCCACGCCGAACGGGTTGACCAGCCCGGCTTCGTCCAGTGTGCGGACCCGTTCGGTCACCTGCCGCTGACGTCCGTCGATAGTGGCGTAGTACGCGCACGCGCCGAGCCGATCGACGTGGCCCTCGGCCACAGCCCGCAGCAGCGTGACCTGCGCTGGAGTGAGTTTCCTGCCGGTCATGTCGTTCCTCTCGCGGGCGGCCAGGCGCCGGTGGTCAGGGCGGCGAAGTCGGCGTGGACCTGCTCGACGGCCTCGGGATGGCGCTGGCGCTGCTCGTGTTCAGCCAGCGCCCGGTAGATGCTGGCCAGGCTCGGGTTCTTCCCTTTGCGTTTGCCGGTGGGGATGATCAGGTCCGGTCGAATGTCCTCGACGCACTCACCGTTCGTGCGGCGGCGAAGCACAGTGTGCAGCATGTCGTTGGTGATCACCGGGGGCCGTCCGCCGTGGTGTCCCTTGCGGGCAGCCGCGTACAGACCCTCCAATGTGGATTCGCGGATGGTCTCGCGGTCGGTTTCGGCCATCGCAGCGAAGAACGCGAAAAGGATGCGACCGGTGCCGGACGGCTCGTAGATCCCGGCCAGCGGCCCAGCGAGCATCTCCAGCACGATCCCGTGCGCGGTGAGGTGATCGGCCAGCGCGGTCTTCTCGGCGTCTCCCGTCTCCGAATCTTGTCACAAACATTTCTCAGAACCGCCCTGACCCGCTGATTGAGTGAGAACGAGTTCTGAGAAGACATCCGGGCTTCAGGGCGCTCGCGCAGTCTCCACGCAAGTCTGTTCTCGGAGACGGTCGTTTGTGAGAGGACCTGCCCATCAGGGACTCGCCTGATCCTCGATCGGTCCTCGGCCGGTCAACCCCTGTGTCGGGCCAGAGCCCAGGACTCTGGTGGCGAAGCTCGCCAGCTGTGCCCGCATTTTCTCGCGTCGCACACGCTCATGGCCGACCAGGCGTTCGACGAGGTCGGCTCGGGTGGCGGCGAGCAGGGCATGGGCGGTGAAGTCACTGTCGGCGAGGCCGGGAATCTGCTCCAACATGGCTTGGAGCAGGCCGTGCCATCGCTGGTAATGCTCTGCCTGGTAAGGGCTAGCGCTGCCGGTTTCCTCCAGAGCCAGCGCAAGGCGGCGGTTGTCGAGCTTGAAGCACAGGAGGGCGTCGAGCAGGGCGGGTACGCGATCTAGCGGCGAGGCGGCGGGCCCCAGCGGCGGCGGGCCCGCTTCGACGGCGTCCTCGATCGGCTCGAGCCTTGCCTCGTACAGCGCGCGGATCAGCCCGGTGCGGTCACCGAAGGCACGGAAGAGTGTTCCTTTGCCGACGCTAGCCGCTGCCGCGACGTCGGCCATGGTGACCTCCTCGGTGCTCTCGCAGCGGGCGAAGAGGGTGTCAGCGGCGGCAAGGACGGCCGCCCGGTTGCGGGCTGCGTCCTTGCGGGGCTTGCGCTCGGGCACGTGCCCCCTCCCTTTGCAAAGCGGACCCAGGGTCCGTATTGTTGAATCGGACCTTGGGTCCGGATTTTACTGTACGGAGAGAAGGATCATGCCCGCACATACTTCACCGGCGGATCTGTACCGACACAGCCTGCGACTGCTGCTGGACAAGAACATCGCCGCCTGGGTCGGTCTGTGGGCCGAGGACGGCCTCATGGAGTTCCCCTTTGCCCCCCGGGGCTGGCCGGAGCGGCTGGAAGGCAAGGATGCCATCGCCGCGTATATGCGCCACTACCCGGACCACATCGACCTACGCGACTTCCCCGAGGTGCAGATCTATGACACCACCGCTCCGGACACGATCGTGGTCGAGATGCGCGGCGTGGGCCACCTGGTGGAGACCGACGCTCCCTTCGACATGCGCTACATCGCCGTCGTGACCGTTCAGGACGGGCGCATCGCCTCCTACCGCGACTACTGGAACCCCCTCGCCGTCCAGGAACCCGGCACCGACTTCACTGGGAGCACCCGGTGACTCGCGGCGACACCATTTTGGGCACCGACACGACTTT
This sequence comes from Kutzneria sp., assembly GCA_019239965.1. Lineage (GTDB taxonomy): Bacteria > Actinomycetota > Actinomycetes > Mycobacteriales > Pseudonocardiaceae > Kutzneria. Next base: position 3,898 of record JAFAZC010000032.1, on the reverse strand, counting down.
GGTCATCGGCGCCACCGGCACCACCGGCAGCCGGACCGCCGCGCAGCTGATCGCCGCCGGCCACCGCGTCAAAGCCGCCAGCCGTCACGCCACCCCGGTCCCAGGCGCCGAGCCGGTCCCCTTCAACTGGTACGACCCCGCCACCTTCGGCGACGTCCTCGACGGAGTTGGCCGCGTCTACCTCATCCCGCCTGTGGCCGACTCCGACCCGGAGTCGGTCATGCTGCCGTTCCTCCACCAGGCCCACGCTGCCGGAGTACACCGCGCGGTGCTGCTGAGCTCCTCGGCCATCCCCGAGGGCGGCCTGGCGGTGGGAACGGTGCACCAGGCCCTGCCCGACCTGTTCAACCAGTGGGCAGTTCTGCGGCCCTCCTGGTTCATGCAGAACTTCACCGGCACACACGTCCACGCCCTCAGCATCCGTGAGCACGGCACCATCCTCACAGCCACTGGCCACGGCCGGGTCGGTTTCGTCGACGCCGAGGACATCGCGGCTGTCGCCGTCCACGCTCTGACCGACGAACATGCCCCTAACACCGATCTCGTCCTCACCGGACCGGAGGCGCTCAGCTACGACGACATCGCGACAATCATCACCGAGGTCACCGGCCGACCCGTGGTCCACCACCACCTGACCTACGAGCAAATGCGCGATCGCCTCACAGCGGAGGTGCCGCTGGAATTCGCCGCCATTTTGGCCGGCATGGACCGTGCCATCGCAGAGGGAGCCGAGGACCGCACCACCGACACCGTCCAGCGCCTCACCGGCCGGCCACCGCACTCCTTCCGCGAAGTTGCCGAACGGGAGACACGATGAAGCAGCTGATGTTTCACGACGATCAGCAGTTCTGGTTCGAGACCCTGCGCAATCTCGGCCTGGCCGTCTACGGCGGCTCGGACGTGGGTGAAGTCATCGCCACCGCCGCCCGCGTCACCTCCGGCGACTACGGCGGCTGGCTGTCCACCGCCCAGCGTCTGGAGGCCGAATCCCGAGAAAGCCACCCCGTCAGCACACGGGACGGGCTGCTGCGCGCTTCCGCCTACTACCAGGCGGCCGAGTTCTTCCTGCATTGCAACCCCCACGACCGACGCATCGACCACGAGGATTCCTACCCCCGTTGCTGAACATGAGAAACAGACACATCCCGGGTGGAAGCCGGAATGGTGTCAACGGCCATCGGTTTCTCTCCAGTGGCGGCCAGTTGTTCTCCCCGCTGGCGGCCACGGTTTCTTCCCAGGGCCGCGCCCGTAGCTTTCAGCGAATAAACAACGCTAAGTACGAGGTGCAGTCCGCGACCTAGTGAGCTGCCGGTCGATCACGTGTGGGCGGGGTTCAGCGTGCGGTAAAGAGTGGAGCGGCCGACGCCGAGATGGCGGGCGATGGCGAGGACGTCGTCGGTGACGGTGGTGGGCCGCCGCGGCGGCGGTGTGTAGTCCGTCGAGGGTGCGGTCGCGGATGAGTTCGCGTTCCCTCTCGGCGGCCAGGGCGGCGGCGCGCCGCCGCCGGGCATGAGGGCATGTCGGTTCGAGCAGCCTGTGCGGTCAGCCCTCTCCCCCGGCCCGTTCGGCGCTGGCGAGCACCCGGTCCAGATGTGCCTCCGCTCGTTCGGCTCTCGCCAAGGTCTGCGCTCTGGCCTCCTCAAGCGCGGCAAGCCGTTCCTCGGCCGCCCGTCGCGTCTGGTCGACGACGGCGGCCGCTTCGGCTCGCGCGGCGGCCGCTTCCTGACGTGAGAGGACGAGCTGTTCGCTGGCCTCGTTCCTGACCGCGGCCAATTCATCGCGCACCCGGCCGAGTTCGGCCCGGGTATCGGCAGCGGCCCGCTCCGCCGTGCCACAGGCGATCTCGGCACGGTCAGCCCGCGCCCGGGCGTCGTCCCGTTCGGTCGTGACGGCCGCCAGGCGCTCGTTGCTCTCGCGTCGTATCGTGTCGATCTGCGAGGAGGCTTCCTGTCTGACTCGCTCAAGCTCCTCAGCCGCCCGACGGTTGGCCTGGTCCAGACGTTCAGCTGCCTCGGTGCGGGCCTGTTCGACTTGCTGGGCGCTGTCTTGGCGAACCGAGTCGATCTCGACAGCGGCCTGCTCCCGCAGTGCGGTCAGTTCGGCCTGTGCCCGTTCGAGTGTCTGCTGCAGTTCCGCCTCGGCTCGGTGCTGCGCCTGCAGGGCGGCCTGGGCAGCATGCTCGGATTGTTCCGCGGCGATCGCCGCGTCCTCGGCAGCCTCCTCGGCGCGTTGGCATCGCTGTTCGGCCGCGCGCCGCCGCTGGTCAGCCGCCAACGCGGCTTGTTCCGCCTCGGCGATTCGTCGTGCGGCCTCGGCCTGTGCTGCTTGGATCTGTGCTTCGGCCACACTGGGGTCGGCAAGCGACGCCATTTCGGCGACGGCCTTGTGCAGGGTGTCGGCCAGCTGCTCGGTGAGAACACGGTATTGGCCAAGAAGTTCATCGGCCTTCAGTCGAGCGCTGGCTGCAGGCCCACCTTGATTCGTCACGGTGACGGACGAGGCCTGTCGCTCCTCCTCCTGGTTCAGTCGTTGCCGCTCTCGCCATGCCCGCCACCGCACGTGTCCGGGAAGGTCGCAGTATTCCGACGGCCTGCCCGGACCACGTCTCGGCATTATTGGCCGCGTACAGCCGGGATAGTTACACGTGCTGGTGGGCTGCGGCGTCTCGGAATCGATCACGGTCACGGCCATATCGTAGTCGATTATCGTTATCGCCAACGATATATACGCTACTGAACGCACCGCGTGTCGCGCGGTCCTACTTCCGATAAGTGAACCTTATCGGAAGTCGAGCCCAGTCGCCTTGCCGTTCACGACCCTTTCTGTTTCGTAAATTACGTTATTGACGCTACGTTATTAGACACGAAAAACATGCGGAGAAAGCCTGCCGGGTTGGGTCAATGATGCGCCGATCCGTCACAGGCAACGAGGACGACCTGGAACCTCTGAACTAGCCGGTAGGCAGGACCGTGCTGGTGCCGTCGGTTATGGTGACAGGATGGGTTGCTTCGCCTGCATGGAGATTCGCTCCGTCGCGTAACGGCGGTATCGCGGTTGCCGTAACCGCGGCCTCAATGTCTACCCCGCCGGCGGCCAACCCGCGCGTCTCGTTGTGCTGCCGGATCGTCCTGCGTATCCGAGGAGCAATCCATGTCGCAGCAGTTCCATCCAACGCACCACGATCCTTTCCCTCGCACGGCCGAGGCATTCCTCGCTGTCGCCGACACGCTGGCCGCGGCCACCGCGAAAGCGACGCCGAACCATGACGTACGGCCCGAACCCGTCAAGCTTCTCCTGATGGTCGGGCTCCCCGGCGCCGGAAAGACCACCCGGGCCGAAGAGCTCGCCGCGGCGCACCGCGCGCTGCGGCTGACCCCAGACGAGTGGATGATCTCCCTGTTCGACGGGTCGCAGCCAGACGGCAAGCGCGACTTGCTGGAAGGACGGCTCATCGCATTAGCCCTGCAAGCGCTGCACCTGGGCACTAACGTCGTGCTCGACTTCGGGCTCTGGAGCCGCGACGAACGGTCGGCACTGCGCTGGCTGGCAACATCGGCCGGGGCAGCCTGCCAAGTCATCTACCTACCCATCGACCTCGACGTCCAACGTGTCCGGATCGCCCACCGCCAGGCAACCGCACCGCACACGACATTCCCGATGAGCACGGCGGACATCGACACCTGGCGCAAGCAGTTCCAGACTCCCGATGCCACCGAACTCGGCGGCGGCGACATCCCCAGCCCGCCAGTGGGGTGGTTGGGCTGGCCGGAGTGGGCCGCGGACCGATGGCCCTCGCTTGCACACGGCAACACCTCCGAGGCGCGGAGACGTCATCGGCCAGCAGCTGAGTGACGGATCCGTCGCGGCCGCAGCCCGCTCGACAGATCGGAAGAGCGTC
>JAFAZC010000171.1 GCA_019239965.1 Kutzneria sp. | reverse complement strand
GCCCGGTACATCCCGACCGCCTTGCCGAGGCCGTCGTCGCGAGGCTGCCGGTTGTTCCGGCCGCTCGAGGGCGGTCCCTGAACGTGCCGGAGGCCGAACTGATCGGTGGCGACCGGCGACGCGCTGGGGACGACGAAGGGTTCGCCGGGTTCTCCCCACTCGTGGCGCCGTCGGCGGACGCGAGCCTGTTCCACGCGCTGATGGCCGAGCCGAGAACCGGTGCGAGCCAGTTCTATGTCGCCGTGCGGGACGACCTCGGGCGTCGGCGACGGGTGCGGTCCCCGGTGAGCTGTGTCGACGTCGCGCCGGGGCGCGCGACCGAAGGGCGGTGGATGACGCGGACATCGGCCACCGGCGCCGGCGTCAACTGGGTGTTCGCCGCGCCCGCCACCGAGGCGTCGCTGGTCGCCAAGCTGCATGAGATGCACTGGGCGCTTGCCGGCAACCGGTAGCGGCGGTCAGCGGGTGCCGATCTCGTCGATCAGGCGGAGCAGGATCGTGCGTGCCGCGCTTCCGACGGTGGCCACCGACACCATCGCGTCGGCCATCCGACTGTAGAGCGCGACGTCCTCCGGCTCAGTGACGGTGATCTCGGTGTCGATGGTCTCGATGATGGCCTGGCCGTCGAGGATCCAGAATCCGTGCATCGGCACGACCGGCAGCCGGGTGCCCAGCGGAATGATGCCGAACGTGACCGAGGAGAGACCGGCCACGGCGATCAGCCGGTCCAGTTGCGCGGCAAGCACTTCGGGCGGGCACACCGGGTAGTGCAGCGCCGCCTCGGTCATGACCAGCTCGATCGTCTTCGACCTGTCGTAGAGCACGCGCTGGCGTTCCATCCGCACGCGGACCGACTCGTCGATGTCGGCCGGTGAGCGGTAGAACTCGGCGTTGGTGGCGAATACGTGTTCGGCGTACTCCGCTGTCTGCACCAAGCCGGGAACGAGCGCTGTCTCGAAGGCACGGATACGGCTCGAGGCGTCCTCGATGCTGGCGGCGTGCTCCTGGCGCCGCCTGTTGCCGGTGCGGAGCTGCCGTTTCCAGCTCGCCGACTGCAGGCGCAGCTCCAGTAGTTCGGTCCGCATCGACGCCGCGATCGGCTCCCGCGCGTCGACGGCGGCCAGCCAGGTGATCAGGTCGGCGTCGGTGGCCAACTGCGCGCCGGTCTCGATTCGCGACACCCGGGACTGCTGCCAGCCCAGCCGCGCGGCGAACGCCGTGCCGGTGACGAAACCGGCACGTTCGCGGAGTCGGCGGAGGCGTTCGCCGAACCGCGTCCGGCGTCGGTCCAGGTCTGTGGCGGTCACGGGCTCCTCGGGCCAGGGTCGGTTCGCGATGCCGTTGCCAGGGTGCGGTACCGCTGGTACGGGACCGCGTGTTCCCACGCGCGGTTCCACCAGACACGGTGCTGAGCAACCGTACCCGGATCGGTGATCATCATGCCGCCGACGAAACCCACCGCGTCAAAGTCCATGCTGACGACCCGCACACCGTCGAAGAGCCAGAAATCCCGCGTTGGCAACGCGAGTTCACGGGCCCGCCGCGAAACGATCACGCGGATGTCCTCGCCCGCCGCCACGTTGGCCGGGGTGACGGTGTCCTGCCAGCGCAGGTATTCGGTCGGCGGCTCGGTATACAGCCGGACCCGCTGGAACTGTCGGCCCGCTTTGGTGGCGGAGCGAACGCCAGCGAGCCAGTCCGTCATCCAGGCGAGGTCGTCCGGCTCGCCGGCGCGCCAGCGCCGCAACGGCTCGAGTTCATACGGCTCGTGGTAACTGGTTTGGGCCTCCCAGCGCCACGCGGTCCGCTGGAAGGTGGTGAACAGGTGCTCGAGGTCGGCACCCGTGATCAGATCAGCGGGCACTCGGCGGCCTTGGGAGCGAATCGGAACAGCTCGGCGGGAATCTCCACCATGGTCTCGTCGTCACCAAGGCCGGCATAGGTCTCACGAACCGTCTTCAGCGCCTCCGGGTCTGTAACGATCTTGCCCTGGGCGATGTAGGTTCCCCGATCGGTGGCGTACAGGGTGGGACACTGTCCTTTGCTGGATGTCGTGCCCAAGAACGTGATTTTCATGGAGTCTCCGCTGTCGATGAGTTGCCTCGCATGCTCTGCGCATGAAAGTTGCATTGTCAATCGATGGATCGGCTGATTGGTCGAGCCAAGCGACTCCAAAGCGTAATCAGATACCGCTATCCGGGCCTGATGCACACAATATGCAAATTATGCGTTGAATGTGGAGCGCGCCATGGGAATGCTGAACTGGTGACCCAGACTCTGCCCGCACCGCCCCGCCGCGCGCGCGACTGGTATGAGCGAACGCCGGCACACACCGACGAACCGCCAGCAGCCACGGCGACAAGGCCACCGCGGCGGGCTGTCCGTGGCTGCCTCGTCTGACGCCGATGCCGTCCGGCTGTACCCAGAACTGGCCGGTCTGATCACTCTGCGGGACAGCGGATGGCGGTTCCTGCCGGTCGACACAGCCGACGGCCGGCCGGTCGAACTCGACGGGTTCCGCGCATGGCCGGGTGGATACGTGGACGGGCTGCGAATCTACTCGGCCACCAACGTGCTCGGCATCAGAACCGCTCCTGACGAACCGCCCTCGGTGGTATGGGAGATGGTCGACACCTTGCCCGAGGTGATCGCCGCACTGCTGGCCCTTCCTGTGCCGTGGGACCGGCTGGCGCCACGGCTCGCGACCGCTTCCGCGCCCACGCTGTGGGTCCCCCAGCCGGTCCGCCCAGCACGGTGACACCCGCCGACGCCGCGCCTACACCGGCGACACGGTGATTCCGAGGGCACCGGGACCCAGGTGGGCACCGATGACCGCGCTTGCCGGTGTGACCATCAGTTCCCTGAGGTTGTGCACCCGCGAGCCCAGTGTCTTCGCCATCTCGGCAGCCCTCGCCGCGGCCCCGAAGTGCTCGACGGCGATGTCGACCCGACGATGACCGGCGCGGCGCGCGGCCATGGCTATCAGCATGCCGATCGCCCTGTCGGCACCGAGGACCCGCTGCACCGGCGCGACCTGCCCGTTGGCGATGGTCAACAGCGGCTTCACCGACAGTGCGGTACCGACGAGCGCGGCGGCCGCACCGATCCGTCCACCCCGGTAGAGGTACTCCAGGGTGTCCACGTAGATCAGCTCGGTACTGCCGGCGAGGCGGCGGTGCGCCGCCTCGATCACCTGCTCCACGCTCGCGCTGAGAAGCGCCGCCCGCGCCGCGGCGAGGGCGGCGTAACCAAGACTCATCCCGGTGGTGGCGGAATCGACCACGTGCACGGGTATCTCCACCTTGGCGGCGACCTCCCTGGCGACCTCACAGGTCCGTGACTGCCGTGCCGAGATGTGCAGCGAGACGACGGCGCTCACTCCACTGTCCGCGGCCTTCTGGTAGGCCTCGAGGAAAGCGTCGGGGTCAGGCGGGGCGGTCGCGACCGCTCGCCGTGCCCGCATCGCCGTGACCAGCGCTTCGACAGGTATCCCCGTCTCCCTGTCGAAGCGGTCATCCACCAGCAGTTGCAGCTCGACCACGGACACGCCCGCGAGCATGGCGAGCTTCCGCGGCAGGCAGGAGGTGGAGTCGGTCACCACGGCGACACGCCTAGTCATGGCGAGCCAGATTAATCAGGTACGGGCAACTGGATCATGGCGCCCCGGTCTGTCGGCCAACGGGACCGTTTCTCCCCGCTGCGACGTTGCGCGGCCGGTGCGTGAGGATCGTCATGTCCGTGGGTCGCACAGGTCCGCTCGCGGGATGCGACCGGTCGGTAATATGTGCGGCGGTTGACAGCTCGCGGAGCCGCCGACGCCGGCGGCCCGGCCGGCGCCAGTTCACAGGAGGTCGAAGCAGACCGATGAACATCGTCGTCCTGGTCAAGCAGGTGCCCGACACGTACTCGGAGCGAAGGCTCACCGACTCCGACCACACGCTGGACCGCGAGTCGGCCGACGCCGTGCTCGACGAGATCAACGAGCGCGCCGTCGAGGAGGCGCTGCGGCTGCAGGCGGATCACGGCGGTGAGGTCACCGTGGTCTGCGCCGGCCCGCAACGGGCGACCGACGCGATCCGCAAGGCTCTTTCGATGGGCGTCGACAAGGCGGTGCACGTCTGCGACGAGGTGTTGCACGGTTCGGACGCAATCGCCACCGCCACGGTGCTCGCCAAGGCTGTCGGCACGATCAACGGCGTCGACCTGGTGCTCGCCGGCAACGAGGCCACCGACGGCAGGGTCGGCGCACTGCCCGCCATGGTCGCCGAGGTGCTGCGGATGCCCGCGCTGACCCACGCTCGCAAGGTCGAGATCGACGGCACCACGGTCAAGGTGGAGCGCGAGACGGAGGAGGGGGTGTTCTTCGTCGAAGCAAGTCTGCCCGCCGTGGTCAGCGTGAACGAGAAGATCAACGAGCCGAGATACCCGTCCTTCAAGGGCATCATGGCCGCCAAGAAGAAGCCGGTCAGCACCCTGGGCATCGCCGACCTCGGCATCGGCGCCGACGAGGTCGGCCTCGCGGGCTCGTGGTCGACGGTGCTCAGTGCGGCTCCGAAACCGCCGCGCACCGCTGGCCAGCGCGTCGAGGACGACGGCGACGGCGGCGTCAAGGTCGCCGAGTACCTCGTCAGCCAGAAGCTGATCTGAACGTTCCAGGCGGTTGTTGTGGTCGCCGAGGAGGAGACAAGCGACATGTCAGAGGTATTGGTCCTCGTCGACCACGTCGACGGTGAGGTCAAGAAGGTCACCCACGAACTGCTCACCGCCGCCCGGCGGCTCGGTGAGCCCTCAGCCGTGCTCGTCGGTGCCCCGGGTGCCGGCGCGGCGGCTTCGTCATCGCTGGCCGCGTACGGCGCCGCCAAGGTCTACCTCGCCGAGTCCGACGATGCCGCCGACCACCTGGTGACCCCCCAGGTGGACGTGCTCGCCGCTTTGGTCGAGCAGGTTCACCCGGCGGCCGTGCTCGTCGCGGCCACCGCCCTGGGCAAGGAGGTGGCGGGTCGGCTGGCGGTCCGGATCGGTGCCGGTCTGCTCGTCGATGTCGTCGACATCGACGAGCAGACGGTCGCGACCCAGTCGGTGTTCGGCGGTGCCTTCACCGTCACCGCACAGGTTGGCAAGGGCACTCCGGTGATCAGTGTCCGGCCGGGCGGAATCGAGGCCGAGCCGGCAGACGGCGCCGCCACCGAACAGACCGTCGCGGTTCCGCGGACGGAGCCGGCGACGGCTGTCAAGATCACCGGCCGGGAACCCCTCAAGGGAGGCGACCGTCCCGAGCTGACCGAAGCATCCGTTGTGGTATCGGGCGGGCGCGGTGTGGGCAGTGCGGAGAGCTTCGCCGTTGTCGAGGAGCTCGCCGACGCACTCGGCGCCGCCGTCGGCGCCTCCCGTGCGGCCGTCGACTCCGGCTACTACCCGCACCAGTTCCAGGTCGGACAGACCGGCAAGACGGTGTCCCCGCAGCTCTACATCGCGCTGGGCATCTCGGGGGCGATTCAGCACCGGGCCGGCATGCAGACCTCGAAGACGATCGTCGCGGTCAACAAGGACGCCGAGGCGCCAATCTTCGAGATCGCCGACTTCGGGGTTGTCGGCGACCTGTTCAAGGTCGCACCGCAGCTGACAGCGGAAGTGATCAAACGCAAGGGCTGAGCACACTCAATCCACCTGAGCCGACGGTTCATCCGAACGTCGACGACACGTCACGGAGTTGTCACCGCGCCGGTTTTCCCCGGCGCTACACCATATCCATGACGAGACCGCAGCTGCTTGTCAGCACACCGAAGTCTGATGTGGATGCTCCTCGGTACTCGCTGCTCGTCACGAGGGACGACGCGATGGTCCGTGCCGCGCAGAGACTGCGTCACCAGGTCTTCGCCGAGGAGATGGGGGCGAACCTGCGCTCGGTCCGAAATGGTCACGACGTCGACGAGTTCGACGACCTGTGTGATCACCTTGTGGTGCGGGAGGACCGCACCGGGGAGATCGTCGGCACGTACCGGATGCTGCCGCCGGGCCGCACCGCCGGCGGTCTCTACGCACAGACCGAGTTCGACCTCGCCGAGCTGTCCCCACTGCTCCCATCGCTGGTAGAGACCGGCCGATCCTGCGTCCATCCCGCACACCGGTCGGGAGCCGTCATCGCCCTGGTGTGGGCCGGGCTGGCCCGGTACATGCTGCTGTCCGGGAACAAGTGGCTGGCAGGGTGTGCGTCGGTGCCACTGGCCGATGGCGGATCCCACGCCGCCGGTGTCTGGCGCCAGGTGCGGGACAAACATCTGGCGCCCGAGGGATTCCGGGTCACCCCGCTGCGCCCGTGGGACACGGAGTCGGCCGAGCCGTCCAGGCGCCCCGTTCTGCCACCCTTGTTGAGGGGTTACCTCCGATTGGGTGCATGGGCGTGCGGGCACCCTGCCCATGACCCAGACTTCGGCGTTGCGGACCTGTTCGTGCTGCTGTCGATGGACCGGGTCGACCAGCGCTACCTGAAGTTCTTCCTCGGGGAGATGGTATGAACGAGCTGGCTGGCCCATCGCAGGGGACCGGTGCGTCGAGGCTGGTCGTCGACACCGGATGTCATCCCTGGATGCCTGTCTCACCGTGTGGACCTGGTTGTGTCAGCGAACCCGTCGAACAGGTCTCAGCGGCACGGGCGGCCCTTCGGACGGCCACCACGCTGAGCGTGGTGCTCTTCGGACTCGTTCTCGTCGGGTTGCGGCCAGTTCTACGTGGCAACACCAGACGGGTGGCCAGGTGGTGGTTCGTCACCGTGCTGCGTGCCATCGGGCTCCGGGTCCAGCTGTATGGGGACTCGTGTTTCCAACCGGTTGCGGGGCGCGGTGTTCTCGTCGTCAGCAACCACGTCTCCTGGCTGGACGCCCTGGTGCTCAGTGCCATACAGCCCATAGCCATGGTCGCCAAGCGCGACATCAAGGACTGGCCGGTCATCGGACGGCTGGTTTCCGGTGTCGGCTCGGTGTTCATCGACCGTGGACGGCTGACCGAGCTGCCGGGGACGGTGTCGGTGCTGGCCGCCGTGCTGCGTTCCGGACGTGCCGTTGGTGCCACGCCGGAAGGCACGACGTGGTGCGGTGTCGCGTCGGGGCGATTCCGTCCCGCCCTGTTCCAGGCTGCTGTCGAGGCAGGCGTTCCGGTACGCCCGGTGGCGCTGCGCTACCGGCTCGCCGATGGCACCGCGACAACCGCGGCCGCGTTCGTCGGGCACGAGAACCTGGTCGGCGCGATCCGCCGCGTGCTGCGGATCCGGCGCCTGGTGGCCGAGGTGCACGTGCTCCCCGAACTGGCGCCGGGACGTGCCAGCGCTCGCCGAGAGCTCGCCGCGCTCGCTGAGTCGGCGGTCACCGCCGAGCTCGGCGTAGCGGCCGGTATTCGCCACCGCTGTGGAAGCGACCAGACCTCCAGCACACTGGAGGTCGTGTGACCTGAGGCCATCGGCCGACACGGCGGGGACGACCGCCGGATGGTGCTCCGCCTCACCACGGTTGGACTGGACCTCCAGCGCACTGGAGGTCGCAGACTGCACTGGTGACAGTCGTCGGGGAAATCGGGGAGACCAGTGACGCGGTGGCCGCGCAGCGTCGGTGGGTCACCTTTGGTCTGATTCTGCTCGTCACGCTGGCCGCGTTCGAGGACATGGGCGTCGGCACCGCGTTGCCGACCATCGTGACGGATTTGCACGGCCAGCAGCTCTACTCGTGGCCGTTCACCGCGCTGCTCGGGGCACAGGTGGTCGGCACTGTCATCGGCGGTCGGGTCAGTGACCGGATCGGGCCGGCTGCGGTGCTGTGGGTGGCGCCGCTGATGTTCCTGCTCGGCCTTGTCATCGCCGGCACCGCGGGCGGAATGCCCGCGCTGCTGGCCGGCAGAGTTCTGCAGGGCTTCGGCGGTGGCTCGCAGATCGTCGCGATCTATGTACTGATCGCGGTGGTGTTCCCGGAGCGGGACCGGCCAGCGGTCATCGGGTCCATGTCGGCGGCCTGGGTCGTTCCCTCCCTGGTCGGTCCGGCCGTAGCCGGCCTGCTGGCCCAGTACCTCAGCTGGCGCTGGGTTTTCCTCGGGCTGGCGCCGTTCGTCCTGCTCGGCTGGCTGGCGCTTGTTCCGATGGTCCGGCGGATGCCGGCCCACCACCGGCCAGCCGGCCCGAGCCGCCGTGGCATGGCCGCCGCAGCCGTGGTCGGCGCGCTCGGCATGTCCGCGGTGACCTGGGCTGCCGAGCACCCCTCCGGTCTCACGCTCGTGCTCGGCGGGGCGGGGCTGGCCCTGCTGGTGCCCGCGCTGTGGCGACTGCTTCCGCGCGGCACCATGCTCGCGCGCCCCGGTCTGCCCGTGGTGATCCTGTCCCGTGGCCTGCTGGCCGGTGCCTTTTTCGGCGCTGAGGCGTATCTGCCGCTGACCCTGACCCAGGTGCACGGATTCACTCCGGCGCTGGCCGGGCTCCCGCTGACGGTCGGCTCGGTGGGGTGGTCCGTCGCGGCCTGGTGGCAGGGGCGGCACCCCGAGCTCTCCCGCCCCGTCCTGATCCGCATCGGTTTCCTGCTGATCGCCGCCGCCATGGTCGTCGTGGCCTTCCTCGGCCCGGCCCTGGGACCGTCCTGGCTGGCCCTGCCCGGCTGGACGCTCGCCGGAGTCGGCATGGGGTTCGGCATATCCGGAGTCGCTGTGCTCCTTCTCGAGCTGTCCGGCAAGGACGACCGCGGCTTCAATTCGGCGGCACTACAACTGTCGGACATGTTCGGACAGTCCGTGTCCATCGGGTTCGGCGGGGTGCTGATCGCGGCCCTGGGCTCGTTTGTGGCCGTCATTCCGCTGGATCTGGCCCTGTCCGGGCTCGCCGTGCTGGGCGCGCTGCTCATATCCAGAGCCGCTCGCGATTCGTGACGTGCCGGCAGCAGCGGCTAGGCTTCCTGGGTGATGGCATATCTCGACCATGCGGCCACCACCCCGATGCGTCCCGAAGCGGTCGCCGCGATGACCGAGGCGTTGTCCACTCTCGGCAACGCCTCATCGCTGCACGCCTCGGGCCGCCGCGCCCGCCGGGCGGTCGAGGAGGCCCGGGAGGACATCGCCGACGCCATCGGCGCGCATCCCTCGGAGGTCCTGTTCACCTCCGGCGGCACCGAGAGCGACAACCTGGCGGTCAAGGGCATCTACTGGGCGAGGGACCGGCGGCGGGTGCTGTGTTCGACGGTCGAACACCATGCCGTGCTCGATGCGGTGGACTGGCTCGGTGAGACCGGTGCGGAGATCGGCTGGCTGGAGGTCGACAGGAACGGACGGGTCGGTCGGGAGACGCTCGCCGAGGCGATCAGGTCCGATCCGGACAGTGTGGCGCTTGCCACGGTCATGTGGGCCAACAACGAGGTCGGCACGGTCAACGCGGTACAGGAACTCGCCGACGCCGCGGCGGAACATGGTGTGCCGCTGCACACCGACGCCGTGCAGGCCGTCGGCTCCGTCGCGGTCGACTTCGCCTCCTCAGGAGCCGCCGCACTCACTCTGACCGGCCACAAGGTGGGTGGCCCGCACGGGATCGGCGCACTGGTGCTCAAGCGGGACGTGGCGTGCACGCCACTGCTGCACGGCGGCGGTCACGAGCGCGAAGTCCGGTCCGGAACCATGAACGTGCCCGCCGTTGTCGGTCTTGCCGCCGCGCTTCGGGCCAGACCAGCCGGCGAGGCCGATCGGATCGCCGCGCTGCGTGAGGAATTGGCGGCCACGGTGCGCGAGGTGGTACCCGACGCCGTCCTCAACGGTGACCCGGTCGACCGGCTGCCGGGCAACGCCCACTTCACGTTCCCCGGCTGTTCCGGAGACAGCCTGCTGATGCTGTTAGACGCACAGGGAATCGAGTGCTCCACCGGATCGGCCTGCACCGCGGGGGTTGCCGGGCCCAGCCATGTGCTGCTCGCGATGGGTGCCGGCGAGGTGGCTGCCCGCGGGTCGCTCCGGTTCTCCCTTGGACACACGTCGACCGCCGCCGACGTCGCCGCACTCGGCGCCGCGATCGGGCCGGCCGTGCGACGCGCCCGTGAAGCCGGGGTGTCCGGGATGCGGCGCGGCGCGCCGGTGACCACGACCACAATGGCGACAACGGACGGTGTGCGATGAGGGTGCTTGCGGCGATGAGCGGCGGGGTGGATTCGGCCGTGGCCGCGGCTCGTGCCGTCGACGCCGGCCACGACGTCGTCGGCGTGCATCTCGCGCTGTCGTCGAAGCCGGGGATCCTGCGTACCGGCGCACGCGGCTGCTGCACGGCCGAGGATGCCCACGACGCCCGCCGCGCCGCGGACGTGCTCGGGATCCCTTTCTATGTGTGGGATTTCGCCGAGCGGTTCACCGAAGAGGTGATCGAGGACTTCGTTGCCGAGTACGCCGCCGGCCGAACACCCAATCCGTGCCTGCGGTGCAACGAGAAGATCAAGTTCGAGGCGCTGCTCGACAAGGCGCTCGCGCTGGGGTTCGACGCGGTGTGCACAGGGCACTACGCCCAGCTGTCTGTTGTGGACGGTGAACCCCGGCTGCGACGGGGTGTCGACGAAGGTAAAGACCAGTCCTATGTGCTTGCCTCGTTGACCGCCGAGCAGCTGCGGCACTCGATGTTCCCCCTGGGAGATAGTCACAAGGAGCACATCAGGGCGGAGGCTGCCGACCGTGGTCTCGCGGTCGCGGCCAAACCCGACAGCCACGACATCTGCTTCATTCCCGACGGCGACACCAGGACGTTCCTCGCCAACAGACTCGGGCGGCAAGGCGGCGAGCTGGTCGACGACGAGACGGGTGCCGTGCTTGGCCGGCACACCGGTGTGCACGGGTTCACCGTCGGGCAGCGCAAGGGACTGGGCATCGATACCCCGGCCGATGACGGACGACCGCGCTACGTGCTCGCGCTCGAACCGGTGTCCGGCACGGTCCGGGTCGGCGCGGCGGAGAGGCTCGACGTCACCGGAATCGTCGCGGTCCGCCCGGTCGTGCCGGAGCCGTGGCGTGATCCGGTCGAGTGCGTCGCCCAGGTGCGAGCACACGGCGGAACGGCACCGGCCGTGGCCGAACTGGTCGACGGGGAGATGCTGGTGAGCCTGCGCGAGCCGCTGCGCGGGGTCGCCCCGGGGCAGGCGGTCGTGCTGTACCGGCAGGAGCAGGGTGGTGACCTGGTGCTCGGCAGCGCGACCATCGCCACCACGCGGACCGCGGCCCGCACTTGACGTTGACAGTTGGCCCGCGTCCCCCCGCGGACTCCTCCCCAATCGCCGGCCGGGACGTTACGGTCGATGATCTGGACCGGAGCCAAGGAGGCACGATGCCGCTCGCCGAGCCCGCACCGGAATCGAGGATCTCACGCAGGCAGCTGTTGTCTCGGGCGGCCGCTCTCGCATTGGCCGGTGGCCCGGCCGCCGGCCTGCTGGCCGCCTGCGCGGGTAGTGGCGGCGGCGGTGCCGCGCTGACCGGAACCAAGAGCGCGGCCAATCCGCTCGGCGTCGCCGCGGACGCACCCCTGGAAGTGGTCATCTTCAACGGCGGGTTCGGTGAGGAGTACGCCAAGTACGACGAAGGTCTCTATACCAAGGCCTTCCCCGCGGCCAAGATCACCCACACGGCCACCCAGAAGATCTCCGACCTGCTACAGCCGCGCTTCGCTGGTGGCACCCCACCGGACGTTGTCGACGACTCCGGCGACGGCCAGATCAGCGTCGGCACCCTGGTCAACAACAACGCACTCGCCGACCTTGCCCCCCTGTTCGACGCGCCGAGCCTGGACGACCCTGCGGTGAAGGTCCGG
>JAFAZC010000131.1 GCA_019239965.1 Kutzneria sp. | reverse complement strand
CTGAAATGCCTCGTCTGCTTCGGCTGCCGTCACCGCGGGCCGCCCGCCCGTCAGGTTGCCGCTGCTCACGTACAGCTGGGTGACCGCGTCGTGCAGTGGCGCGATCGGCGCGAACCGAGGGCCGGCGACCAGGGCGACGCCATCCTGTACCGAGGGGCGTAGCCAGGCCGGCGTGCGGTCGGGCTGGGCGAGTGGGACGAGTACGGTCACCAGTTCCTCGACAAGCAACCAGGTGGCGAGGTCGACCAGATGCGGGTCGAGCGCGAGGTGTGGTCGCAGCGCGGTGAGGCCATCGATGCGCCACACCGCGACGGCCTGATTGGCCGGGCGTCGCTTGGCATTGTTGACCGCTGCTGGCGAGCAGGCCGTCACCGCGTACGGCAAAGGGGATGGTGTCGGCAACAGGACGGCCGTGCCACTCGCGAGTGCGTGCGCCGCAGCGGTCACTCCGATTGCGTCACACCGCACGATCGTCATAACCCATCATCTTGGCATCCCCATGGGCATCCTTGACGTCCCAGTCCAGATCCAAGGCAGTGGTGACGTGCTGGGCGAGTCATCGGGTGGTGCGGCGCTGGTGACTAGTTCGGTGACGGCCGGGTGTGGTGCCGATGATGTTGGTGAAGGCTGTGATGAAGCTGCTGGGGTTCGCCCATCCGCAGGCGTGGGCGACGTGGGTGGTGTCATGGCCGTCGGCGAGGAGGACCAGGGCATGATAGATGCGTAGCTGTGTGCGCCACTGATAGAAGGTCATGCCGAGTTCGTTGTGGAACAGTCGGCTGAGAGTGCGGGCGCTGGCTCCAATTGTCTGCCCGAGTTCGGCCAGTGACGTGTTGTCCGCGGGCTCCTTGCGCAGCGCCTGCGCAATGGCTTGCAACCGGTCGTCGTGTGGTTCTGGCAGCTGCAGCGGCTGCTCGTGTGCTTCGTGGAGTTCGTCGACGAGGACTCGACGGAGGCGGGCGCGCGCGGCGCGGTCATGGTCGCGTGGGCCCGTGAGGGTGAGCAGGACTTCGCGGGCGAGGTCAGAGACCACGAACACGGCAGGATGGTTCGGTACGAACCGGGCCAGGGACGCCGGTAGGAACAGGATCCGCATATCGGTGTGGCCGTGAGCGCGATGGTAGTGCGTCGATCCGGCGGGGGTCCATGCGAGTCGGTTGGCGGGAACAATTGATGTGCCACGTTCCGTGTGTACCGAGAGGACGCCGCGGGCCGCGTACACCAGGTGTCCACGTGGATGGGAATGCACTGCGCTTGTTCCTCCCGACGGCCATACATGCACCCCTCCGGACGGCCATAGACGTGACGTCCGACCGGGTTGGGGAGGTTGGCGGCCGGCAGGCATAAGTTGGCATTCTACCGGTGGCCAGCCGCACCGCCTTCTGACCACAGTGAACGCATGCGCGATGAACTTCACTCAAACAGTGCGGCGGAACCTCACGCCGTCGAGGTGGTGTGAGATGAGCACGACAATGCGAGCGGCCGTCTGCGTCAGGGCGGGTGGCCCGGAGGTACTGGAGATCCGTGAGATGCCGGTACCAGCGGTTCGGAAGGGCTGGAGCCTGGTGCTGGTGAAGGGCGCGGGCTTGAACCGATCGGAGCTGAGAACCCGTCAGGGACACTCTCCAAACGTGACGTTCCCGCGTGTGCTGGGGATCGAATGTGTGGGAATCGTCGCCGCCTCGACCGATCCCACGTTACCGGATGGGACGACCGTTGCGGCGGTGATGGGTGAGATGGGACGGGCATTCGACGGTGGCTACGCGGAGTATGCGTTGTTGCCGAACTCGTTGCTGATGCCGTTCACTACCACGTTGCCTTGGGATGTCTTGGCGGCACTGCCGGAGACGTACTTGACCGCGCAGGGTTCACTGGACGCATTGGGAGTCGGGCCGGGCGGTCGGTTGCTGATCCGTGGCGGGACCTCGTCGGTGGGAATGGCGGCCGCGTCGATCGCGTCCGGCCACGGTGTCAAGATCGCGGCCACGACCCGGCGGCAGGGCAAGATCGGCGCGTTGACCGCGGCTGGCGTCGACTACGTGCTCGTCGACGCCGGTGAATCGCTGATGGCGGACGCGCACGCGATCTGGCCGGAAGGGCCCGACTATGTTCTGGATCTCGTCGGGTCGAGCGCGACGGTGGACTCGCTGCACCTGGTCCGTCGTGGCGGGACGGTGTGTGTGACGGGTTCGCTCAGTGGATGGGTGATCTCGGACTTCGAACCGGTAGCGATGATCCCGTCCGGAACCAAGCTCACGGCTTTCCACAGCAACGACCTCAAGGGCAGCGTGGGCACAACCGTCTTGCAGCGGGTTGTCCACGAGGTCGAGGCCGGCGTCTATCGACCCAACGTCGACCGTGTTTTCGGCCTGGACGACATCGTTGCGGCCCACCGCTACATGGAGAACAACCAGGCCACCGGCAAGGTTGTCGTGGTGCCTCAGTGATTCCGCAGAGCTGTGAACGCCGCAACTAGATACCGGCGCCGCTACGTAGTCGCACGGGTCCATGACAGGCCTGTCTTCGCACTCATGGGTCTTCGGAACTCTGGCCGTCGAGGAATAGGAAAGCGGCTCCCGCATGGGCGGGAGCCGCAGGGCGTCAGATGTGTGTCTGGCGCCGGTTGGTGCGTCTGGCTTCGTGGTGGCCATGGCACATGAGAGCAAGGACGGTGTCAAGGTCATCGCCCTGGTGCGGATCGTCGGCCATGCGGTTGCGGCGACGTGTACCGCAGCTCGTGCACTGGTGGACGATCATGTAGCCCTTAGCCGAGTGGTATTCAACGCCGACCGGCCTCATCAGGGCGCGGCAGTCGTTGGCGCGGTCTCCGGGCGAGATGTCGACGTGCAGCGAGTGCAGGCAGTGCGGACAGTGGTTGCGGTAGCTTCCGTTGACCAGTGCCGCGACCACCTTGTCGCAGTTTCCGCAGGTGAAGCCGGAGTTTTCTGTGTTTCTGCTGATGGTGCTGCTCCTCAGCGAGTCGAAGGATGTCTTCAACTCGGAGGCGCAGGGTTCCGTTCGCTCTCTCCTGCCGGGGCAGGCTCGCAGGCTTGACCGGGGAGTGACGCGGTTCACCGCCCGCTCCGGGCAGGCGATTACTTCCGGCTCCAGCTTCACCAGAGTGCGTGTGCGGCGGCTCTGGATCGGGACCACGACCAGGTTTATGTATTTGTCCTGGCCACTGTCACGCGGGTGTGCCACGTGCCGCCGGTAGGTGTCCATCCGGTCTCACTGCCGTCGGCGTCGTCCCCTGTCAGGCAGCGCCAACAGCGGCATGCTTCATCGTTATCACGTCACCTCCTTGATCTTCCGGGCCGACCGTGTCGGTGGCTGTTTTCGTTCAGTGTAGTTCGAGGCCAGCGGTCACCTGGAAGATTCGCGCTGGTCAGGCAGCCACTCGTTGTCATGTCCCGAGGAGCTCTCGGGCGCTCGATGGCCGGGTCCTCGTGGGTGACCCAGTCTCGGTCGGCTGGGACGGTGGCTCGCTACGCTGCCTGAGGGCTTAGATTGGTCGCACATGGTTACGACCGGATCTAGAGTGGCCGCATGCGCGTGATCGGCCCAAGCGATCCCTTGCAGGTCGGGCGGCTACGGCGGATCGCCGTCGCTGGCCCTCCTGGGGCGGGCAAGTCAACGCTCGCCCGCCCGCTGTCTCTGCGAGCGGCTGGGATTGCCGTTCGTCGAGTTCGAATCCTTCTACCACGCACCCGGCTGGACCGTTCGGCGCACCTGGCGGGATGACGTGCTGACGTTCCTGGAGAGCCCCGAATGGGTAATCGAGTGACAGGGCGAGGAAGTCCGGACGCAGATGACCGCCCGCATACAGGTGCTGGTTTGGCTTGACCACCCGCGAACGCTCACCGTGACTCGCACAATCGTTCGCACCATCAAGCGGCGGGCCGGCCGCGGGAGCGCGATCGCTGGGGGCAACATCGAAGGGCCCTTGCGCACGTTTTTCACGGATCCCGACCACATCATCAAAGACTCATGGCGACGCCACCCACTGGTGCGGGCCAGAGTCCGCCGGGTCATAGCCGAGGACCGCCATCCGAATCTGGTGATCGTCCGTCTGCGAGGCCAGCGGCAAGTGGACGCTTGGCTCCGCGGACCGTTCACCCACAGCATCGAAGCGTCTCAACCCTCATGACAACCCGACCAGGTCGCATATCGTGTCGGGCGGGCGACCAGGGTCAGGGCGGCGGCATCGGCGTAGCACTGAGAATTCCCCTCGGCCGGACGCCGTGGTTCAGGCGATCCGCGACGTGCGCTCGCGCTGACCGCCCTCACTAAGGCCTACCCTGTCACATCACGTCTGCCGTTCCACAGGCAGCGCCAACCTCAGGCACGGCCTGGCTCGAGTGTGGCGACGGCCTCCGCGACGGTGTCGTGCACGGTGAACTCACCGGTGAGTCCGGTGAGTTCCAGTGATCGCATAACAGACTTGGCCCCGACTAGGTGCAGTTTGGTGTTGACCTTCATGGCACTCTGCCGGGTCTGCAGCAGCAATCGTACGCCGGCTGCCGCGAAGAACGTCACGTGTTGCAGGTCGAGGACCACGGCGTGTGATGCAGCCAGCGCATGCCGGACGGCGCGTGCGAGGTGATCGACTGTGGAGGCGTCCACGTCCCCGGACACGTGCACAAGACTGATCAGGCCACGATGTTCGACCGACACGCGCAGCAGCGGAGCCGTGGAGGATTGTGCGGGCGGACCGGGGGGGCCGTGCACGCAAAGCTCCCTACATTGGCGAGGGGCAACCCAAAGCGAGCGCGTGTACTCGACCCGTCTTAAGCCAGCTCCCCGAGATTTTTCCCGAGGTGTTCGACAATAGACCTGATCCCTTCCCGCAACAGCTGCTGCTCGCAGTAGCGAGCCGTCTGCCGTCTGGGTGAGGTGCCCATCGCGAGCCCCCGAGGGGAAACGCGCCGTGTCGGCGCGGAAAGTCCACGCTGATGCCCAGAGGGCGTGTACGCCGGGCCACAGGTGGTAACTCTGGAAGTTCGGCTGGTGGCCTCTACCCACGGAGCGCTGTGGAGAACACAGAACGGAACATCGCTGTCCACCCGTCCGATCGAGTGCTGATACTGCGGATGTCCGGCCCGCTCACTGGCGGGCACGCGGCCGGCGACGTACTGCACCACGCGGTGTCGACAGTCCCGCCCGACGGGCTGGTGGTGTTCGATCTGCGCGAGCTGCTGCGCGGACTGGTGCGAACCCCGGCGCTGGAGACGATCGACACGATCGACCACGCGCTCGCCGGGGATAGGCAGCCTCACGAGCCTGATCTCGGTCAGTACGCGCTGTCATACCAGTTCGCGTCACTGACCCGCGCATTGATTGGTGAGACCATGGCCTGGGGCTGCTCATGGCCGGTAAGCTGGTCGGCCGCCTGGACATCGAGCACGGCACCACCGCCGTGGTGCGCCATCGGCTCTCCCGTCCGGCGCGGTTGCTCACCACCGAAGGGATCAGCCACGGCATCGCCGCGCGGGCGGCAGACCCGTTACCCGAACTCATGCTCGTGCTCGACCAGCCCAGTGCCCCCAGCAGCAGGTGCGCCGTCCACGGCGTCCTGGATACCACGAACGCCGAGCGGTTTGCTGACGAGTTGAACCGGCTCACCCTCGGAGGTAGCCACGAAACGGTCGTCGACCTGACCGCGGTCACGCATTTGGCCAGCGCCGCGGTGGCGGTGTTGCTGAGGATCAACACCTCCGGCAACGGCAGCGAGCCGCCGCTACGGCTTTACGCTCCGGCCGGCAGCGTCGCCCATCACGCCCTTGCCGTGGGCGGCCTGCCGTTCACCACGACCGATCCTGACCAACGGCGGTGAGCAGTTGGATCTCGAGTCTGTGCGGTTACACAGTTGCGGGTGTCGCTTCTCGGCGGGCGGCCTCGAGGAGCAGTTTCGCGGCCACCATCGCACCGTCGGTGCGGATTTCGGCAGCCACGGCCCTGGTTTGTGCTCGGGTTTCGGGGGTCAGGGCCGTGGTGAGCGCGGCTGACAGGGAGTCGACGGTCGGAGACGAGCCCTCGTGTGCCACACCGATACCCAGCTCGGCCACTCGGGCGGCCCAGTACGGCTGGTCCGCGATCTGCGGCACGATCACCTGGGGCACGCCGGCGCATGCGGCCGTCGTGGTGGTGCCCACGCCGCCGTGGTGCACGACAGCGGCAACCCTGCGGAACAGTGCCTGCTGGTTGACCTCACCGACCACGAAGCAGTCGTCGGCGTCGTCGATCGGGGCCAGGCCGGCCCAACCGCGGGCGAGCAGGACACGGCGGCCGCGTGCGCGGACCGCCTCGATGGCCATCCGGGCGATGTCCCTCGGGGCGTGCGCGGCCATGCTTCCGAAGCCCACGTACACCGGTGGTGCGTCGGCGTCGAGGAACGCCGCCAGCTCTTCAGGGAGCGGGCGGTCGTCGGGCAGGATCCACGCCCCGGTCTGCACGACGTCGAGATCGGTCATGCCTTGCGACGGGCACAGCGTGGCGTCTGCCGCCAGCCACGGCCGGTCGGTGAAGACGTAGTCGCGGACGTTGTCCACCGGCGGCAGGCCGATCGTCGCCCGGTGCCGATTGAGAGGCGCGCCGTACAAGCCGTTCACCCGCTGGGCGTCGTGCTCCCACAGCACCCGGTTGTCGGTCTCGTCCCGCGGGGACGGCGTGCCCGGCCGCGCCAGCGGAGGGCGGTGCCGCGACGGCAGCCCGAGGGGGTGGAAGCAGGCGAGCACGTAGCGGATGCCCAGTTTCTCGGCCACGTCACGCGCGCCGGCCGGCATCAGGCCGGTCGCCAGTAGCGCGTCGCACCCCTCAGCCGCCGTGGTCAACGTGTCGAATCGCGCGGCAACCAGCTCGGCCGCGAGCCGGAACGCGTCCGGCCGCTCGCCGGTCACCACCGAGCGTACCGATGGACCGAGTGACACTAGCGGCACACCGGCACGCGCCAGCAGCGCCGCGAAGTCCTCGTCTGGCGGTGCACACACCCGCGCCTGCACACCGAGTTGCCGCAACCCGACCGCGAGTCCGGCCAGTGGTTCGACATCCCCGCGCGAGCCCCACGTCGTCAACAACACACGCACTTCACAACCCCCGTTTTCCCACGTCCTGGTTCGGCCGACGAATTCTGCGGTACGACCCGGGTCTTGCCGCAAGCCCCCCAGTCGGCTATATGGTGAAATGGGAGGGAGTGGCGTGGTCTCGCCTTCGCCGTTGCTCCTTCACTGTGGACGGGCAGCCTCCTCGCAACTCGGCGAAGGTCTGTCGATCGTAGGGTTGACCGTTTGCCGCTCTGGAGACCTTCTGGGCCTTACGCGATCGGCGGGGGTGTTCCGTCGGCGCTGGCGGCGAGAGCCGGATCCCAGGGGCACACCGCGCAGGCGTGACGGAAGACGGAGCGGGCGAATTCCAGCGCCGTGCCGTGTGGATCCGGGTTTGTCAGCACCTGGTTCCAGTCCAGGACGTATTCCCCCAGGCGGGTGTCCCAATGTGTCCCCGGTGGGGGAGCGGTCATGTGAGCGAAGTTGTCTGGCGCTGGGTATGCGTAGGCGTAGAACGCCGCGTCGCCGTAGCGCTCATCGCCGGGCCACCAACCAACAGCGAATTCTTGGGCGTTCATCGCATTGCGCATGATGAAGTCATCGGAGGGCGGGATCGCCGGTGATCCGGAAAACAGGTTCACCGCCAGGTCGAATGAGCCCCACCAGGCGTTGACCGGAGTTGAGCGCCCCCGGTAGGGCGCCCGGAACGCCGCCAGCACCATCGCCGCCTGCGTCGCGGCGGCGAAATAATCGCTGACTTGGTCGCGGTCGTACCGAGCGTGCTCATGGTCTTCATCAAGGGGCACGGTCCACGAAACCTCTTGCGGCGTCGGGTTGATCTGTACCGAACCGCCCACTTCCCGCACCGCGTCCAGTATCTCCCGGGTTATCTGCCCGACTGCCCGGTGCGGGGTCAGCGGAGTCCGGTGAGCTTGCCCGCCGCTGTGTTCGACCACCGCTTCGTGGATCCGTAAATCCAGTACTACCACCAAAGAGCCTGAACCATTGGGGGCAGGCAACGGTGACGTTTCCCATCCGCGCGCCGTGAGCCGCAATGCCGCGTGTTGCAACTGCGGCTCGGGCGGCGCCAGTGTCGCCGCCAGCTTGCCCAGCACCTGGGTGTGAGCGTGCAGCGTGTCGCACGTTGCACGCCATTGCGGGTACGACAGCACCGGCCAGTTCGAGCGCATGACCCAACGCTACTCCGCCTCGGCGCAAACGCTCACTGTGTGCCGACGTAAGCCGTGCCGTAAGCAGGTACGGCCTGATCGACGTCGGGGAGCTGCGCCGCCAGGTGCTGACGCCGCAAGTGAACAACCTCATGGTGTTCGCGTTGGAAAACACCATCGGCTGCGAAACGTGGCTGCGTGCCGTTCAGGATCGACGAGAGTCACGGGACCGTCACGCCGACGCGCTTGCCCACTGATGTCATAACGGCGAACCTCACCCGGTCGGCTACTACCAGGTCACGCTCACTGTTCCCGCACAGACCGCACACACAGGCTGCTGGGGATCACGAGTCCGAGACCGAATCCCGCAGCGGTGACAAGGCATCCGCCAGTGGACTAAGCAGCGAAGGCTGACCCGCCTCGCCCGCGATGTAGATCACGGCGAGCTGCATACCGGCAGCCTCCATCGCCGCCACCTCGTCGACGACTTGCCCAATGTGCTGGGCGGAGTCGAGCCAGAAGTTCCCGGACACCAGGATGTCCCGAGGATCGCGGTCCAACTCCGCACAGTAGGAACGCAGGATGTCCAGCTTGCGTGTGAGAACCTCCGGACCCTTCCCGTGGAAGTTCCAGTGCTGGGCAAACGCGGCCACCGTACGCAGCGTCCGCCGCTCGCCGTCGCCGCCGATGACGATCGGCGGGTGCGGCCGTTGCGGTCCTTTCGGCTCGTTACGAGCATTGGTGAGCCGGTAGTACCGGCCGTGAA
>JAFAZC010000125.1 GCA_019239965.1 Kutzneria sp. | reverse complement strand
CCCGGTTGTGGGTTCCCGTACCCCACGCCCGCGGCCGCCGAACCCGAAACGCCGCCGATCGCGTGCACTCTCAGCGGAGACGGCCAGGCTGGGCGTATCCATCACTGGCGACAACTGCTGGCGCACGCCGTGAACCGGCAGGCCATCGACCACGGCCTGCGCATCACCCTGCCGGCGGCCCTGACGGGCCAAGTCGCCGAACTGGCCGCCGCGGAACAACAGTGCTGTGCGTTCTTCGACCTCGTCCTCCACCTGACCGGCGGCCAACTGCGGCTCGAGGTCCGGGCCCCCGACGATGCCTCGGCTCTGCTGACCGAGATATTCGGCACCGCCGACTGACATGCTCCGCCAGCGTTGCCGCGTTTGACCCAGACCTCATTTGTCCACTGTGGACAGCTTTGCCAGGGCATGGCGATCGTTGGCATCTGACGCGGCGACATCGTCCTCGTCCGCTGTGGAGCGCCGCGATGGCAGCCAGGCCGATATCCTGCGCGTGTCGTGATCGTCCAGGCGGGTCGATGATCGCCTGCGTTGCCGCAGGATGACCGTTGACGACCACTTGAAGGAGAGCCGGATCCATGACCGCGCTGCCGGAGTGGCTACCCCCACCGCCCGAGGACCTCACCGTTTCCGGTTACGAAGCACTGCCCGAGACCTCTGCCGCCGGATCGAAGTGGTCGACGGAGCCGTCGTCGTGACCCCGTCACCACGCCGTTGGCACCAGACCGTTGCCCGTCGACTCGCGAACGTCCTCGAGCAGGCGAACGCCGAACGGTATTCCGTTGATACCGCCGTAGATCGTCGACTCCGCGATGTCCCCCTACTCAACCGCCGGCCGGACATCGTGGTCTACGACTCGTCACTGCCCGACGACGAGGTACTGCGGCCACACCACTGCGTACTGGCGATCGAGATCATGTCCCCCGGTTCGGTGACCGTCGACCGAGTGCACAAACCAGCCGAATACGCGGCGGGCGGAATCGAACACTTCTGGCGCGCCGAAATCGCCGAGAACACCAGAGGGCTCACCGTGTTCCGCTTCCGACTCGATCCGGAGGCCAAGGTCTACACAGCCGTGGGCGAGGACACCGGCAAGCTGGTCACCACAGAGCCGTTCGACGTCTCAATCAGCCTGGACGACCTGCGCTGAGGCCACCGGTGGCCGCCGAAATCCGGTCGCGCCGTCGCCAGACGCGCGGGTAGTAAGGCCGGTATGGCCGACGCACCGCTCACCATCCGCACGCTGACCGCCGGGGAGATTCCCGACCTCGTGGCTCTGGTTTACGCCGCGTTCCTCACCGAGCCGTCCCCGGTGCGTGCGGCGTGGGAGGCCGCACTGCTCGAGCCCGAACGCACCCACGGAGTCTTCGATGGTGGCCGCCTGATCGGCGGCGGCGGCGTCCTCAGCAAGCGGATGACGCTGCCGGGAGGCGTTTCGGAGCCGGCGGCGGCGGTCACCACCGTGGGTGTCGCGGCCGACCACCGCCGGCGCGGCGCGCTGACCCAGCTGATGCGCAGCCAGCTGCACGGGCTGCACGAGGCGGGTGCCGAACCGTTCGCCTCGCTCTTCGCCGCGGAGGGCGGCATCTACGGCCGCTTCGGCTACGGGCTCGCGGCCAGCCGCCTCGAGGCGTCCCTACCGAGGGGCGCCGGTTTCCTGCCGTCGGTGGACGTCGGTACCGATCGGGTCCGCGAGGTCGACCAAGACACGGCCATGCCCGTCATGAACGAACTACACCGCAGGGTCTCGGCGCGCCGGACCGGGTGGGTCAGCCGTACTCCGGCCGCGTGGACGATGTACGTGGGAGACGATCCGGACGAACTCCGGCGCACCAACCAGACGCCGGCACGATTCGTTCTACACCCGGACGGCTACGCGATCTATCGCGCTGAGCCGAAATGGGGCGACCGCGGACCGGAGGCCGTGCTGCATGTGCGGGAGATCGTCGCCACCACCGCGGTTGCCCACGCCGCGCTGTGGCGCTACCTGCTGGACGTCGACCTGGTCGGCAGGGTGAACTGTCCGGGAATGGCGGTCGACGAGCCGATACTGCACATGCTGGCCGATCCCTACCACCTTTCGCGGGACCTGCGCGCCTCGCTGTGGGTGCGAATCGTCGATGTGAACCGGGCCCTGCGGTTGCGCGGGTACAGCGCACCGCTGGACGTCGTGCTGGCGGTCGAGGACGAGTTCTGCCCGTGGAACGCGGGACGGTGGCGGTTGGTCGCGGACACCAACGGAGTCGCCGAGGTCAAGCGGACAACGGCGGAACCGGATCTGGCGCTGACCGCGAGCGAGCTCGGCGCGATCTACCTCGGCGGCACCACGGTAGGCATGCTCGCGGACGCACATCGGATCCGCGAACTGCGGCCCGGCGCGGTGCTCGCGGCCTCGCGGGCCTTCGCCGGCGACCACCAGCCGCACTGTCCGGAAGTCTTCTGAGCTGGGGCGGTGGTTCGGACGTGGAACCCACGCCGTACCTTGCCCGTTGTCCCGTTACGACGTGTGCACGTCGCCAGAGGTCCAGGAGGCGCAGTGACCGGGTTTCTCATCGTCGTCCTCATCGCCGTGATCATCGGGGCGGTCGTAGTGCTGCTGCGCCAGCGATCAGCGGACAACCAGCGGAACCTGCAGGACGCGCAGGCCGAGGCCCGGCGCTGGGTGGAGCGGCTCGGTGGACAGGTGATGAGCCTCACCGGCAGCAACGACGCCGCCAAGCAGGCGCTCGCCGACGCGGCCGAGCGATACACCGCGGCCGGCTCCCAGATGGAGCAGGCCCGCACCGCCGACCAGTGCCGGCTGGTGACACAGACCGCTATGGAAGGCCTGTACTACGTGCGGGCTGCGCGGAGTGCCATGGGCATGGACCCTGGCCCCGCACTGCCGGACCTCGCCGGTCAGGCGGGGGCCGGCAAGGTCACCGAGGATCGCAAGGTGTCCGTGGAGGGCCACGAGTACGAGGCGTCGGCGCAGCCGAGCACCGCTACCCCGCACTACTACCCGGGCGGCATGGTGGCCGGCAGGCCGGTTCCCCAGGGCTGGTACAGCGAACCGTGGTGGAAGCCCGCGCTGGTGGCCGGCGCCTGGGGCGTCGGGTCGATGCTGCTGTTCGACGCCATGTTCTCCGGCATGCACAGCGTGCCCTTCGCGGCTGGCGGCTGGGACCAGGGTGGCTTCGGTGACGTTGGCGGTGGCTGGGACGCGGGCGGCGACTGGGGTGGCGGAGACTGGGGCTCGGGGGGCGGCGACTTCGGCGGAGGTGACTGGAGCGGAGACTTCGGGGGTGGCGGCGACTTCGGCGGGGGCGGTGGCGGTGACTGGTAACGGCCGGCCTGGCCACGGCGGCGCGTCCGGGTTTACCGCGCGGCCGCGCGGGTGAGTGCGGCGGCGGTCTCGGAGTCGGCAGGAAGGAAGGTCTCCAGTTTCAGTTCGGAGATCGTCACGTCAACCGCTGTCACGAACGCCGTGATCGCCGTAATCAGCCGGAGCTCGCCCAGCGAGGACCGCAGCCGCATCGGTACGGCGAAGCCAAGATGGTTCGGCGCCGGATCACATCGTTGCGGTAGGTAGGACACCAGCTCGGCGAGCAGCGACTCGAGACGCTCGTCCGGCCCGCGTGCCAGTTCCTGGCGGGGACGCTCCAAAACGTGCTGAGCCCAGTCGTGGAAGTTCACAATCCGGGTGGCGATGCCTCGCGGGTGCAGGGCGACTCTCAGGATGTTCATCGGTGGTTCGAGCAGATCCGGCGCGACGCCTTCGGTCAGCAGGTCGAGGGCGTCATTGGCCGCAACCAAATCGCCGTATCGGTCGATGACCAGCGCCGGATACGGCCGGTGTCCGTCGAGAAGGTGTTGCAGGGCACCGAGGATTGGGGCCAGCGTGGGATCGTCCAGCCGGGTCTCCGGATAGCTGGGCGCGTAGCCGGCGGTGAGCAGAAGACCATTGCGCTCCCGCAGCGGCAACCCGAGTGACTCGGCAAGACGCACGACCATGGCCCGGCCCGGCAGGGAGCGTCCGGTCTCCATGAAGCTGACGTGTCGCTGTGTCGTCCCGGCGTGCAGGGCCAACTCGAGCTGGCTGAGTCGCCGCCGGGCGCGCCATTCACGCAGTGCGTCGGCGAACCCTTCACCGTGGTTCATCGGACCATCGTGACCAGCATCCTTGTCGCTCGCCATTCCTCCAAGGGAATTGCCGCCTGCCCGATGGGCACCAAGCATGGCGGACATGAGCGACACCCGTTACGGTCTGCTCCTCCCCACCGCGCTGACGCAACTGTCGACAAGCGGCTCTGCCCGTGACCTGATCGGCATCGCCGTTTCCGCTGAGCGCCTCGGCTTCGACTCGGTGTGGGTCGGCGACTCGTTGCTGCGCCCCAGGATCGAGCCGCTGGCTCTGCTCAGTGCGCTCGCCGCGGCGACGAGTCGAGTCACTCTCGGCACAGCGGTGCTGCTGCCCGCGTACCGGCATCCGGTGCTGGCGGCGCTGAGCATCGCGTCATTGGACCTGATCTCCGCCGGACGTGTCGTGATTGGCGTCGGTGGCGGGTTTCCCGGCCTGAGCGGGCCCGAATTCGATCTGGTGGGCGTACGGCTCAAGACACGGTTCTCCCACCTCAACGACGCTGTGGCGCTGTGGCGCCAGCTGTGGTCAGGCGCACCGAAATCTTTCCACGGCAAGGTGTTGCACTACGACTGGCTGCCTGAGGTGCCTCGGCCGCACCGCGACGGCGGACCGCCGATCTGGCTCGGAGGCGCGACATCGGCTGCACTCCGCCGCACCGGTCGATTCTACGACGGCTGGCTGCCGTACCCGCCCGCCGTCGAGGACTACGCAAGCGGACTCGCCTCGGTCCGCGCCGCCGCGGCCACCGCGGGACGTGCCGAGGAATCCGTGACACCCGCGCTGTACGCGACCGTGCACGTCGACGACGACGTCGAGCGGGGGCGGCGGGAACTGGATCGGTACTGCCGGGCGAACTACCGGATGCATCTGGACGCGGTCGGAGCGGTGCAGGTAATGATGGCCGGATCACTGGACAGCGTCGCCGCCCAGCTGCGCCGCTACACCGATGCGGGCGCTCAACACGTCCTGATCCGCGTCGCCGCGATCGAACCGGAGACCTTCACCAGCCAGCTTTCGGCGGCCGCCCCACTGCTACATATGTGAGCTGGTACACAATCTCCACACCATTATTCTAGTACTAGAATGGTGGCGTGGAGATCACCACCGCCGAGCTGACGATCCTGGGGCTGGTCGCCGAGCAGCCCCGACATGGCTACGAGTTGGAAAAGGTCATCGAACGGCGCGGCATCAGACAGTGGACCGACATCGGCTTCTCGTCGATCTACTATCTGCTGTCCAAGCTGGAGAAGCGTGGCCTCGTCATCGGAGCGACCCCTGAGGGTGGACCGAAGTCTCGCCGCGTCTTCGAGGTGACGGCCGAAGGCCGACGCGCCGTAGCCGAGCAGGCACTCGCGCTGGTCGCGAAGGCCCAGCCGGTCCATCACCCCGTCCTCGTCGGACTCGCGAACCTCCCCCTCCTGCCAGAAGGCCAGTACGCGGCGGCAATCCGCGAGCGGCTCATTCGGGTCCAGGGTCGGATCGACGGGGTCAGAGCGGCACAGCAGGCCCAAGAGCCGCTGCCCCTCCCCGCACGAGAGGTGTTTTCGTACTCACTGAGCCTCCTGGAGGCAGAAAGGGCGTGGCTCGCTTCGCGTGCCCACCAGGTGTCAGATGGAAGCCAAGAGTGACATGAAGAAGGAGCTCGACTCCTATCAGGCGACGCTTCGCCAGTTCCGCATCGTGGACGTCCCGGACATGCGGTATCTCATGGTTGACGGGCACGGTAACCCCAACACGTCGCCCCTGTACGCCGACGCGGTCGCCGCCCTGTACCAGGTGGCCTACAAGGTGAAGTTCGCGAGCAAGAGGGAGCTGGGCCGCGACTATGTCGTCATGCCACTGGAGGGTTTGTGGTAGGCCGAGGACATGGAGTCCTTCACCATCGCCCGGGACAAGTCCCAATGGAACTGGACAATGATGATCCTGGTTCCGGAGTGGACGACCACCGAGATGTTCGCCGCCGCCGTCCAGCAGGTTGGAAAGAAGGGCCACCCTGCCCGCCTCGACGACGTGCGCTTGGAGACCCTGTCCGAGGGATTGTGCGTGCAGACTCTGCATATCGGTTCCTATGACGAGGAAGCTGAGCTCCTGGAACAGATGCACCACGAGTTCATCTCGAGCAACGGTCTGCGAATGGTCGGCAAACACCACGAGATCTACTTGAGTGACCCCCGCAAGATGGCGCCGGACAAACTCCGGACCATCCTCCGCCAGCCGCTCGAGCCGGTATAGAGGACGATGAGACATGACGACCGGACGGGCACCTTGGCTTCCGCGCGGATACCATCAGCGAGCAGGGCAGGTGCGCCGACCAGGAACTGGAGGCGCTTGGCCGGTGAAAGGCATCCGGCGTCTGGACATTGTGTAGACCACTCACGCACTGGGTTCGCTCGAATGGAGAGAGCACATGGAATTCGTCGCCACGATGACAGAGCTCAATGGCGATCCCGCTGCGTGGGCAGCCGCCCGGGAAGCCGAGGGATGGGACCTGGTGTCCACCGGCGACCACTATTTCACCGACCTCTAAGCTTGACTCTGTCGGTGATCTTGGTTTCCCGGTTCGGCACTGATCAGTAGCATGATCAACCTCGTTCACAGGCCGATGCAGCTGCCGAGGTGCCCGTTGTCCG
>JAFAZC010000127.1 GCA_019239965.1 Kutzneria sp. | reverse complement strand
TTTCTGGTGCCGCTGGTCTTCATCGTGAGCCTGGTTCTCGCGCTGCTGGTCAAGCAGAAGATCCCGCTGGTCGGACTGTTCCGCACCGTGTACTTCCTGCCCTACATGATCTCCCTGGTGGTGGTCGGGCTGCTCTGGAAGTTCATGCTCGCCGACGACGGTGGGATCATTCCCAGCGCACTCCATGCCGTCGGTGTGCCGGCGCCGTCGTTCCTCGGTCAGCCCGGCTATGCCCTGGCCTCGGTCGTCGTCATGGGAATCTGGGTCTACGCCGGCTACTACATGGTGATCTTCTTGGCCGGACTACAGGAAATCCCCAAGGACTACTACGAGGCGGCCCGTATGGACGGTGCCGGTGTGTGGCGCTCCTTCCGGGTGATCACCTGGCCGTTGCTCAAACCGACCAGCTTCTTCGTCTTGCTCACGCTGACCATCACGGCGGTGACCGGGGGATTCGACCTGATCTTCGTGCTCACCAGGGGCGGGCCGGCGGGCGGCACCTCACTGCTGTCGTTCTACATCTACGAACAGGCCTTCCAGTTCGGGGAGTTCGGCTACGCGTCGGCCATGTCCTCGATGCTGGTGGCCGTGCTGCTGGTCTGCTCGCTGCTGCTGTTCGGGTTCACCAGGGGAGGAAGGTTCAGCTATGACGCTCCCTGAAGCAGTCTCTGTGGCGAACCCGTTGCGGCGCCGGCAGTTCAGGCCGGCGCAGGTCGGCCTGTTCGTCACGGCCGCGGTGCTGGCGCTGATCACGGCGTTCCCCCTGCTCTGGATGATCAGCAGCTCGTTCAAGGGGCGCGACGAGGTCACCACGTCGACGCTGCTGCCTCACTCGCCGACACTGGACAACTTCGTCTACGTGTTCACCAAGGTGCCGTTCCCGCGGTATCTGTTCAACAGCTTCGTCGTCGCGGCCGTGGTGACCGTGGTCTCGCTGCTGTTTCACTCGATGGCCGCGTACGCATTGGCCAGACTGCGGTTTCCCGGTCGAGACAAGATCTTCTTCGGTGTCTTCGCCACCATGCTGATCACCCTGCCGAGCATCATCGTCCCGCTGTTCCTGATCGCACGTGCGCTTGGCCTGCTCGACAGCTACGCCGGCCTGATCATCCCGATGCTCTTCAACGCGTTCGGGATCTTCCTGCTGCGCCAGTTCTACATCACGCTGCCCGGTGAACTCGAGGAGGCGGCCAAGATCGACGGCGCGGGTTACTGGCGCACCTACTGGAGCGTCATCCTGCCGCTGAGCCGGCCCATCATGTCCGCACTCGCGGTGTTCTTCTTCCTGGCGAACTGGAACGGGTTCATCTGGCCGCTGGTCATCGTCAGCCGCCAGGAGCTCAGTGTGGTGCAGATCGGAATCGCGAACTTCCAGCAGGAGTACAGCGCCAACTGGAGCTACGTGATCACCGCGTCGGCCATCGCCGCGGTGCCGACCGCCGTGCTGTTCCTGTTCTTCCAGCGGCAGATCGTCGAATCGATCAAGACCTCCGGCCTGAAGTAGCGGTGTTCGCGAGGGGTGTAGTACGTTACGCCGAATGGCCACCATCGAGGAGATCATCCGGCACCACGACCCCGATCCCTCCGAGGACCCCTGGGTCAACGGCCCCCCGCCGCCGGAACGGATCGAGATCGTTGCCTACAACCCCGAGTGGCCGGACCGCTTCCTGGCCCTGTCTGCGGACGTTCGTCGGGTACTGGGTGACGTCATGCTCGATATCGAGCACGTGGGGTCGACATCGGTACCGGGACTCGCCGCGAAGGACGTCATCGACATCGATCTCACGGTCGCGGACCCCCGTGACGAGCGCAGATATCTGCCTGCACTGGAAGAACTCGGCTATGTCCTGACAATCCGAGAACCGTCCTTCCACGAGCACCGGTGCTTCAGGCTCGCCGACCCCCGGGTGAACCTGCACGTGTTCGGCCCTGACTGCCCCGAAAGCATCCGGCACCGCATGTTCCGCGACTGGCTGCGCGCGCATCCGGAGGATCGCGCCCGCTACGAGGACGCCAAACGACAGGCGGTTCCCGGTGGTGGACACGTCATGGACTACAACGCGCGCAAACAGAAGGTGATCCGCGAGATCTACGACCGACTCTTCCGTGCCGCCGGGATGATGTAGGGGAAGGCCGTCCGAACGGGTTGTAAACATATGCGTTAACGACAGTGTCTACGTTCTGCTACTGGCGAGCCGCGGCCGTTGCCGCGGTACTTCGGTACCACGAGTCCGATCCTCAAGGCTGGTCGGACTATCTCGTTGAGGCCGACCTGACGCTCCGATCAATGACGAGTGGGCGGAGAGTCGTTGACGAGCCGGCCACCGATTGAGCCCGGCCACGTATAGTTTGTTGACTTCGATCCTGTCCGAGGCAGTGCGCAGGGTAAGGATCGGCCCGCGCTTGTGGTCTCCCCCGGTTCCACCTTGACTTGACCATGGGCCGTCTGGTCAGTGTGTTGCCGTTGGCCAGCGTCGAACGTCAAGGGCGGAGACACCGGGTCCAGGTGGCGTCGGGTGGTGTAGGTCCGGGAAGACGCGGAGCCGTCAGTCCCCGTAGCGGTACCGGCAGGCGGCGATGCGGATCTCGTCGTCGACGACCTTGTAGATGAGTCGGTGCTCGTCGGTGATCCGGCGCGACCAGTAGCCGTGGAATCCGTGCTTGAGCGGCTCAGGTTTGCCGATCCCTTCGTTCCCGTTCCACTGCACGTCCTTGATCAGCATGTTGATTCGTTTGAGCACCTTGCGATCCTGGGACTGCCACCATACGTAGTCGTCCCAGGCGTTCTCATCCCAGACCAGCTTCACTCGGCGAGGTCCCGTATGGTTCCGCTGCCATGCTCGAGCCGGTCGATGGAAGCCAGCAACCGCCGCGCGTTCTCCGGGCTTCTGAGCAGATACGCGGTTTCCTTCAGCGATTCGTATTCGTCGAGGGCGACGATGACTACTGGATCATGCCCGGCCCTGGTGATCACTACCTCCTCACGGTCATCGACGACCGCGTTGAGGGTCTCGGCGTACCTGGCCCGAGACTGGGAGTACGTCATCATCTTCATCGCTCACCTCCAGCACGTACAGAAAATTGTACGTCGCGGCCGAGGTGGGGCAACCCAGCGTCGTTGACACTGTGCGGACACCCGAATATCGTCCGGCAATCGATTACTGGACGACGGTTCCGGCTGGTGAGGGGCTGTTTCGCCCGGGCGGGCGAGGAGGACGATGGCCGACGAGGTCCCGCTGGTGTCCATGGTGGGCATCAGCAAGCGGTATGGCGGCGCACAGGCCTGCGCAGGGGTGGACTTCGTGGTGCGGGCCGCCAAGGTGCACGCCCTCCTCGGGGAGAACGGCGCCGGCAAGTCGACCCTGATGAAGATCCTCTCCGGTGAGGTCACCGACTACGAAGGCCAGGTCGCCATCGCCGGCGAGCCCGTCCGGTTCGACGGTCCCGCCGCCGCCCAGCGTGCCGGTATCGCCATGATCCACCAGGAGCTCGACCTGGTCCCGAACATGTCCGTGGCCGACAACGTCTTCCTCGGCCGCGAGCCACGCACCCGGCAGGGCACGTTGGACCGGCGCCGCGTGACCCGACAGACCCGTGAGCTGCTCGACCGGATCGGCGTCGCCCTCGACCCGGGGCTGACCGTCGGGGACCTGCGCACCGGAGAGCGGCAGCTGGTCACGATCGCCAGCGCGCTGTTGCGCGACCCCCGAGTGGTGATCATGGACGAGCCGACGTCGGCGCTGTCCCAGCCCGAGGTCGAGCGGCTCTTCCAGGTGATCAACGAGCTGCGCCGCGACGGTGTCGGAGTCGTCTACATCTCCCACCGGATGGACGAGATCGGCCGAATCGCCGACCACGCCACGGTGCTGCGCAACGGCCACGTTGTCCGTGAGTTCGACGCTCGCTCGATGAGTGCGGCGCAGGCCGCCGAGGCCATGGTCGGCCGGCCCGTGCAGACAATGTTCCGCACGGACACCGAGTCCGGTGACAGCGACGTGGGCGCCGAGATTCTCCGGGTGCGCGACCTCGTTGTCCGGCCCCGCCGAGCCAGGTCGGGGAGACGGGAACCCAACGGCATCATGCTCACCGTGCGCCGTGGCGAGATCGTCGGCCTGACCGGCCTGCTCGGTTCCGGACGCACCGAGCTGCTGCAGACCCTTTTCGGTGCCGGATCACCGGGTCGCTGGTCGGGGACGGTCGAGCTGGACGGGCGGCGGATCCGCCCACGGGGTCCCCGGCAGGCGCTCGCGCTGGGCGTCGCCTTTGTCCCTGAGGACCGGCGTGTCGACGGGCTCGCGCTCGATCATTCGATCCGTGCCAATGCCGTGTTGTCCGTGCTCGGTCGGCTCAGCCGGTTCGGTGTGGTCAGCCGGCGAGTGGAGATGCGCACGACAGGGGAGTCCACGAGGCAACTGAAGGTCAAGTCATCCTCACCGCGGGAAGCGGTCGGCGGCCTTTCCGGTGGCAACCAACAGAAGGTGCTGCTGGGCAGGATGCTGCTGACCCGGCCCAAGCTGTTGCTGCTTGACGAGCCGACCCGCGGAGTCGATGTCGGTGCCAAGGCCGAGATCTACCAGTTGCTCGGCGAGATAGCCCGCGCCGGTGTCGGCGTGCTGATGGCCTCCTCGGAACTGACCGAGCTGGTTGGCGTCTGCGACCGGGTGGTGGTGCTCCGCAACGGCCGCACGGCTGGTGAGCTGTCCACGCGGCACAGCGGGGAAGCCGATCTGCTCGCCGCCGCGATGGGGGACATGGACGCGCTGACGGACGAGGGCCGGGAGAAGTCACATGGTTGAGCAACAGGCCGCAGAGAAGGACAACAGCCCGGCGCGGGAAACAACGGCGCGCTGGCGGGAATCACCGCTGTGGCGGCCCTTCCGGCCCGTGGCGGTCGGCGGCGGGACCGGCCTGACCGCCATGCTCTTCCGGTTCCAGAGCTTCTTCGGACTGGCGGTGGTGTTCGCCGCCGCCGTGGTGTTCTCACCCACCCGCGACGGCACGATTCTGTTCCTGACCAGCGGCAACCTGTTCAACGTCGTGCGTGCGGTCTCTGAGATCGGCATCGTCGCCGTCGGCATGACCTTCGTGATCCTGATCGGCGGCATCGATCTCTCGGTCGGTGCGGTGGTCGGCCTGTCCGCGGTGGGCATCGCGGTTCTCCTCGTCCAGAACGGTGTCTCCGTCGCGGTCGCGGTGCCGGTGGTGCTCGCGGTGGGCGCAGTCTTTGGGCTGCTGCAGGGCCTCGCGTCGGTCCGGTTCGGTATCCAGGCGTTCATCGTGACGCTGGCGGGCCTGCAGATCGCGAGAGGCCTCGCCAGGATCTGGTCGGGAGGCCAAGGGGTCGCGATCTCCTACGGCGACGGTCCGAACCAGGCTCCTGTGGTGTTCTCCCTGCTCGGGGAGCGGACCTTCGGCGGAGTCGTACCCATCCCGGCCCTGTTCTTCCTTGCTGTCGCCGCACTGGCCGTGCTCTTCCTGCGGGTCAGCGTCTTTTCCCGGCACCTGTACGCGATCGGTGGTAACGAGAAAGCCGCCTGGCTGTCCGGTGTTCCGGTGAACCGGGTCAAGGTGGTTATTTTCGGCATTTCCGGCCTGCTCGCCGCGCTGGCCGGGATCATCCATGCCGGACAGCTCAACCAGGGCAGCCCCAACGACGGTGCCGGTTACGAACTGGACGCCATCGCGGCGGTGGTCATCGGGGGCACCAGCCTGTCCGGTGGCCGTGGCTCGGTCATCGGCACGGTCACCGGCGCACTGCTGCTCGGCGTGCTCAACAACATCCTGGCCCTCAATGACATCGACTCGAACATCCAGTTGCTGATCAAGGGACTGGTCATCATCTTCGCGGCCGGTCTGCAACGGCTTCGGCCGGCACGGTAAGCGTCCCAAAGCAAGCACCGTGGAGGAAACCCCATGAGATTCCGAGTCCGCACCGCCATCGCCCTCACTGTCGGGCTGCCGCTCACGCTGTCGGCCGCCTGTGGGACGACCCATGAGAACTCCGGGCAGGGCGGCCAGTCCGGAACCCACACCGCGTGCAAGGGCAGCGGCGGGCACTATCTGATCGGCATGAGCCAGGCCAACCTCGCCGGCGAGCCTTACCGCCAGCAGATGGACGACGACATCAGGGCCGCGGCCAAAGGTGTGCCACAGTTCGACGTGAAGTTCGCCGACGCGGCCGCGGACAACGTCAGGCAGCAAAATGATGTGGACAACTACCTGACCCAGCGGATCGACCTGCTGATCATCAGCCCCAACGAGGCCACACCACTGACCGCGGTGGTCAAGAAGGCCTACGACAAGGGCATTCCGGTGCTTGTGCTGGACCGCAAGGTGGACGGGGACTCCTACACCTCCTTCATCGGCGCGGACAACAAGCAGATCGGAAAGCAGGCCGGCGAATTCATGGCCGACACGGTGCTGCCCAAGGGCGGCAAGATCGTCGAGCTCAAGGGGCTGGCCGGATCGACGCCGGCGCATGAGCGCTCCGACGGTTTCGACGAGGGAATCGCGGGCAAGAGCATCCAGATCGTGGCCACCGCGGACGGAGACTGGCTGAGGGAGAAGGGGCAGCAGCAGATGGACGCCCTGCTCAAGGCCCACCCGGACATCCAGGCTGTGTACGCCGAGAACGACGAGATGGCTGAGGGCGCCTACCTCGCCGCGCAGTCAGTCGGGCGGGCCGGTGACATCCGCTTCATCGGCATCGACGGTCTGCCCATCGCCGCCGGCGGGATCAAGGCCGTCGAGGCCGGCCGGCTCGCCGCGACCTTCGTCTACCCGACCGGAGGCAGTGAGGCGATCGCCGCGGCCAAGAAGATCCTTGTTGACTGCCAGCCGGTGGACAAGAAGCAGACATTGCCAACCCAGTTGGTCACCAAGGACAATGCCGCGGCGGTATACAAGGCAAACGGAGGAAGCTGAGTCAGCGCGTCGCCTCGCCAGAACCCCACATCAGGTGAAGGAGTTCGGTCCATGCCAGTCACCACCCCGTCAAGGCGAAAGCGGCGGCCGTTAGCCGTCGTCGGCCTGGCCATCGTGGCCGTCGTCTCGGTACTCGGCGGTGCGTCAGCGGCGTCCGGGCAGCCGCTGACCGCGAGGCCGGCTCCCGCCGCCATGTCGAAGAAGGGACCGGTCGGCTGGGACGCCTATCGCGACATCGACGCGATGGCCCGACTGCGTCCGCAAGCGCAGGAGAAGCAGTTCTCCAGCTTCGACCGCACCGGTGGAAACGACGACGGGTTCAACGGCACGTACTCCTGCCTGCGCACGGTCGCCGAGGGATGCGTGATCGCCGAGCAGGCCGGGTCCGGTGAGATCTCCTCGATCTGGTTCACCCGTGACTACGGCGACGTCACCAAGACCGGCACCATCACCATCACCCTCGACGGCACCACCGTGCTGTCGGCACAGCTGCAGGATGTCGTCAGCGGCAGGCTCGGCGCCCCGTTCGTGTGGCCGCTGGTCGGCACCGGCGCGGACACCTC
Source organism: Kutzneria sp. (assembly GCA_019239965.1). Taxonomy (GTDB): domain Bacteria; phylum Actinomycetota; class Actinomycetes; order Mycobacteriales; family Pseudonocardiaceae; genus Kutzneria. The sequence goes on along the minus strand of JAFAZC010000127.1, from coordinate 7,688 downwards.
GGGCGGGGCGGTGATCAAGGTGCCGATGCCCTACCGGCAGTCGATGCGGATCACCGTCGCCAACAATCCGCTCTTCTACCACGTCACCTACCGCAAGTACGCCGACGCGGACGGGGTGAACACCTTCGATCCCAAGGACAAGGCGCTCGACGTCGTCACCAAGCTGCGCTCATTCGGAGTCGCCGACCCCAAGCCGGCGGCGCCGGGAGCCACGGTCACGGCCATGACCGCCAGCCTGCCCAGCGGCATCGAGGGCGGCTCCTCGAACGGCACCGCGGCCACGTTCGCCAAGCTGACCGGCCCGGGGCGGATCAGCCAGGTCAGGATCAAGATGCCGCAGCTCGAGCACAATCCGAGGGTCGGCGATGATGGCAGGGCGTTCGGTGCCGGCGGCGGAAGCACCTTCACCGTCGCGGTGGACCCAGGGAACTCCGGTGTGCGGCTGACCCGCCGCTTCGACCCGTCCGTCGGCAACCAGAAGGCCCGGGTCCTCGTCGACGGCACCGAGGTCGGGCAGTGGACCAGTGGCGCGGCGCGCGACGCCGGATCCTGGGCGGACCAGGACATCGAGGTGCCGGCGAGCCTGACCGCGGGCAAGTCCTCGCTGCGGATCAGCACCCAGTTCGTGTCCTCCGACATCGACGTCAACGAGTTCCGCTACGACGTGCACAGCAAGGTCGGCTCCGACTGGACCCGCACGGACGTGCTCGACCTCGGTCCGAACCATCCCGGCGAGGAACAGGCGCACGGCTACACCGTCACCGCGCAGAACTGGTCCGGTGTCCGTGCCTACCGCTACTCCGTGCCCAGCGAGCAGCTGTTCACCTCCGAAGTGCTCCTGGTCGGCACCCGGCTGCGGATCACCTTCGACGGCAAGACCACCGTTGACTCCCCGATCGGCGAGTTCTTCGGTTCCGGAATCGGCGATTTCGACACCAGGGCGCTGATGACCTCGGTCGACTCGACCGACGGCGGCTGGCTCACCGCGTGGTGGCCGATGCCGTACCGCAAGAGCGCCACTGTCGAATTGGTCAACCAGAGCGGCATGACGATCTCCAGCGCCACCGTCGAGGTCACCTCGGCACCGGACGCCGCGGCCGAGGCCGGACTGGGTGCGGAGGGCACGATGGGCTACTTCAGCGCGACCTCCGGCCGGGGCGAGGTCACCGACGGCAAGGACTGGAACTTCCTCGACACCACCGGGCAGGGCGTGTTCTACGGCGTGAGCCACTCCATGCGCGGCGAGATCGAGAAGGGCAACCTGAGGGAGTACCTGGAGGGTGACGAACGGGCCTACGTCGACGGGGTGGCGAGTCCGGCCTTCAGCGGCACCGGAACGGAGGACTTCTACGAGTCCGGCTGGTACTTCCGGGATGGCACGACCTATGTGATGCCCACCGCGGGCAACCCCGGCTACCAGCCGGGCGGTGACGGCTGTCAGCACGATTGCACCAGTGCGTACCGGCTGCTCGTCGCCGACGCGGTGCCCTTCTCGACGGGGCTGACCTTCGGCATCGAGCACGGCCCCGACGATCACGCGCCGGCGGTGTACACCTCGACGGCCTTCTGGTACGGCAGACCGGGGGCGGCACTGCGCGATAGCGACCGGCTGGAAACCGGCGATCCGGCCAGCCGCACCGCCCACGCCTTCACCGCCCAGGGCGAGACCCAGTCCAGTCTGACGTCGACCTTTGAGGGCAGGGACTCCGGAAAGCCGGTCACCCGCTCCACGGTCTCCGCGACTGGGGCCTGCACGTTCACCATCAAGGTTGACGCGGCCAACGCCGGAGTTCGGCTGGTCAGGCTGAGCGACCAGCAGACCGCCTACCAGAGCGCCACGGTACTCGTGGACGGCAAGCCGGTGGGGATCTGGCTGCAGCCGCTGGCCAACCAGACGTCCCGGTGGCTCGAGGACACCTTCGAGCTTCCGGCGTCGGTCACGGCCGGCAAGTCCTCACTGTCGATCCGGATCGAGCCGACGGCGGGCGCGCCGGCGTGGTCGGCGTCGCGCTATCTCGCGCAGTCCCACGTGGTCGCCTGACCGACCCAGGGCGAAGGAGTAGGTGGGCGCCGGCGGGGCGGCCCCACCGCAGACCTGGGAGACCCTGACCGGCTGCGGGGCGGTCAGGGTCTCCCAGGACCCCCGGAGTGCCGTTCGGCGCCATCGCGTCGGTCAAGTGCAGGCCACGGGCTCTCTTTTGAGAGCGGTGAGCCAGGGTCAGCAACCACTCCTCCTGTTGCCTGTCAGGAAACAGGAGGCTATTGTTTCCTCTTAGGCAACTGGGTGTCCGAGAGGCAACTATGGACGGTGACGCGCCAGAACCGCTTCGCGCACTGCAGGACCTCCAAGAGGCGGAGGCGGCCCAGCGCAGTGCGGTGACACATGCTGTGCACTCACGTTCCCGATGGATCCTCGCGGGCGGCCTGGTGGTCGGTGTCTCGGTGCTGGGCTGGCTTGCCGGCCCTGGGCCCGTGAACATCGCGTTCCTCCTGCTCATCGCTGCCTGTGTCGCGGCGAGTCTGGTGGGCAGGAGCCCCCGGTGGGCGGGGCTCACCGGAAAACGGGTGCGGCTGCGGGGCCAGCTGGCGGGTGACCTCCGCTGGTTCGTGGTGGCAACGCTGCTCGGTGTGGTCGCGCTGTCGTTGTCCTCAACAGCGTTGTCGTGACGGCGCTGCACGACACGTACCCGATCGCCGGGATGATCGTGGGGCTGTTGCTGGCGCTCGCGGGTCCGCGCTTCGCGCGATGGTGGTTGCGCACCGCGGGTCGCCATGGATGAGGTTGTGCGTATCGATCCGCTGCTGACCGACGCCACCCGGTTGCGGATTCTGGCGGTGCTCGCATCCTGCGACTGGGCCGAGTTCTCGTTCGTGTGCCAGGCGACGGGTGTGACGAAATCGGCGCTGTCCAAGCAGATCAGCAAGTTGGAAGCCCACTCGTACGTGCAGGTGTGGAAGGGCTATCGGGGCAAGTTCCCGCGGATGGCACTACGGCTGACCGAGCGTGGCAGGCGAGCGATCGAAGACCATCTCGCCGCCCTGCAGGTCATCGTCTCCCAGGCACGCCGGCACGACCGAGACCCAGTCGGACAGGAGGATCCTCATGGATGACAACGAATCCCCACTGCTCGCGACCACCGGCTCCGTCCAGGGCGCGTTTTCTCGAGTGGCACGGGCATGCTCGGCCGCCGCACTCGCGGTGCTCTGCGTCGCCAGCCTCGCGGCGATAACGGTCGCCTGCGGGACAGCTGGCCGGGACGTCGTCGGCCAGCTTGCCTACAGCGGAGCGTTCCTGGTCTGGGTGGTGCTGCCGTGGGTCGGGATCCTCCTTGCCGTCCCCGGTTTGCGGCCTCCCCGCGGGCGAGCCGCCGTGGTCGCGCTGATCGGCAATGCCGTGGTGTTGCTCGCCCTGCCCGCCATGTGGCTCATCGTCACGCTGGTGGCCGGCCCCTGACATGGGCGGCGGCATCCAGGCCTGTGGCCAGTTCCGGTCAGTGCCGTCGTGAGCTACCCCGAACGAGCAGCCGGGCGTTCAGGGTGGCCGTCTTGGGCTCATCGCCGCGGGTACCGATCCTGGCCAACAACATGTCGGCGGCAAGAGTGCCGATCTCGTAGGCGGGCTGGGCGACCACGGTCAGCGGGGGATCGACCAGAGTCGCCCACGGGGCGTCGTCGAACGACACGATTCCGACGTCCCGGCCAGGACGCAACGCACCGCGGGCCAGTGCTTTGAGCACTCCGACGGCCATCACGCTGTTGCCGACCAGTATCGCGTCCGGCGGCTCGCGCTCGCCGAGCAGGCTTTCGCCGGCGCGCTCCGCGCCGGCCGCCTTGTACTCGCACCGCCGCACCAGTCGCTGGGACACGCGTCGGCCCGCCGCGGCGATACCGTCGTGGTAGCCGGCCAGCCGGTCGTCGGCGGTCGGCACGCCCGCGGGGCCGGTAACGCACCCGATCCGCTGGTAGCCCTGGGCGATCAGGTGCTCTGTGGCCTGCGTGGCGGCCAGCCTCGAGTCGACGAGGACGGTGTCGCACCGGGCCCCGGCCAGTGGACGGTCCACCGCGACAACCGGTGTGCCGCTGTCCAGCAGCGCCGCCGCGGTGGCCGGGGTGCCGGTCGGCGAGATGATCACGCCGGCGACCCTTTCCTGCACGGCGGCGTCGACGTACTGGCGCTCCTTGACGGCGTCCTCGTCGGCGTTGCACAGCATCACCGAATAGCCCGCGGCCTGGGCGGTGTCCTCCACCCCGCGCGCGATGGCGGTGAAGAACGGGTTCTCCACATCGGAGATGACCAGAGCGACGACCGCGGTCACCTGCCGACGCAGGCTGCGCGCCAATCCGTTGGGCCGGTAGCCCAGCTCGGCGGCCGCGGCGAGCACGCGGGCCACCAGGTCGGGGGCCACCGTCGGCTTGCCGTTCAGTGCCCGTGACACGGTGGCCGTCGACACGCCCGCCAGCGCGGCCACATCGCTGATGGTCGCCACCACACTCCTTGTCGGTGCTTGTTGACCCTTATTGGTGCTATTGACATCGTCCGTTGGCAAGAATAGCTTGCGAGAAATCGATTACTCCAGGCGCTCGCGCCGAGCGGCCCCCGCGGCCACGGTCGCCGCACGTGGCGTTCGGTGGCGCCCGCTCGAGCAGGAGGGCCAGTGGCTCGGATCGGCGTCATCAGCGTGTCGGACGGTCGGGACTACGTCCACGCCGGCATCGCTGACTTCATCACGACAGCCCAGGACCGTCTCGTGGCGCGGCTACGCGACCAGGGACACGAGGTGGTCGTCGGGACGGACGTGATCAGTGACAACGTGCTGGCCACCTCGGTGGCGAGGCAGGTCGCCGCGCAGAACGTGAACCTGACCGTGCTGCACTACGCGGTGTGGGCCTTTCCGCACTTCACGATGCTCGCCGCCAGTGCGACTCCTGGCCCCCTGCTGTTGCTGTCCAACATCGACCCCGTGCAGCCGGGCATGGTCGGCATGCTGGCCGCTGGCGGCGCGCTTGACCAGATTGGCCGCCGCCACGCCCGGCTGTGGGGAGATCCCGGTGACCCGGCGCTGATCGACGCCATCGGAGTGCGGGCCACCGCGGCCGCGGCCGTCGCCGCGCTGCGCGGGTCGACCTTCGGCCGGATCGGCGGCCGCCCGATGGGCATGAACACCGCGGTGGCCAACACCGACCAGTGGCAGCGGCTGTTCGGTGTCGACGTCGAGGAGATCGACCAGTGGGAGATCGTGCGGCGTTCCGAACTGGCCGACGCCGCGGAGGCGGCCAGGGCGCGCCAGTGGTTGGAACAGCACGCCAACGTCCACTACGACGGCAAGAAGCTGACGCCGGAGCTGCTCGAGCGACAAATCCGCTCGTACCTGGCGATGCGTGAGCTCATCGACGAGTGGCACCTGGACTTCTCCGGGATCAAGGGGCAGCCCGAGCTGACCGCCAACTTCGCCACCATGGACGTGACCGAGGCGTTCCTCAACGACCCCTACGACTGGAACGGGCCGAAGCAGACCCATGTCTGCGCCACCGAGGCCGACATGGACGGCGCGCTGACCATGCAGCTGCTCAAGCATCTGTCCGGCACCCCGGTGTTGTTCGCCGACGTACGCCACTACCACGCCGACCGCGACATTTGGGATCTGTGCAACTCCGGACAGCACGCGACCTGGTACGCCGCCCGCAGCGACGATCCCGCGGAGAACCTCGCCAAGGTGCACCTGTATCCCGAGGTGTTCTTCTTCCCGGCCGGCGGTGCCTCGGTGCATCACCTCGCCGCACCGGGCCAGATGACCCTTGCCCGGCTGACCCGTGACGATGGGCAGTACCGGATGCAGCTGATGCTCGGTGAGTTCGAAACCTACGACGAGGAAACCAACGAGGCGTTGATGCGGCAGTCGACGCGCGAGTGGCCGCATGCGTTCGCCCGCCTTGACGCGCGTGCCGACACGTTCCTGTCCCGCTTCGGCGCCAACCACATCCACGCGGTGCCCGGCGATCGCCGGGCCGAAATGCGTGCCGTCGCGGAGCTGCTCGGCATCACCCTCGACGAGTTCACCAGGGGCTGACGGTGGGACTGCTGCCCGAGGGACTGCTGCTCGGTGTGGACATCGGCACGTCGAGCTCCAAGGGGGTGCTCGTCCAGCCTGACGGGGCGGTGGTGGCCAGGGCTTCGCGCCCGCACCAGGTCTCCACACCCCGGCCCGGCTGGGTCGAGCACGATCCGGAAGACGTGTGGTGGCGGGACTTCGTGGCGATCGTCGGCGAGTTGATGGCCGCTGCCAACGGCCGCCGGCTGGGCGGGCTCGCGGTGAGCGGCATCGGTCCCTGTCTGCTCGCGGCCGACCAGGACGGCAAGCCGTTGCGGCCGGCCATCCTGTACGGAGTGGACACCAGGGCGACCGAGGAGATCGGGGAGCTGGACGCCGAGCTCGGCGTGGACACCATCCTCCGCCGGTGCGGATCTCCGCTGACCAGCCAGGCGGTCGGCCCCAAGTTGCGGTGGCTGGCCAAGCGTGAACCGGACGTGTACGCGGGCACCCGAATGCTGCTGATGGCGAGTTCGTTCCTCGTGTACCGGCTGACCGGTAGATATGTGCTCGATCACCATTCGGCCAGCCAGTGCACCCCCATGTACGACCTTGACGCGGCCCGGTGGGACGCCGAATGGGCAGAGCTGGTCGCGCCGGGTCTTCCGTTGCCAGACCTGTTGTGGCCCACCGAGGTTGCCGGCAGGGTCAACGCCGAGGCCGCGGCCCTGACCGGCCTGCCGGAGGGGCTGCCGGTCACGGCGGGCACGATCGATGCCTGGGCGGAGGCCACCAGCGTCGGCGTGCGCGAGCCCGGCGACATGATGGTCATGTACGGCACCACGATGTTCCTCGTCCAGGTGCTCACCGCGCCGAGTCCGCATGCCGGCCTGTGGGGCACGAGGGGAGTGTTCCCTGACAGTTTCACACTCGCGGCCGGCATGGCGACCTCGGGTGCGGTCACCGACTGGCTGCGCAGACTGGTCGGCGGTGACTACGGGGAACTGGTCGAGCAGGCTGCGCTCGTGCCGGCCGGCAGTCGGGGGCTGCTGCTTCTGCCGTACTTCGCGGGGGAGCGAACGCCGTTGTTCGATCCGCGGGCGCGTGGCGTGTTGGCCGGGTTGACCACCTCGCACGGCCAACCGGAGATCTACCGCGCGATCCTCGAAGGCATCGCCTACGGCGTCCGGCACAACCTGGAGGCCATGGCCGAGGCCGGTGGTGCCGCCGGCCGGCTTGTCGCCGTCGGGGGCGGCACGCAGGGCGGGCTGTGGACGCAGATCGTGTCCGACGTGACCGGTCTGCCGCAGGAGATTCCGGCCGAGACAGTGGGTGCGTGTCTCGGCGACGCGATGCTCGCGGCGGTGGCCACAGGGGTTCCGATCGACCACCGCGCGTGGAACCCTATAGCCAGCACGGTGCATCCCGACTCGGGCCGCACCGAGCTCTACTCCGCGTACTACCAGCACTACCGCGAGCTGTATACCGCGACCACGGCGACGGTGCACTTCCTGGCCGCGCAGCAGCACCGGTCGGGCTGATCCAAAGGTGGTCAGCTCCCATACCCCGGGAAGGACACCATGGACGAACACCGAGCATCGGAGGACCGCTTAACGTCGCGGCGTTCCACGGCCACTCGGCGAAGTGTGCTCGTGGGAG
>JAFAZC010000102.1 GCA_019239965.1 Kutzneria sp. | reverse complement strand
CGAGCGTGCCCGGCTGTCGCTTGAGATGCACGAGGCCGGTCTCGACCTGTCCGCGCTCAACGTCATCGCGAGTCCGGTGCAGGACCTGCGCCAGCTGTTCGACCTGATGCCGACCGAGACCGCCGAACACTGGTCGGCGATCGCGGCGAGGCTGGCCAAGGTGCCCGCGGCACTGGCCGGCCTGCGGGCCTCGCTGGACAAGGCCGCCAAGAACGGCGCGGTGTCGGCCGTCCGCCAGGTGGTCAAGGTCGCCGAGCAGTGTCGGACGTGGGCGGGCGTTGACGGTGCCCCGTCGTTCTTCGCCACTCTGGTCGCCGGGGCCCCCGACTCCGTCGTCGACAGGACACTGCGGACGAAACTGGAGACAGCGGCACGAGCGGCGGCGGAGGGGTACGCCGACCTCGCCGCCCACCTGCACGCCGAACTGGCCCCGCTGGCTCCGCGGCGGGACGCGGTCGGCGAGGAGCACTACCGGCTCAGGTCGCGCTACTTCACCGGTGCCGATCTCGACCTTGGCGAGGCCTACGAGTGGGGGTGGGCGGAGTTCGCCCGGATCGAGGCGGACATGAGGCGGGTCGCCGGCCGGATCAGCCCCGGAGCGACTCCGGCGGAGGCCGCCGCGATACTCGACGCCGATCCGCGCTACCGGGTGCACGGCCAGCGGGCGCTGCAGGACTGGATGCAGGAGCTGTCGGACAAGGCGCTGGCCGACATGCGCCAGACGCACTTCGAGATCCCCGATCCACTGATGGCCCTCGAGTGCAGGATCGCTCCGTCCGGAGGCAGTGTCGGCGCCTACTACGTCGGCCCCACCGAGGACTTCTCCCGTCCCGGCGCCATGTGGTGGTCGGTGCCGGCTGACCGCACCGAGTTCTCCACATGGCGCGAGACAACCACCGTCTACCACGAAGGCGTACCAGGCCACCATCTGCAGTTCGCCACCGCGGTGCACAACGCGGGCCGACTCAACCGGTTCCAACGGCTGCTGTGCTGGGTGTCCGGTCATGGTGAGGGCTGGGCACTTTACGCGGAGCGGCTGGTGCGTGAGATGGGGTACCTGGACGATGACGGAGACCTGTTGGGCATGCTCGACGCACAGTTGTTCCGCGCGGCACGGGTGATCGTGGATATCGGCATGCACCTGGAACTCACCATCCCGGCCGGCACAGGATTCCACGAGGGCGAGCGCTGGACCCCAGAGCTGGGACTGGAGTTCATGCTCACCAGGACGATCACCGATCCGGCGCACGTGCGTGACGAGATCGACCGCTATCTGGGCTGGCCGGGACAAGCGCCGTCGTACAAGCTCGGTGAGCGACTGTGGTTGCGGGCACGGGACGAGGCGCGCACCCGGTACGGCGCCGACTTCGACCTCAAGACGTTCCACATGCGGGCGCTGGAGATGGGCTCGATGGGCCTGGACACCCTGCGCGAACGGCTGGCAGTGCTGTAGCGATGCGGCAGCGGTGCCCGGCCTCTCGGGCTGGGCACCGGTCGAAGCTTGGCGCCACCGTGCTCGATAGCACTCAGAGAGCCGGTGCTTGATGTGCCTCAGAGAGGCGGTGCTTGATGTGCCTCAGAGAGGCAATGCCCGGCCGAGTACCGCGAACGGGCGCGGGTCCCCGGCGAACTGGTAGTTCCGCAGGACGTCGACGAACCCAAGCCGGCGGTACAACCGCCACGCCCTTGTCGGCCCCTCGGGCGTCGACAGCAGCACCCGCTGACTGTCCACACCCTCGAGCGTGCGGCGCAACAGGTCTTCGCCGATACCGCGGCCCTGCGACTCGGGACTGACGTGCAACTCGGTCAACTCGAAGTAGTCCCGTGTCCACTGGTTGGCCCGCGTCGAACTGGCCGCCATGGCCAGACCGCGCCGCACCTGTTCGTGCCACCACTGGCCGGCCGCGCCCTGATAGCCGTAGCAGATGCCGACCAACGCGCCGTCCGTCGAGATCGCGCCGACGCAGCGCCAACCCGGACGTGCCGTGTGCGCCAACCACATCGGTGCACGCTGCCGCGCGGTGTCCGGAGGGTAGTTCATGGCCGCGACGTACAGGCCGAGCGCTTCGGGAAGTCTCGCGCGCAGCGTCTCAGCGGTGAACTCGGTCAGCCGCTGAGACGGGATGGCCGTCACCGCCGCGCCTCCGTCACCGCACCGACGGCCGCGGCCGCCCCGCCGGTGATCCGGAGCAGTTCGTGGAACGTGGTGGGAAACACCGCATTCGGATGACCGGCGGCCGCCCACACCACCGTGTGGTCGGCGAGCCGGGAGTCCACGAGGGTCGTGATCGGATTCGGATGGCCGACCGGTGACACGCCCCCGATCACCTGACCGGTGTGCTCGCGCACCGCGTCGGGACTGGCGCGGCTGACCCTGGTGACCCCGACGAGTTCGGCCACCCGTGTGGTGTCCGCCCGGTGTGCCCCGGAGGTCAGTACCAGCAGTGGTGTGTCGTCGGCCAGGAAGAAAAGACTGTTGGCGATCGCGCCGACCTCGGCGCCGACCGCCTGTGCCGCAAGAGCTGCGGTTCGCATCGCCTTGTCGAGCACGAGAATGCCCTCGGCCGCGGCGGTCGCGCCGGCGGCGATGAGCGCCGCGCGAACGGCGGCGACCCCAGGATGCTCGCGTTCGGTCACGAACCCTCCTGTCGTGCTGTTCTCAGGCGAACCCGCATGATCCACCTCGCCTCCATCAGATCACAGACCGGGTGGGTGTTCGTGCCGAGGTGAGCGGAACCGGCGTCGCCCCCTTGGCGTTCCTCATACCACGGTAGCGGTGTTGTCGTCACTGCGGTATGGTGACGTATATCGAACACGCGTTCGATATTCCGCCGGCTTCCCCACGGCGGAGACGTCGACTTTGCGACGCCACGAGGAGGCCGCCATGCCCGTGTCGACCCGTAGCCCGTTGCCTGTTCTCGCGGTGCCGTCAAGGCGCCGCATGCCGTCTCCGGCATCGTCGCCCTCAGCCCTCGCCCTACTGGCCCAGGCGAGGCAGGGACTGCGGGCCGCCGAGGCCGAACCAGATGCGGCCGAGCGGTTCGTGCAGGCGCACCTGTCGGCGCTGCGCGGTGCCGCGGCCGTGCTGGCGCAGCGCGGCCGCCCGCATCGGACGAGAACCCGTCCCACCAGCGCTTGGGTGCTGCTCTCCGCGATCGCCCCCGAATTCGCCGAATGGGCGGCCTTCTTCCAGGCGTGTTCGGCCACCAGGACCGCCATAGAGGCGGGCATCACCCGGTTTGTGACGCCGAGGGCCGCCGATGACCTGGTGCGGCAGGCTGGCCAGTTCCTCGTTCTCGTTGATCGCGTCGTGCACGGGGTCGGGGAGTGACCGGACGGGCCATCGCCGACCCCGGCCTGCTGCTGGACGTGGTGCGCACGGAAGGAGAGCTGATCGCGAGAACCGCCGAGGATGCTCGCCCGGGATTGTCCGTGCCAGGGTGTCCGGGGCTGACTGTCGCTGAGACGGTTCGGCATGTCGGGAGTCTGCACCGGCTGGTGCTTGCCTGGCTGCGGCTCGGTGAGCGGCCGGCGCGGTGGAGATGCCACCCGCCCCAGCAGGGGAACGAACTCGCTGAGTTCCTGCGCACCGGTCTGCGCGAGATGGTCGCTGAACTCGAAGCGCATGTTGCTGACGAGCCATGCTCGACGTGGTGGTTTCTCGACCAGACCTACGGCTTTTGGCGCAGGCGGATGGCGCACGAGGCCACCGTGCACCGGATCGATGTGCAGGGTGCGGCCGGAGTGAAGATCGATCCGGTGCACGACGAGATCGCCATTGACGGGATCGACGAGGTGCTGACGCTGTGGTTCGGTCACCGGCTCGCGTTGCTGGGCGTGTCGGGCGGCGACTCCTGCCGAGTCGCCGTGCGGGCCGGCGACCGCACCTGGATGGTGGGCGTCAACGACGAGGGTACGGCGGCATGGCGAGCTTCGGCGGACGAGGCTGGTGGCGCGGACGCGGTGGTGACCGGTGCGCCGACCGCGGTGTACCTGTGGTTGTGGGGAAGGCTTCCCTTTCCGATCAGGGAGGTTCGCACGACAGGGGATCCCGACGCGGTTGCCCGGATATGGGCGTTGCTTCGCCTTGCCACCCGGTGAGTTTCGGCCTCACCAGGTGACCGGAACCTCGTGCACGCCGTAGGTGTTGGCGTCGTCCTTGTATGGCAGGTCCGCCGCGGGCACGGTTAGCCGCAGCCCGGGGATCCGCCGGAAGAGGGTCTCGAACACGATCTCCAGCTCCGCCCGGGCGAGGTTCTGCCCGAGGCACTGGTGCACGCCGAACCCGAACGCCACATGGTGGCGAGCCGACCGGTGGATGTCCAGCCGTTGCGGCTCGGCGAACACCTCGTCGTCCCAGTTGGCCGCGTTGACCGCCACCACGAGCCCTTCGCCCGCCCGGATCGTGACCCCACCGATCTCGATGTCGGCAAGGGCCACCCGGGCGGTGATGGCGTCGACGATGCTGAAGTAGCGCAGCATCTCCTCGATGGCCTGTGGCAGTATTCCCGGGCTGTCGCGCAGCTCGGTGAGTTCGTCGGGGCGCTCCAGAAGGGCCACCACTCCCAGCGAGATCATGTTCGCGGTGGTCTCGTGTCCGGCGATCAGCAGCAGCGTGGCCATGGCGACCAGCTCGGTGTGGTCCATGGTGGGGGTCTGCGCGTTCTTGGCGATCAGGCGGCCGAGCAGGTCATCGGTTGGTGCGGCTTCCTTGGCGCTGACCAGCTTGTCCAGGTACTCGGTGAGGCGGTCGGACGCGGCAGTGCGTTCCTGCGTGGTGCTGCTCCTGGTGACAAGAACCCTGGTCCAGCGCTGGAAGGCCTCGCGGTCGGCGTAGGGCACTCCGAGCAGTTCGCAGATGACCAACGAGGGCACCGGTAGCGAGAGCGCCTGCACCAGGTCGAGCGGTCCGCCGTCGGCGAGCATGGCATTGACGCACTCGTCGACGATCTGCTGGATGCGCGGCCGCATCGCCTGCACCTTCCGCACCGAGAACTCGGTGATCACCGCACGGCGATGGGTGGTGTGCACCGGCGGGTCCTGAGCGAGCATCGACCGAGTGAAGGGGCGGTCGTCGCGGGTCAACGACGCACGATCGACTTCTGTCAGGAAGGGGAAGGCCGGATGTGTCCGGTTGGAGCTGACCCGGGGGTCGGCGAGCAGCGCGCGGGCGTACTTGTGCTTGGTGACCAGCCACGCGCGCTGGCCGTCCGGCATCGTCACGGGCGCGATCGGCCGTTCGGCCCGCAGTGACGCGTACTCGGCGGGCGGATGCATCGGACATTCCCGCGCCATGGGAAACGGCGGTGCGGTGGCGACGTCGGTCATGGAACCCCCTGAATGCGGCCAAGAATCTTGGTTGCCTAAGACAACTAGATTAGCGGCGCGACGGCCGCCCGTCCACAGTCACGCACGGGCCTCACCAGGTGACCGGCACCTCGTGGATCCCGTAGATCAGATCGGTCTCCTTGTAGGGCAGCTCCGTGGCCGGCACGGTCAGCCGCAGGCCAGGGATCCGCCGGAACAGGGTGCCGAAGACGATCTCCAGCTCCACCCGGGCCAGGTTCTGCCCGAGGCACTGGTGTACGCCGAACCCGAACGCCACATGACGGCGGCCGGGCCGGCTCAGGTCCAACCGCTCCGGTTCGGCGAACACGTCAGCATCCCAATTGGCGGCGCTGGTGGCCACGATCAGGCCCTCGCCGGCGCGGATCGTCATGCCGCCGACCTCGATGTCCTCGAGGGCCACCCGGGAGGTCGCGGTGTCGACGATGCTGAAGTAGCGCAACAGCTCCTCGATCCCCTGAGGCAGCGACTTCGGGTTCTCCCGGATCCGCGCGAGCTGGTCAGGGTGCGCCAGCAGGGCGGTGGCTCCGAGCGAGATCATGTTGGCCGTTGTCTCGTATCCGGCCAGCAACAGCAGTGAGGCCATGTTGACCAGGTCGGTGTGGTCCATCGCGCCGGTCCGCCGGTTCCTGGTGATCAGCCGGCTGAGTAGACCCTCGCTCGGCGCGCTCTGTTGGGCGGTGACCAGGCCGTCCAGGTAGGCGTTGAGTTCGTTGCCCGCGGTCTCCAGTTGCTCCTGGGTGCCGGCCGCGGCGACGAGTACCGCGGTGAGGCGCTGGAAGCGCGGGCGGTCCTCGGCGGGCACCCCGAGCAGTTCACACATGACCAGGGACGACACCGGCAGCGACAACATCCGCACCAGGTCGAGCGGTCCGCCGGCGGCGAGCATCGCGTCGATGCGCCCGTCGACGATCTGCTGGATGCGCGGCCGCATCGTCCGCACCCTGCGCACCGAGAACTCACTGATCACCATCCGACGCCGGGCGGTGTGTTCCGGCGGATCCATGCTGACCATGGACTGGCCGATCAGGTGGTTTTCCTCGAGTGCCTCGTGGTCGACGTCGATCCTCTTGGGGAATGCCGGGTGCAGACGGTCCGCGGTGATCCGGCGGTCGGCGAGCAGCGCGCGGGCGTACTCGTACTTGGTGACCAGCCAGGCACGCTGACCATTGGGCATCGTCACCGGCGCGATCGGCCGCTGCGCTCGCAGCGGTGCGTATTCGGGCGGCGGGCGCATCGGACAGGTCCGTGCCATCGGAAACGACGGTGCGGTGACGGCGTCGGTCATGGTGACTCCCGGTCCTCTGTAACCAGGCAAAATGGTTGCCCTCGCACCTGCCATGGTGACTCCGCGACGGTTTTCCCACAATATGTGTCTCATGGGTGGGCCGACGCTCAGGAACGCAGCCGCAAACCCTTCGGGGTCGCACGGAACCCGGCCTCCTGCAGCACCGCCGAAAGTTTGGAGCCCACCACGACGTCGCCGTCCGCCCGCTGCACGACCAACTGGCCGAGCCACCCGTCCCGCACGGACTTGGCCAGCGCCGCCGCCGCCAGCCGAAGCGCGGGTTCGGAATCGGTGAAGGACACCAGTGACCGGCCGCCCCGCTCGACGTAGAGCACGGCGTCCCCGTCGACGAGCACGGCGAGGGCACCGGCTTTCCTGCCAGGCCGGTGCCGACCGTCTCCGACCCTCTCCGGCCACGGCAGCGCCGCCCCGTAGGGCTGGGCGGGATCCGCGGCGGCCAGCACCAGCGCGCCGCTCGCGGCACTGTCCGAGGAGGACACCGCTCGTAACCGGTCGACGGCGCCTCGGGCGGCGAACTGCGCGGCACCGAGTCGCTCCACGACGTACCCGCGTACGACCTGCCCGGATTCCTCCATCGCCCGCAACACCCGGTACACCGCGCTGAAGCCGCCGGTGACCCGTTCGGTGTCCATCGCGCCGCGGGTGAGCACGCCGTGCCGTTCCAGAAACACCTCCGCACGGGCATGCGCGCGACGGGTCGGGTCCGGCTCACGAGCCGGTACCAGCGCCCATCGTCCCGCCGCGGCGGGTGGCCCGGTCCTGCCTGGCAAGGTGGGCCTGGCGACACTCGCGGTCCTGTGCAGCCGGGCGTACCGGCCCCGTGGCGCCGACCGCCGCGGTTTGTGTGCGGCGCCCCGCCCGGCGGTGAGAGCCCGCAGCGGGGCGAGCGTGTCGTTGCCGACCAGCCCCGCCCACACCAGATCCCACAGGGCGGTCACCACCGCCGAATCATCCGGAGCCGGTTCACCGGCCCCGAGCAGCGCGGCGCCGCACCGTTCGGCGAGTTGGCGGAAGAACAGCGCTCCACTATCCAAAGTGGACAGTATCGCGGCGTGCAGTGGCGTGTTCGGCGCCGCGGCCTCCGGATCGGGAAGCACGAGTTCGGCGAGTTCCGCCGGAGCGAGGGCGATCCAGCCGTCTCCACCGGCCAGCGATCCGCAGCCCGACCAGACGACCTCTCCGCTCGCGGTCAGCTCGTCGAGCAGGGCGGGCGAGTAACCGGGAAGCCGGGCCGGCAGGATGAGCGACTCCACGCCACTCGCCGGAAGCGGAGCGCCGGCCAGCTGTTCGACCACCGACAGCACGTCGTCTGCTGTCACCCGCGCCGACGGCCGGCCGGTGATACCGTGCCAGGACGGTAGGAATCGGCCAAGCGCCCGCTGCTCGACCGGCTCGACCTCGGCCCGGGCCCGGGCCAGTGACGCCCTGCGCAGCCGCCGCAACACCTCCGCGTCACAGTACTCAAGGCTCGACCCCGCCGGCCGCAGCTCACCGCGGACCAGACGACCCGTCGCCGCCATGCGGTCGAGCACCTCACGTACCACTGCGGCACCGAGCCCGAACCTCGCCGCCGCCTGGTCGGCCGGAAACGGTCCCCTGGTGCGGGCGTAGCGGGCGAGCAGGTCACCGAGCGGATCGGCCACCGGCTCGGTGAAGGCCTCGGGCACGCCGACGGGCAGCGCCACCCCGACCGCGTCCCTGATCCGTCCCGCGTCCTCGATGGCGAGGTACCGCAGCTCGCCGGCGATCCGCACCCGGATCGCTCGGCGTTCGGATTCCAACCGCGCCAGCCATTCTGGACGCACCCCGCGCTCGGCGGCCTCGGCGACGGACAGGTCGCCGAGGAACCGGAGCAGGTCGGCGGTTGCCTCCGCGTCGCGGGCGTGCCGGTCAGGGGCCAGCCGCTGCAGCAGCCGCTCCACCTCGTCGAGCGCGTCGGGATCGAGCAGGTCCCTGATGGCTTCGGCGCCGAGCAGTTCGGCGAGCAGCGTGGAGTCCAATGACAGGGCGGCGGCCCTGCGTTCGGCCAGCGGCGTGTCGGTCTCGTACAGGAACATGCCGATGTAGCCGAACAGCAGGCTGCGAGCGAACGGGGAGGGCGCCGGCGTCTGCACCTCGACGACCCTCACTCGGCGGGACCGGACGTCCCGCATCAGCTCACGCAGGCCGGGCAGATCATAGACATCCTGCAGGCACTCCCGCATGGCCTCGAGCACCACCGGAAACCGCTCGTACCGGGAGGCGACCTCGAGCAGCTGTGCGGACCGCCTTCGCTGCTGCCACAGCGGTGTCCGGCGACGGGGGTCCCTGCGGGGCAGCAGCAGCGACCGGGCGGCACACTCACGGAACCTCGCCGCGAACAGCGCTGAACCGCCGACCTCGGCGGTGATGACCTGGTCGATCTCGTCGGGATCGAGCAGCACGTCCTGTGCGTCGGGCCGCACCTCGGCGCCGCTGTCGTCCACCGCGTCCGGCAGCCGCACCACGATTCCGTCGTCGGCATGGGCGACCTGGGCGTCCACCCCACGCCGTGTGCGCAGTCGTGCCGCGATCGCCAGTGCCCACGGCGCGTTGACCCGCGCGCCGAACGGGGAGTGCACGACCAGCCGCCAGTCGCCCAATTCGTCGCGAAACCGCTCCACCACAACGGTGCGGTCGTCGGGAACGTGCCCGGTCGACTCCTTCTGCTCGGCCAGATAGGCCATCAGGTTGTCACACGCCGAGGCGTCGAGCCCTGCCGCGGATGCTCTGCCCAGCGCCGCCTTGGAATCCATCGTGGACAGCTCGCGGACGAAGGCACCCTGCGCCCTGCCGAGCTCGATGGGGCGGCCAGGCGCCTCACCCTTCCAGAACGGCAGCCGTGCCGGCAGGCCAGGAGCCGGCACCACGACGACCCGGTCATTGGTGATGTCCGCGATCTGCCACGAACTGGTGCCGAGCAGGACGATGTCGCCGATCCTCGACTCGTAGACCATCTCCTCGTCGAGCTCGCCGACGCGGGAGCCGGGACGGCCGTCGTCCTCGCCGGGGGTGAGCACGCTGAACAGACCTCGGTCGGGAATGGTGCCGCCGGAGGTCACCGCGAGCCGCTGCGCGCCGGGGCGGCCCCTGAGCTCACCGGTGATCCGGTCCCACACGATCCTCGGCCGCAACTCGCCGAAGTCCTCGCTCGGATAGCGTCCCGCGAGCATGTCGAGCACGGCATGCAGACCCGAGTCGGGCAGGCCGGCGAAAGGCGCAGCGCCACGGACCAGCTTGGCCAGCTCCTCGACCGGCCAGGGACGCATGGCCACCATGGAAACGACGTGCTGGGCGAGCACGTCCAACGGATTGCGCGGGTAGCGGACCTCTTCGATGGCACCGGCCGCCATCCGCTCGGCCACCACCGCACAGGACACCAGGTCACCGCGGAACTTGGGGAACACCACTCCCCGGGACACGGCGCCGACCTGGTGTCCCGCCCGGCCGATCCGCTGCATCCCGGAAGCGACCGTCGGCGGCGCCTCCACCTGGACCACCAGGTCCACCGCGCCCATGTCGATGCCGAGCTCCAGCGAGGACGTGGCCACGACGCAGGACAGCCGGCCGGACTTGAGCTCCTCCTCCACGGCGGTGCGCCGTTCCCTCGACATCGAACCGTGGTGTGCCTTGGCCACCACCGCGGGTGCGCCCGTGGTGATCCCGGACTCCCCAGGCGCCTCAGCGGGAAACCGAGCCGGCGGCGCCGGCTGGACGTCGGCGAGCTCGTTCAGTCGCGCCGTGAGCCGTTCGGCTAGCCGCCGGGAGTTGGCGAACACGATCGTCGAACGGTGGGCGCTGACCAGCTCGAGTATCCGCCGTTCGACCGAAGGCCAGATGGACGCTGTCGGCTCGCCGTCGGGTGACTGCGCACGCAGCTCCGACATGTCGGCGACGGGAACCTCGACGCGGACCTCGACCGTCTTGCTCGCCGGAGGCTGCACCACCCGCAACGGACGGCCGCCGGTGAGGAAGGCACCAATCTCCTCGACCGGCCGTACCGTGGCCGAGAGGCCGATGCGCTGTGCGGGCCGGTCGAGTAGTGCGTCGAGCCGTTCCAGGGACAGCGCGAGGTGTGCGCCACGCTTGCCGCCGGCCACCGCGTGTACCTCGTCGATGATCACCGTGCGGACTCCGTGCAGCGCCCGCTCGGCGGCGGAGGTAAGCAGCAGGAACAGCGACTCCGGTGTGGTGACGAGGATGTCGGGAGGGGTACGGGCGAACGAGCGACGCTGCTCGGCCGGGGTGTCCCCGGTCCGCGTGCCGACGGTGATCGCGGGCGCGGCAAGCCCGAGCCGGCGAGCGGCCTGCCCGATACCGGTCAGTGGAGCACGCAGGTTGCGCCGCACGTCCACCGCGAGGGCCTTGAGCGGTGATACGTAGAGCACGCGGCAGCGCAGGATGTCATCGGCGGGAGGAGGCTCGGCGGCGAGCCTGTCGACCGCCCACAGGAACGCCGCCAGCGTCTTGCCGGATCCGGTCGGGGCGACCACGAGTACGTGGTCCCCGTCGGCCACCGCGGACCATGCCCCAACCTGTGCCTCGGTCGGCGCGGCGAAGGCACCCCGGAACCAGTCTTTCGTCGCGGGGGAGAACCGGTCCAGTGCATCCTGGCCAGCCGTGCCGTGGTCGGTCATGGGACCCATCTTGACAACGGGCACCGACAACCACCTGTTTCGCCGTCTCACGAGCGAGGGGCCGGGTGCCTGCCGGACCTCGGGCTCCACGGGGCTCATCGATTCGGTGCGCAGCTGTGGATTGCCAGCAAAGGAGGGAAAGGCGATTTTCACACCAATGGGCGGCATTGCTCTCCGTATTCGGCCGGTTTCCGCGGTGTCCCGGAGGCCGGGAACCATGGCTGCCCCCACCGCCGTGGGCACCCCAGTCGAC
Source organism: Kutzneria sp. (assembly GCA_019239965.1). Taxonomy (GTDB): domain Bacteria; phylum Actinomycetota; class Actinomycetes; order Mycobacteriales; family Pseudonocardiaceae; genus Kutzneria. Next base: position 42,027 of record JAFAZC010000102.1, on the reverse strand, counting down.
CTCCCGTGCCGGGCGGCTGGTCACCTCACTGCCGGAAGAATCCGGCATTTCCGCTGGTAATGGCCTGTAGATGAATTCTGATCATGTCTGCTGGACTCGGTGTCGAGGGAACCTCGACGGCATCGTTGCTGACTACACAGAGCAATGACGCGGTTACGGAAAAGTACGGATTCCGGGGAGTTTTCACAGGTTTCTTGTAAGGGTCGGCACACAGGGTTAACGTCGTAGATGTCCGATGGATCACACGGGGCATCGGCAAGGACCGCTCTGGAAGCGGCTTATGAATGGCCGCGACGAGAGCGGTAGAAAAGAGGTGCCGGGATGATTTCGTCGACCACCAGGGTGTCGACCTAATTATCCGGCGCGTGGGGTGCACACACGGTTTCTTGACGAACCGGTCCACCGGTGGCCCGCCAGCCGCAGGCGTTGACCAACCATTTTTCGTGTGCGGGGACAATGAAAATGAACAGTGCGGCACGGGTCATCCCTGTTGAGCCTGAGTATCAGTCGTGTAGGAGGCCGATATCCGCAGGCGGGCCACAAGAGGAGTACTTCAGACAGCTGGTTGAGGCGGCGGTCGGCGGTGACGCCGACGCGACCCGGGAAGTATTGACCTCCATTCGGCCCATAGTGATGCGGTACTGCCGGGTCAGAATCGGACGAATGGACAACTCCTTCGCCTCGGCGGACGACGTGGTCCAGGAAGTGTGCCTTTCGGTCATCTCGGCACTGCCCAACTACCAGGACCGGGGGCAGCCGTTTCTCGCCTTCGTGTTCGGCATAGCCCAACACAAGATCGCCGATGCGCGGCGGGCGGCGGCCCGTAACCGGTCACTTCCGGTGGCCGAGGTGCCCGACCGGCCGGAGATCACCGAAGGTCCCGAGCAGCGGGTACTTCGGGACGAGCTGAGGGCGCGAATGGAGCGCCTGCTCGGCGCGCTTTCCGACAAGCAGCGGGAGATTCTGCGGCTGCGCGTGGTCGTCGGTCTGTCCGCCGAGGAGACCGCCGACATCGTCGGGTCGACGTCCGGGGCGGTGCGAGTCGCTCAGCACCGGGCGTTGAACAGATTGCGCAGCTTGATGGCCGCCATGCCCGAGCTGTAGCGCGAGAAAGAGGCTGGGCGGGCACTGTGGCGACCCGTCCAGCCGTGGGCTCTTGCTCTGGTCGTCACGCGCGATCCACGCCAGACCTGGTAAGACCCGGACCGATTTCGACGGGAAGCCTTCGCGGCCAGCGGGAGCTACCCGTGCATACCAACGCGAGCGCTGTGGCAGCATCAGAGCACGAACAGGCTGCGAGGGGGAGCACAGTGCGCGTACTCACGGTGGACCTTGGCACCTCGAACACCGCGGCGGTGCTCTCCGTGCATGGACGGCACCCCAGGGTGATCGAGGTCGACGGTTCGGCGACGATGCCCTCCGCGGTGTTCGCCGCCGAAGACGGCACGATCCTCGTCGGCCGCGACGCGGAGCGCAGAGCCAGGCTGGACCCGTCCCGGTTCGAGCCCAACCCCAAGCGCAGAATCGACGACGGCACGCTGCTGCTGGGAACCTCGGTGGTTCCCGTCAACGAGGTGTTGGCCGCGGTGCTCAGGCGCGTGTTCGACGAGACCTGTCGGCAACTGGGTGGCGCACCGCCCGACCAGATCCGACTGACCCATCCCGCCCGGTGGGGCGAGACAAGGCGCAACTCGCTGCTGTCGGCCGCGAGGCTGGCGGGGATCGGCGGCGAGCTGGTGTTGGTTCCCGAGCCGGTGGCCGCCGCGGCGCACTTCGCTTCGCTCCCCGGCCACGCGCTGGCCCCCGGCCAATCCCTCGCCGTCTACGACCTTGGGGCCGGCACCTTCGACGTGGCGGTGCTCGACGTAACCAGGGCCGGTTACACGGTGCTCGCCGAGAACGGCCTGCCCGATCTTGGTGGCCTCGACATGGACCAAGCCCTCCTCGAGTACGTCGGGCGCGAGGTCTCCCACCGCGACGCCGCGCGATGGCAGCGGCTGCTGCGTCCCGAGTCGACAGCCGACCGGCGCGCGCGCCGCTCCCTCTGGGAAGACGTGCGGGCGGCGAAGGAGACCCTGTCAAGGCATCCGCAGACCGAGGTGCCGATGCCAGAACCGTTCGACGACGTGTTGGTGACAAGAGGAGAACTCGAGGCGCTGATCCGGCCGAGCGTGCTGCGCAGTGTCGAGTTGCTCGGCGACACCGTCAGGACCGCGGGAACGGCTCCGGACAAATTGGCCGGCATCTACCTTGTCGGAGGCGCGAGCCGCATCCCGCTGGTCGCGACACTGATCGCCGACCGGCTCCGGCTCGTTCCCGTGAGTCTGGACCAACCTGAGACGGCCGTGGCGCTGGGGGCCTGCCACATGCCCCACGACGATGCGGCCGAGCAGACCCAGCAGTTCGTCCTCACCGGGCCGTGGTCCGCCCCGGTCCAAGCGCAGTCGTCTGCCCGGCCGACATCACCGACCCACTCGGGTCCGCAGTACCTGAACACGGACGAGTTCCTTGCCAACGCCCATTTCCCCAACACCACGACACCGGACAAGCGGACCGAGGACAAGGCACCGCGGCGCAAGAGGCTGTACACCAAGAAAACGATGGGCCTCGCGGCCACGGCGGTGATCGCCATCGTGCTCGCGGTGGGCGGGTTCGCCCTGTTCCGCGGCACCCTGTTCACTCCGGGCGACTGCCGGCAGCCGGGTTCCGTGGATGCCAAGGGGCTGACCAGCTGCATGCGTCCGCTCGCCGAACCGGTCGCCGGCAAAGGCGACTGCCATGCCGGTTACGACGGATCGGCCACCGGGCTGGCCGGTCTTACCGGTACCAGCGCGACCTGCCAGCTCGGGGGCGACGACGCGAGCCACACGGTCGTCTACACCCAGACCGGGTCCGTCGACGACATCGCCCCCAAGGTCAAGGCACTGCTTGACGGCTACGGCACGAGCCGTCAGGTGCAGGCGAACTGGGCCGGCAACGGACTGTCCGGCACCTACCACGCACTGGCGGCGAGTGGAGTCGGCGTCGTCGTGTTCACCGTCTCCGACCGACCGCTTGTCGGTGTGCTCACCATCGCGGTGAGCTCAACGCCGAACTCGCTCACCGCCGCCACTGTCGCCGACTACTTCGAGCGCACGGTCCAACCCGGCACCGGGGCGGCCTGACAGCGGAGCGTCCAGCGACCGGGCACACCGAAGACGTGCGTCACCGTCAGTGGCGGCACGTCGATCCGCCAGAACGCTTCGGCCGGAGCCGACAGGACCCGCACCACGACCGCCCGCACGACCGCCGGTGAGGTGACCGCGGCCAACCGGCCCGTGGCCGGTAACCCGTCGAGCCAGCCCGCCACCCGGTCGAGTAGTTGCCGGACGGACTCCCCGCCATGGGGTGCCGCGTCGGGATCGGTCAGCCACTCGGCGACATCGCTGGGGTCGTCCCGCTCGACCTCGGTGAGCGACCTGCCCCGCCACGTGCCGCAGTCCAGATCCGCCAGCGCCGGCTCCACCGCCGAAACCAGGCCGAGAGCGACGGCCGTCTGGACACACCGGGACTCGGGGCCATGGCGAGCCATGTCCACGCGCAACGCCGGTTCCCGTCGGTGTTCCGGTGCCGCGTCGAGGGGCTCGTCGGCAGGGAAACGCGCTCCACGCAAGGCGATGGTGGCCCCGTGGCTGATCAGGAACAGTCGGTTCACCGTGGCCATGTGTTCCGCCGACCTGCTTGGTCGATTGACAGCGGCCTTCGGCCATGGCTACCGTCCGTGTCGACCGACGGCAAGGAGTAAGCCGGTGTGAATCCGGCGCGGTCGCGCCACTGTATGCGTCCCGCCCCCGAGGGTGGGACGCGAGTCAGACACTCCACCGTCGTGAACACGTCTGCCGGGTCGCGAAAACCCAAGGAGGTTCCGATGAGCGTCGCCTCATCCGCGTCAGTCGCGGTTCCCATTCCGGTTCGCATCCCCCTTCGTGAAGTGCTGCCCTGGGCGGTGTTCATCGGCGTGCTCGCCATGGTGCTGCTCTACTTCGTCGGTGCGGAACAGGGTGCCACCTCGCTGATCTCGGGGCACTACGTGCACGAGTTCGTGCACGACGGTCGGCACCTGCTCGGCTTCCCCTGTCACTGAACGGGACAGGCGCAGTCACATGATGAGAATGCTGTTGGTGCGCGGAATGTTCGCCGGCCTGGTGGCCGGCGTGTTGGCCTTGGTGTTCGCGCGGGTCATCGGGGAGCCGTCGGTCGGTGCGGCCATCGACTTCGAGTCGGCGGAGGCGACCGCCGCCGGTGAACCGCCCGAGCCGGAGTTGGTGAGTCGTGCCGTGCAGAGCACCCTCGGCCTCGCCACGGGTGTGCTGGTCTACGCGGTCGCCTTCGGTGGACTGTTCGCGCTGGCTTTCGCGGTCGCGTACGGGCGGATCGGCAGGCTCGACGCAAGGGCGACCGCACTGGTGCTCGGTGTCGGCGGTTACCTGTCGGCTTTCGTCGTGCCGTTTCTGAAGTATCCGGCCAATCCGCCCTCGATCGGCAACGCCGACACGATCGACGAGCGCACCGTGACCTACTTCCTGATGGTGGCCGTCTCGGTCGGATGTGCGATCGCGGCGGCCTGCCTCGGCCGCCGGCTGATGTCGCGGCTGGGCGCCTGGAACGCGACACTGGTCGCGGTGCTGGCCTTCGTCGTGGCACTGTCCGTTGCCGGCCTGCTGTTTCCGGCCGTCGACGAGGTACCGAAGGAGTTCCCCGCGGACGTGCTGTGGAGTTTCCGGGTCGCGTCCCTCGGCACCCAGCTGATCATGTGGACGACCATCGCCCTGCTGTTCGGGGTCCTGGTGCGGCGCCGGCTTCCGGCCGACCGACAACTGGCCGGCCAGCCTGGCTAGCCGCCGCTCGGGTCACTCCTGCGCGGAAGACGCCGATGCGGCCTGCGCGGCGGAGACCACATTGCGGAGCAGCAGTGCGGTCGTCACCGGCCCGACCCCACCGGGCACCGGGGTGATGGCCTCCGCGATGGGTTCGACCGCGGCGGTGTCGACGTCACCCACGAGACCACCGTCCGCGGTCGGGTTCGTGCCGACATCGATGACAACAGCACCGGGGCGCATATGAGCGGCACCCAGTATCTGGGCGCGTCCGACACAGGCGACAACGACGTCGGCCCGACTCGTCTGCACCGCGAGGTCCTTGGTGTGCGAGTGGCACACCGTCACCGTGGCGTTTTCGGCCAGCAGCAGCAGTGCCGCTGGTTTGCCCACCACCGAGCTGCGCCCGACGACGACCACGTCGGTCCCGGCAAGGGTGGTGCCGTGGGCACGCAGCAGCTCAATGACAGCCTGCGCGGTGGCGGGTGCGAACGCGGGCAAGCCAACAGCGAGCCGGCCGAGGCTCACCGGGTTGGCGCCGTCGACATCCTTGGCCGTGTCGATGTGTCGGCCGAGGACGTCCAGTGACATCCCGGCGGGCAGCGGGGTCTGGCAGATCACCCCATGCATCGTCGGGTCCGCCGACAGCTCGGCAAGACAGGCGCCGATGTCGTTGGTTTCCCTGACCACCCGCACGCGCACGTCGACCTTCTCGGCCATCCGTTCGATCGACCGCACGTACCATGCGGTCGCCTCGTCATCGGTGGGAACCAGGATCGCCAGGGTTGGCGTGGCCCCTGTCGAACGCAGCGCTCGCGCCTTGGCCGCTACCTGTTCTCGGATCGTGGCGGCCACCGCCCGCCCGTCGATCAGGGTCATCTCCGCATTCCTTCCAGGAGCCAGACTCGATCATCTGATCCTGCCGGACGAACTCTATGCTCACGATGTTTCTCCGATAAACTGCCTTCCCGTGCCGATGAGTGGTCCGTCGAGGCCAGCACCGACGCTGTCAAGGACACTAGGCGCCGGGGCGGGCATCGACGCGCACCGCCACGAGGAGAACCAGATCGTGTACGCCAGTCGCGGCGTGCTGGCGGTCGCCACGGACGCTGGATCGTGGGTCGCACCCGCCACCAGGGCGATCTGGGTCCCGGCCGGTTCCGTGCACGAGCACCGGGCTTATGGCGCGACGAGTCTGCACACGATAGGGCTACCGGCCTCGGCCAATCCACTGCGGCTGCACACTCCCGCCGTCCTGTGCGTCGGCCCCTTGCTGCGGGAGCTGATCATTGCCTACACCCGCGATCCGGCGGATTCCTCGGCGCGGCGGGAGCGGTTGCGGCTGGTCATCCTCGACGAACTGCGCGACGCGCGACAGGAGGCCGTCCATCTACCGACGCCGCGGGACTCCCGGCTCGCCGCAGTGTGCCGGCTGCTCGAACTGAACCCCGCCGACCAACGCAGTCTCGCGCGGCTTGGTGCCGAGGTCGGGGTCAGCCAGCGCACACTGACGCGACTATTCGCCGGCGAGCTGGGGATGACGTTCCCGCAGTGGCGCACGCAGTTGCGGCTGCATCTGGCTCTGCGGCTGCTGGCGGAGGGTGTCTCGGTCACGTCAACCGGGCACCGCTGCGGATGGATCACGACCAGTGCGTTCGTCGACGTGTTCCGCCGCCATCTCGGATACACGCCGGGACGCCGCCGCCATGCCGGGACGCGCGCAGAACCGGGCGCGGCCGTGGCGAGTTAGCGACATAAATAGGCGCTATATCGGAAGCGGGCCTATGCTGCGGCCGCGGATGCTGGCCCTATGTCGACGACCACAACGCAAACATCCCGTTGGGCCAGCATGGTTCTCATCGCCGGACACGCGGTCAACGACGTCTACCAGGGGGCCGTGCCGGCTCTCGTCCCCTTTTTCGTCGCCGAACGGCACTACGACTACGTCGCCATCTCCGGCCTCACGCTCGCGGCCACGGTGCTGTCCTCGATCGCGCAGCCGGCTTTTGGTGCACTGACGGACCGCCGGTCACTGCCGTGGCTGGTCCCCGCCGGCATGGCACTGGCCGGCCTCGGTATCGCGGCGGCGGGACTGGTCGACAACTACGGGTTCACCTGGGTGGTTGTGGCCTTGTCCGGGCTCGGTGTCGCCGCTTACCACCCGGAGTCGGCTCGGCTGGCCCGTGCCGCCACGGCTGGAAGCCATGTCGGTATGAGCTGGTTCTCCCTCGGTGGCAACGTGGGTTTCGCCGCCGGCCCCATGCTGGTCACCGCGGTGCTCGGGGTGACAGGACTGTTCGGCACGCCGCTGCTCGCCGTGCCGGCCGTGATCGGTTGTCTGGTCACGGCAGCGCTGCTGCGACGGGTTTTGGCTCCGGCCACCGATACCGCCCGAGCCGCCAGCGGGAGGAGCGACAACTGGCGGGCGTTCGGGCTGCTGTCGGTCGCGGTCGTGTGCCGTTCCGTGCTGATGTTCGGACTGAGCACGTTCCTCGCGCTGTTCGTCCAGCACAGACTGCACGCCGGCACTGTGGTCGGCGAGGCGGCGCTGGTCGTGCTGTCCGCCTTCGGCGCGGTCGGCACGCTCCTCGGCGGTCGACTCGCCGACCGGTACGGGCGCGTCCGCACCGTCCGCCTGGCCCACCTCGTCACCGTTGTCGCGCTGGCCGGGCTCGTCCTCATGCCCGGTCCGGCCGTTTTCGTCGTCGTGGCCGCCGTCGGGCTGGTCGGCTCTGTCCCGTTCTCGCTCCACGTCACACTCGGACAGGACTATCTGGCCACCCGTGTTGGCACCGCGAGCGGCGTCACCCTTGGCCTCGCCGTCAGCGTCGGCGGCCTCGTGGCGCCGCTGCTCGGCCTGCTTGCCGAGGCGACGTCTCTGCCCGTCACGCTGTCGGCCCTACTGGTGGCGCCGGTTGTCGCGTCGCTGGCGGTACGTCGGCTGCCCGAACCGGAGGGTGCCGTACGACCGGTGGTAGCCCCCTCGCCGACGCTCGGTTTCACCGGTACCCGATCGGGTAGAGCGCCTCTGTGAACCATCCGTCCGGAAGGAGCGTAGGGCCATGGAGCAGGGAGCGAGCGGTTTCGGCACCGTACAAGGAGCACCGCGGCTACCAGAGGGCTTCAGTGCCACGTTCCAGAGCAGGCTTGTCGAGGTCGACGGCGTCAGGCTGCATGCCGTCGTGGGAGGACACGGTCCGCCGCTGCTGCTGATCTCCGGCTGGCCGCAGTGCTGGTACGAGTGGCGCTTGGTCATGCCTCGGTTGGCTCAGGAGTATCGGGTGGTGGCCGCCGACCCGCGCGGGGTCGGGCTGTCGGACAAGCCCGAAGGGGGTTACGACTCGGGCAGCCTCGCCGGTGAATTCGTCGATCTCATGGAAACCCTCGGGCACCGCCGGTTCGCTTTGATGGGACACGACGTCGGCATGTGGACCTCCTACGCGCTCGCGTCGGATTTCCCCGACAGGGTCGAGCGGCTGGTGCTGGTCGACGCCACCATCCCGGGTCTCGCCCCCTCGATTCCGCTGTTCAGCGCGGACGCGGTCAATGACACCACGTGGCATTTCGGGTTCAACCGATTGCACAACCTCAATGAGCGCCTTGTTACCGGCCGGGAGGAGTTGTTGCTCCGCGATCAGTTCGCGACCAAAGGGGCGACTCCGACGACGATGCCCGAGTACGCCGTGCGGTTCTATGTCGACATGCTGCGCCGCAGCCCGCAGGCGCTCCATGCCAGCTTCAACTTCTACCGCGCCATCGAAGAGATCATCGAGCAGAACGACCAGCGCAAGCGGCGCAAGCTGCGGATGCCCGTGCTGTCAGTGGGAGGCGAGCACGGCCAGTCCGACCGCGTCCGCTCCGCGCTGGAACCAGTCGTCGTCGACCTCACCCATGTCACCATCACCGACAGCGGGCACTATGTGCCCGAGGAACAGCCCCGGCAGCTGCTCGATCACCTCCTGCCGTTTCTTCGATCCGGCTCATCGCCCGGTGATGGTCGTCGCACGAACCAGTAGGGGGCCGCGGTGAAGGACAGGGCGCACGCCACCGGTTTTGGCTGGGTCGCTTTCGCCTTTCTAGTCACGATGGCCGGGACAACGCTGCCGACCCCGTTGTATCCGCTGTGCCAGAACGAGTTCGGACTCTCCGGCCTGACTGTGACAGTGATCTTCGCGACCTATGCCGCCGGAGTGATCGCGGCCCTGATCCTGTTTGGTGCTGTGTCTGATCGGGTCGGCCGCAAGCGCACCCTGGTTCCAGGACTTGTCGCCGCCGCACTCAGCGCAGTGTGCTGTGTGCTTGCCAACGGACTGCCGCTGCTGCTCCTGGGCATGGGCCTGCTTGTGCTCGCGCTGCAGCTCCGGTCGGTCCTGCTTCTCATTGTCTGTGCGTGGTCGCCGGCCTTGGACAGGGCCTGAGTTTCGCCGCCGGCTTGGCGCTCGTCTCTGGCGGCGCGCCAGAGGACTAGCGCGGGGCGGTCAGTTCGAGCCTGTTCATTGTCGCCTATCTCGGAATCTCGCTGCCCATCGTCGGGGTCGGCGTGCTTAACCAGGCCACCGATCTCATCGAGGGCGGAACGATTTTTGCCCTTGTCGTGGCGATGCTCGCCAGCGTGGCCGTGATCAGCCTTGTCCAGCCGTCCCGTCCAAGCAGACGCGCCACTCCGGAGACATGACCCCAAGCTGCCCGAATGGCGAGTACGCCCATCGAGACGTCACACAGACCACGGTGCGCGCGGCCGATCGGTGATAGACGCGGAGTTCTGCTGTTTTGTCGTGTGGAGCGCGGCCGATCTGATATCCAGGGCTGTCAGGTGCCGTCAGGCATGATGAAGCCCCGCAGCCCTGGGGGTCGACTACGGGGCTTCCGCCGCGACTTCCGCCGCCGAGGTCTTGCCTCTGGGGCTGGGGGATCGCGGACCCACGAACAAGGATAGCGCGTTTCTTGGTGCTGGGAAGACCCCGGTATCAACTTCCTGCAAATTGTTGTCCGCGTAATCTGGCGAAGATGCGCACCACTGTCTTCCGCCGCCGGATGGCCGAGGAGTTCGGCCAGGTCAGATCCGAGATGCTTGCCAGGGACCATGTGTTCTCCGCGCTCGGGGGGCTCACTGTTGATCAGGCGTTGGAGGAGGGAGTGCCGACCAAGCGAATCTGGTCGGCCGTCTGCGAGGCCTTCGAGGTGCCGGCGGATCGTCGCTGAGTCACCCGGGCGGTGTGTCGATTTTCCCTCGAACAGGTGTTCGGCTAGCCTGTGGGGCGCAGCTTGCCGCTACTTGTCAGACCCTCCCCGTAGCGTCGGCCATGACAACCAATGGCGGCTCGGGCAGCAGCCGGCCCGGCCCGACACGACAACCGAGGTGGACTTCCCATGGCACCAGCAGCACCCGACAAGGACAAGGCGCTTGAGCTGGCTCTCGCCCAGATCGACAAGAACTTCGGCAAGGGGTCGGTGATGCGTCTCGGCGACGAGACCAGGGCTCCGATCGAGATCATCCCCACTGGTTCGATCGCCCTGGACGTCGCTCTCGGTATCGGCGGGCTGCCGCGGGGCAGGGTCGTGGAGATCTACGGTCCAGAGTCCTCCGGCAAGACCACGGTCGCCCTGCATGCGGTGGCCAATGCCCAGCGTGCCGGCGGCATCGCCGCGTTCATCGACGCCGAGCACGCGTTGGATCCTGACTATGCCAAGGCGCTCGGGGTCGATACCGACGCACTGCTGGTTTCCCAGCCTGACACCGGCGAGCAGGCCTTGGAGATCGCCGACATGCTGGTCCGGTCTGGAGCCCTGGACATTCTGGTGATCGACTCAGTCGCCGCGCTCGTGCCGCGTGCGGAGATCGAAGGCGAGATGGGGGACAACCACGTCGGCCTCCAGGCCCGGCTGATGAGCCAGGCACTGCGGAAGATGACCAGTGCGTTGAACAACTCGAACACCACGGCGATCTTCATCAACCAACTGCGGGAGAAGATCGGCGTCATGTTCGGATCCCCTGAGACCACGACCGGTGGCAAGGCCTTGAAGTTCTACGCCTCGGTCCGCCTCGATGTTCGCCGTATCGAGACGCTCAAGGACAGCGGCGATGCCGTGGGCAACCGGACCAGGGTCAAGGTCGTCAAGAACAAGGTCGCCCCGCCGTTCAAGCAGGCTGAGTTCGACATCCTCTACGGGCGCGGCATCAGCCGTGAAGGCTCGCTCATCGACATGGGAGTGGAGCAGGGCATTCTGCGTAAGTCCGGCGCCTGGTACACCTATGACGGCGATCAGTTGGGACAGGGCAAGGAGAACGCTCGCAAGTTCCTCGGGGACAACCCGGATGTGGCGAACGAGATCGAGAAGAAGATCCAGGAGAAGATGGGTATCGGGGCAAAGCTGGACGCCGAGTCGACCGCGCCCGCTCCGGTGGATTTCTGATCGCTGATGAGTGAGTCTGCCGACGACGGGTCCGAGCAGGATCCCGCACGGAAGGCGCAGCAACTCTGCGTGCGGTTGTTGACTATCAGGGCGCGGTCCCGCGCGGAACTGGGCCAAGCCATGGACCGCAGCGGAATCGGTTCTGAGGTAGCCGAACTGGTGCTTGGCCGGCTCGATCGGGCTGGCCTCCTCGACGACTCCGCCTTTGCTGAAGAGTGGGTGCGCTCCCGGCACACCCATCGGGGTTTGTCCCGCCGTGCCTTGGTCGCGGAGTTGCGGCGCAAGGGGGTGGCCGAACCGGTGGCCGCCGAAGCGGCCGCCGTGGTGGATGAGGACACCGAGCGGGAACGGGCAAGACAACTGGTGCGCAAAAGGATCGGGGTGTTGGGCTCTGTCGACCGCATGACCATGGTTCGCCGTCTGGTCGGTGTGTTGGCCCGCAAGGGGTATTCCGAGGAGTTGGCGCTACAGGTCGTGCACGATGAACTTCGGGATGCGGGGTACGGTCATTCTGACGACACCGGTGTCGAGCTCGACTGAGACACCTGCTGTTGATCTGATCCGCGCGGTTGGCGGGCGACTGTGCTCTGGACGGGTGAAAATGCGGACCGGGTTCGGGAAATGACCTGACCGCGCTGGGGACGCCCGGCCAGTTCCAGCAGCATCTGACACTATATTTCGCTGTGACGGAAGGGAACGATCGGCAAGCCGAAGCCCGGTCGAGCGTCGGTGGGAACGACTCGGACCGAGAGTTGGTCAGTCGTATCGCTCGTGGCGACCGTGACGCGTTCGCCACGCTCTACGATCGATACCGAGTGTCGTCCTACGCCGTGGCCCGCAAGGTCTGTGCGGATGCTTCCCTTGCGGAGCGCGCGGTGGAGAAGGCGTTTCTTTCGATATGGCGTGATCCAGAGGCATACGATCCTGGCTCGGTTGGCACCCGCAGCTGGCTGTTGGCTGTCGTGTATCGCTGTGCGGTGTGACGGCAAACGCGATACACGATAGGGCATGGGATGTGTGATCGCGGCTTTTCTGTTGGGTGCTTCTGGTGAGGTGCCGGTGCTTCAGGGTGGCGCACTGTCGGAAAGGCTGGACACCGATAGCCTGGCCGGCCTCGCGCCGTCGGCGCCGCCCTGTTTTCGCTTCTCGTCATCCGGCTCACAAGGCAAGGGGAGTGACTACCGCAAGGGCGATCCGGGTCCAGTCCTTACTCGCTCGCATGGGGAACGCCAAGGTGACGAGTAGTGCAGCGAAGGCCAGTACCAGAATGACGCAGAACACGATGACAGCTACCGCGAAATCACCTTGAGCCCAGAATCACCGGTGGCCGCTGTCCTCGGCGGTCCGACAAGTTCAGTGCAGGTCAGCGAGCTCCGCAACAGCGGACCACAGGACAGCGGCGCTACTTGTCGCCGCGCCGACAATCCAGAGCCAGAACGAGGCCTTGATCTCAGCCGGTCGCCGCTCTGGCTGGTTCACGTGGGGTATATCAGAAACAGCGGTCACGCATGGGACCGCAGGCCGCCCGTTTCCACGACGCGTGAGTGCTGACCCCTACTTTTCGTGGCGCGTTCACTGCTCGTCGATCGCTTGTCGGATAGCCGAATCCATTGCCGCCGTGATCCCTTCGGGCGGTGGGGGACCGTCACCTCACCGTCGTGGCCCGCCTTCGCCCGCAGCGGCCAGAGCCCGCTGCTCGGCTGGGCCGGACAGCATGGTCAGGATCGCCGCCGCCAGGACGGACACGGCCGCGATCACCGGCAGTGCCACCGCGGAGCCGAACGAGTCCAGGCAGATCGCGCCGACCACGCTGGACAGCGAGATCGCCAGGTACAGCACTGCCGCGTTGAGTGAGACCGCCAGCGGCCCGGCTCCGGTCGGCGACAGCGTGATGGCCCGGTGCTGCTGCGGAGCGGTGACCGACCAGGAAGCGATGCCACAAAGTGCGACCACCGGGACCGCCGCGGCGAACACCCCACGGATCGGCAGCATGAGGAGGAACACCGCGGTCAGAGCGAGAGACGCGGCGATGACCACCCGCCGCGGCCCGTATCGGTCGGCCAGCTTGCCGGCGATCAGGTTGCCCACGGTGCCGGCCACCCCGAAGGCGAGCAGCAGCACTGCCACCCGGTTGTCGTCACCGCTCAGGGCGGGGGCGAACACGGAGCTGATATAGGTATAGGGCAGGTAGATCCCCTGTGAAGGCAAGCAGCGTGCCGGCCAGTACACGGCCTATCCGGCTGTCGGCCAGCGGAGCGAACCGCTGCCGCAGGCCGGTGGCGCCGGTGAACCTGACGGATGGCAGGCGCAGCGCGATGATCGGTATGACGACCGCGGCCAGGGCGGCGACGAACCACATGGTGGACCGCCACCCCCAGGCATTGCCGATAGCGGTGCCCAGCGGGGCGCCCGCCACCAGTGAGCAGGTCAGCCCCATGGTCACCATGGAGATAGCCTGGCCGCGCCGCCGCTCGCCGGCGATGGCGGCGGCAGTGGCGCCGGCGTTGGGAGTGAACATGGCCGCGCCGGCGGCGGCGAGCACCCGGGTGGCTAGTACCAGCGGGTAGCCCGGCACCAGCGCCGTGGCCACATTGCCGGTAGCGAACACCAGCAGAGCGGTGACCAGCACGGCGCGCCGCGACCAGCTGCCGGTCAGTGCGGCGAGCAATGGCGACAGCACCGCGTAGGCAAGAGAGAACACGCTGACCAGCTGACCGGCTGCCGCAACGCTGACCGACAGCGAGCGGCTGATGTCGGGCAGCAGGCCGGCGACGACAAAGGCGTCGGTGCCGACGGCGAAGGTGCCGAAGGCCAGCACGGCCACCTGGGGAAGCCAGCGTTCGTCGACTGCGGCGGAGTGGGCCATAGGTCTCCGTTCTAGGCGGGGCAGTGGTGGTCGCCACCGTGACCTTATTCGATGACAGTCGTAAATATCGATTGTCATCGACAGTGGATATTGTGATCATCAAATAGGATGGAGTCGTGAAGGACCGTCGTTCCACCGGCATGAGGCTCAGCCAGACGGAGACCTGGCTGCCACAACCCGACCTCGCGCGGGTCGACGTCGGCACGGTCCTGCAAGCGCTCTCCGACCCGGTGCGCCTGCGGATCGTCCGGCTGCTCGACGCCACCGGCGAAGGTTCTTGCACCACGCTCGACGTCCCGGTCAAGCACTCCACCGTGTCACATCATCTGCGCACGCTGCGGGAGAGCGGTGTGCTGGCCACCAGGCTGGTCGGCAACACCCGGCTCAGCCGACTGCGCAAGGACGAGTTGGAGCGCCGTTTTCCCGGCCTGCTCACCTCGGTCTTGGCAGCGACGCCGCCGGTCGCAACCCCGGAGCCGGCCTGAGACAAATCGGCTCGCCAGTCCGAAGGAACATGGCGCCTCCTCACGGTCGGCAGGTCAGGCGTTCGGTGCGGTGGAGGACGAGGACGGCCCGTCCACGGCGGCGTCAATCCGGCGTCTGCCGACAGGCGGGCCGTGGACGACGTTCGAGCACACCACGGAACGCCTCGTTTCTGGTCCCAGCGAACGGTTCCGGCGTTCGGAGGCCCCTGTCACGATGACGACGGCCGAACCCCGAGCGACGGGGACGGCCAAGGAGGCACCGTGGGCGTGTGGGTCAGCATGACCAGCAGCAGCGCCGCCGACCAACTGAAGTTGGTGGCATTCATGCCGGCGCCGGTGAGAGAGTTGTAGTTCTCCCGGATGGGCGCGTTGCCGGTGAGGCCCTCCGCGTTGTCGAGCGTCCGCGTGCGCAGGTTTTCGGCGTCCGCACGGTAGCCGTACCGCTCGAGGGCGGTCGAGCCGAAGTAGAGCTGGTCCAGCCAGCTGGTGCCTCGCCAGTATCCGGTCGGATCGAATTTCGGCGAGTTCTTCGGCACCGTCGGAAAGGGAATTCTCGTGGCGAACTGCTCGGGGTCGACCAGGGCCGAGCGGGCCGCGGCGGCCTGTTCCTTGGTGGCGATTCCGGCCCAGAGCGGCGTCAGACCCTCAACTCCTTTGCCAAGGTCGCTGAGCGGTGCGGAGGAGTCGAGGGCACTGTCGTAGTAGAACCCGGTCGCCGGGTCGTACATGTGGGATCTGATCGTTTGGGTGAGCGAATCGGCCTCCTTGTCGAAACGCCGGGCGTCGGCGAACTCGCCGAGAACATCAGCGATCCTGGACAGGTATCGCTTCTCGACAACGAGGTACGCGTTGAGGTCCACCGATTCTCGGTTCAACGAGTATCCGATACGAGAGCCTGACTGATTGGTGTTCGCCAGCACTTCGACACCCGTGTCCCGATCGAAGCGCGGGGCGTTGTCCATGCCGCTCTCCCATGCCGCCGCACGCAACGCTTCCTGTGGTGTGCCGTTCTTCGGGTGCGCGGTGGCGCCATACTCGGCGAGTCCATCGTGGTCGTGGTCTCGGTTGCGGTACCACCAGTCGTGCTGCGCGACCAGTTTCGGGTACACCTCGCGCACGAAGGTCACGTCCCGGCTGGCTTCGAAGGTGTGCCAGACGGCCCACGACGCCAACGGGGGCTTGGTGTTGCGGTCGTTCCATTTCGGGCTGCCTTCGGCCGCACCGTTGTAGCCGACGACGTCGGGCAGCATGCCCGCGTCCTGGGGTCGGGTCGGCGAATCCGCCGAGATCTGGTGCTCCAATTCCGCACGGATCACCGACTCGGCGAGGTCCGGTGCGAAGGTCGCCACGCCGACCGCTTCCTTGAAGCTGTCCCATGGCCAGTACGCGGCGGCGAAGTCCCGGAACGTGATCGATGGCGTGACCCCCGCGTAGTGAAGCTGGCCGGCCGCGCCGCGCCAGTTGCCCACCAGCGTCTCGATCGCCTTCACGGCGAGCCGCCGATACGGCGGTGCCACACCGCGCAGTGCACGCGCGAAGTAGCCGTCCCACCGGGCCCGAGACCGCCACACGGCTTGATCGGGTCGGGCCAACGCGTCGTGCAGTGCGGCGGACTCCTCGGCGCGCTCGGTTTCGGTGAAGGTGTAGCTTTCGACCCAGCCCAGTGAGGCGTCCGTGTGCGGTGCGATCCTCAGCGGTGTACGTCGAGAGGTGACGTAGGAGTCACCGTGCACGGTCGTCGACACCGGATCGTCGTGGATCGCGTCGAAACGTTCGGTGCCGCTGGTCAGGAAGCCGGGCGTGTCCCGCACCTTCGCGAAGTCCACCCGCACCCCGGTCGTGGTGGCGGACAACGACACCGCCGAGTGTGCCGACGCCTCCCCGGGGCGCAGGAGGGCACCCGTCCAGCTCACATCGAGCGTGCGGGCGGTGTCGCCGACGTCGGTCACCCGGGCCCGCACCAGTGCGCCGCGGCTGGTCACGAACCGCAGTTCCAAGGTGAGCACCAGGCCGTCCACCCGGTAGGTCTGGGCCAGCATTGCGGGGTAGGCGTGCACCTCGGGCGAATGGTCAGCGGCCAGGTCGATCCGTCGCCCAGTCTCGTGATCGGTCAGTTCGATCCGAGAGAAGGCTCGGCTCAGGTACCACGGCTCCTCCTGCGCGATGTACATCGGTCCGGTGAAAGCGCCGTAGTCAGTGCTGTCGCCAACGCCGGGAAGCCCGTAGCCGTGCCAGGAGCCCAGGTCGGCGAAGACGTTGATCTGGGCAGGATCGGGAACCTCCGCCGCGTTCGGTGTGCCCCGACGGTCGAGCACGTCGGGAAAGTCCCGATCAGGAGCGTCCGTACCGGGAGCGTCCACGTCGGGACGGTCTGCGTACCGCGCGGGCTGATCCCGCACGGCGTGTGCCGTCGCCACCGGCACCGTCGCCACCACCGCGACGATCACCGACAGCAGGACCATCACTTTTCGCATGACCGACTCTCCCTCTCGCGCCGACGGCGCGTTCACCATGGCCGACGGCGTCGGGCTGAATCAAGCCCGGGTCCCCGAGAGGGAATTGCTTTCTCACGCGGCACCGGGTTTCCGATCGGACGCGGCGCGCTGATGTCGCGCGGCCCGTTCCCGGCAGCGCCCGTGCACCGTTTCCGCCGGTCCGGGGAGTGGGACGCGATCACCTGGCCTCGTCGGGCCTCCCGTCTAGGCTTACCGAATGAACCTGGAACCTGCCCGCCATATCGTGTGGGACTGGAACGGGACCCTCCTCGATGACAATCAGGCCACCCTGATCTCGGTCAACTCCGTGCTTGCCGAGTTCGGCCGTGGCCCGTTGGACCTGGCCGGCTGGCGTGCGGCGTTCAGCCGACCGCTGACAGCGTGCTACGAGCGGCTGATCGGCCAGCGTCTCACCACCCAGGACTGGGCCAGGATCGATGTGCTCTACCACGATGCCTACCGTGCCGAGTTGGCCTCGTGTGGGCTCGCCGTGGGGGTGCCCCAGCTGTTGCGCGAGTGGCGCGCGGCGGGCAGGACGCAGTCGTTGCTGTCGATGTGGTTCCACGACGAACTGATGTCCATGCTCGGCGAGCTCAGCCTGACCGAACTGTTCACCCACGTCGATGGCCTGCGGGGAGCCAACCTGGGCGGGTCGAAGGCGGCGCATCTGGCCGAGCATCTCGCGGCGGTTCCCGTGGATCCCGCCGATGTGGTGCTCATCGGAGACGTGGTCGACGATGCCGAAGCGGCCCTCAGCGTCGGCGCGCGATGCGTGCTCGTCTCGACCGGAGTGATGGACCGGCCCAGGCTGGAGGCCGCCGGAGTGCCGGTCGCCGACTCGATCACCGAGGCTCTCGGTCTCCTCGAAGACTGATCACCACGTCGCGGCACTGTCCTCGTGCAACGTACTCACCGCGTGTGCCGCGCTTCACAAGAACCTGGTGCACCAGTGCTCCGAGAGCCGCGCTACGCTCGTCCCCTCGACTGGGGGGCGGTGTTCGTGCCGAGCACGTTCACGACCCCGTGACTGTGACACGGAGCCGACGAGGGCATAGGCGGACGCCGACCGGAACCGGTGGTCCGCGACTACATCGCAACGACGCGAACAGAGGAGACATGTCCGTAGGTACCACCGCCCCCGGCCGGGCGCAGATCAGCTCACGCACCCTGCGTACCGACAGGTGGTGGGTGCAGCCTGTCGTCACCGTCGCCGTCCTGGTCGCGTTCATCATCTATGCCACGATCCGGGCGTTCTGGAACGGTGACTACTACGCCGCTCCCTACCTCTCGCCGTTCTACTCGCCCTGCCTCGCCACCAACTGTGTTCCCGGCACCGGCGAGGTGCATATCGTCGGCGGTTGGTGGGCGCTCTCACCCGCGCTGCTCGTGCTGATCTTTCCGCTTGGCTTCCGGCTCACCTGCTACTACTACCGGAAGGCCTACTACCGCGGGTTCTGGGCGTCGCCGCCGGCCTGCGCCGTGGCGGAGCCGCACGGCAAGTACACGGGCGAACGCCGCGTCCCGTTGGTGCTCAACAACGCCCACAGGTACTTCTTCTACATCGGCCTGATCTTCAATGTGATCCTGAGCTACGACGCGATCCTCGCCTTCCGCAACGCGGAGGGTGCCTGGGGGCACGCCGGCGTCGGCACCCTGGTCCTCGTGGCCAACGCGGTCCTGCTGTGGCTGTACTCGCTGTCCTGCCACTCGTGCCGGCACGTGATCGGAGGTCGGCTCACCCACTTCTCCAAGCACCCGGTCCGCTACCGGGCCTGGACCCTGGTCTCCAAGCTGAACACGAGGCACATGCTGTTCGCCTGGGCTTCGCTGTTCGGAGTCGCGCTCGCCGACCTCTACGTCGCGCTGGTCGCCAGCGGAACGATCGCGGACCTGTCCTTCTTCTAAGTCACAGTTTCTGAGAAGTACCGTTCTCACCGAATACGGAGTGTCAATGACCGAGCTGGAACGCCACGCCTACGACGTCGTGGTGATCGGGGCCGGTGGGGCCGGACTGCGCGCGGCGATCGAGGCACGGCAACTGGGCATGCGTACCGCGGTCGTCTGCAAGTCGCTGTTCGGCAAGGCGCACACTGTCATGGCCGAAGGCGGGATCGCCGCCTCCATGGGCAACGTGAACGCCAACGACAACTGGCAGGTGCACTTCCGGGACACCATGCGTGGCGGCAAGTTCTTGAACAACTGGCGGATGGCCGAACTGCACGCCAAGGAGGCTCCCGACCGGGTGTGGGAGCTGGAGACCTACGGTGCCCTGTTCGACCGCACCGCCGACGGCCGGATCAGCCAGCGCAACTTTGGCGGTCACGAGTATCCGAGGCTTGCCCACGTCGGCGACCGCACCGGGCTCGAGCTCATCCGCAGCCTGCAGCAGAAGGTCGTGTCCTTGCAGCAGGAGGACTTCGCTGAGACGGGCGACTATGAGTCGCGCTTGAAAGTCTTCGCCGAGTGCACGGTGACCGAGCTGTTGATGGACAACGGAAGGATCGCGGGCGCCTTTGCGTACTGGCGTGAGACCGGCCGCTTCGTCCTGTTCGAGGCGCCCGCGGTCGTCCTGGCCACAGGTGGCATCGGCAAGTCGTTCAAGGTCACCTCGAACTCCTGGGAATACACCGGTGACGGGCATGCGCTCGCCCTTCGTGCCGGCGCCACGCTGATCAACATGGAGTTCGTGCAGTTCCACCCGACCGGCATGGTCTGGCCGCCGAGCGTGAAGGGCATCCTGGTCACCGAGTCCGTCCGAGGTGACGGCGGAGTGCTGCGCAACTCCGAGGGCAAGCGGTTCATGTTCGACTACATCCCCGAGGTGTTCAAGGACAAGTACGCTGACAACGAGACCGAGGCCGACCGCTGGTACACCGACCCGGACAGCAACCGGCGCCCACCGGAACTGCTGCCGCGTGACGAGGTGGCCCGGGCCATCAACTCCGAGGTCAAGGCGGGACGCAACTCCCCGCATGGTGGTGTATTCCTCGACGTGTCGAGCAGGATGTCGGCCGAGGAGATCACCCGCAGGCTGCCGTCCATGCACCACCAATTCAAGGAACTCGCCGACGTCGATATCACCAAGGAGCCGATGGAGGTCGGACCGACCTGTCACTACGTGATGGGCGGTGTGGAGGTCGATCCGGACACTGCGGCCTCCCGGGTCCCAGGCCTGTTCGCGGCCGGCGAGGTAGCCGGTGGCATGCACGGCTCCAACAGGCTCGGCGGGAACTCCCTTTCCGACCTGTTGGTGTTCGGTCGGCGGGCCGGCTCTGGCGCGACGTCCTATGTGGAGGGACTGGCGGAAGGTCAGCGTCCGTCGGTCACCGAGTCCGACGTGACCGCCGCCGCGGAACGTGCTGTCACTCCGTTCGAGGCCACTGGCAGTGGACCCGTCGAGAATCCCTACACGGTGCACACTCAGCTACAACAGGCGATGAACGACCTGGTCGGCATCATCCGGCGGGGGGAAGAGGTCGAGCAGGCACTCACCCAGCTCGCCGAGCTCAAGCAGCGAGCCGCCAATATCGTCGTCGAGGGGCACCGGCAGTTCAACCCGGGTTGGCATCTGGCCATAGACCTGCGCAACATGTTGCTGGTGAGCGAGTGCATCGCCAAGGCCGCACTCCTGCGCACCGAGAGCCGCGGCGGCCACACCCGTGAAGATCATCCGCAGATGGATCCCAACTGGCGCAAGCAGTTGCTGGTCTGCGAGGCCGCGGGGGACGGTGTCACCGTGACGGCCAAGGATCAGATTCCGATGCGCGAGGACCTGCTGGCACTGTTCGACCACACCGAGCTGCAGAAGTACTTCACCGCTGGCGAGCTCGCCGCGATTCCCGCCAAGGAGAGCTGACATGGGGTACAAGGCGCACTTCCGGGTGTGGCGTGGGGACACCGACGGAGGCGGCCTGCACGACTTCACCGTCGAGGTGAACGAGGGTGAAGTCGTGCTCGACGTCATCCACCGGTTGCAGGCCACCCAGGCACCGGATCTCGCCGTGCGGTGGAACTGCAAGGCGGGCAAGTGCGGATCCTGTTCCGCGGAGATCAACGGCCGCCCCCGGCTGTTGTGCATGACTCGGATGTCGGTGTTCGCCGAGGACGAGGTTGTCACCGTCACGCCGATGCGGACCTTCCCGGTGGTGCGGGACCTCGTCACCGACGTCAGTTTCAACTACACCAAGGCCCGCGAGGTGCCCGCGTTCAGCCCGCCGAAGGACCTCAAGCCTGGCGAGTACCGGATGCGGCAGGTCGACGTGGAACGCTCGCAGGAGTTCCGCAAGTGCATCGAGTGTTTCCTGTGCCAGAACACCTGCCACGTGGTGCGTGACCACGAGGACAACAAGGAGTCCTTCTCCGGACCTCGGTTCCTGATGCGCATCTCAGAGCTGGAGATGCACCCGCTGGACAGTCTCGAGGAGAATACCGGGGTCGACCGGACGGCTACCGCCAAGACGCAGCACGGACTGGGTTTCTGCAACATCACCAAGTGCTGCACCGAGGTGTGCCCCGAACACATCAAGATCACAGACAACGCCCTTATCCCACTCAAGGAGCGGGTCGCCGACCGCAGTTACGATCCGCTGATGCGACTGTTCCGGCGGGCCGACAAGGACTGAGCGCGACGTTCCGCCGAGCCGGCAGCCGACGGCACGCTGGTCAGGATCGACGGGTGACGCACCCGTATGTATCCGTGCCCGCCGTCGGCTGTCTGGTGTTCGCCGCGCCAGCGCGGGCCGGCGTAGTGTCCTACAGACTGTCAGAGTGCGCGGCGACGATATCAGTCGCCGCTGTCACGGCCGCCAGCTCCGGTCCGCCGCCGCGCCGATGAGCTAGCCATCCCTGTAGCGCGGACGCCACCCAGCTGAGGACACCGTTGAGCACCACGTAGATCAGCCCGACGACGATCAGCGACGGAATGACGTTCTGGAAGTTGGCCGGCACGATCCGATAGTTGCTCATCAGATCAGGGAACGACAGGATCACGCCGCCGAGGGCGGTGTCCTTGACGACAACGACGAGTTGGCTGATGATCGCGGGCAACATGACGGCCACCGCCTGTGGCAGCAGGATCGACACCATCACCTGCGCCTTGCGTAGCCCGAGTGCGAACGAGGCCTCTGACTGCCCTGCCGGCAAAGCGGTGATACCGGCGCGGAACACCTCGGCGAGCACCGAGCCGTTGTAGAGCACCAGACCGACCACCACGGAGAACAGCGGCCGCACGTCGGAGTCGACGCCGGTGTAATAGGCGTAGTAGAAGTCCGCGAACAGCATCAGCACCAGCACCGGGACGGCACGGAACAACTCGACGAGAGCACCGGCGGGGACACGGATCCACCGATGGTCCGACAGCCGTGCGACGCCGAACACCGCACCAATCGGCAGAGCGAGCACGATCGCCAGCACAGCCGCGGTCACCGTGGTTCGCAACCCCGGCAGCAGGTAGCCCGTCCAGGTTGACGGTTCGAGGAACGGGCCCCACATAGCCGTGGTGAGCTGCCCCTTGTCCTCCAGTCGGGACACCACGAACCAGGCGATGGCGGCCGCTGCGAGTCCGAACGCGACGGTGTAGCCGACGTTGCGTCTCCTCGCCCTCGGACCGGGGACGTCATACAGGACCGACCGCCCCGTCATCGCTTTACCCCCACCCTCCTGGCGAGCCAGCCGAGCGCAACGCCAACCGGAAGAGTCAGGACCACGAAGCCGATCGCGACGACGGTGAACACGAGTATGCCCTTGTCGCCCTCGTTCTCCAGCATCTCCTTCATCAGCAGTGACGCTTCGGCGACACCGATCGCGCTGGCGATGGTGGTGTTCTTGGTCAGCGCGATCAGCACGCTCGCCAGTGGAGCCACCACCGACCGAATCGCCTGCGGCAGCACAACGATGCGCAGGACCTGCCCGAATCTGAGCCCGACAGCCCTCGCCGCCTCCGCCTGTCCGATTGGAACGGCGTTGACGCCGGATCTGATCGCCTCGCAGACGAAGGTTCCGGTGTAGAGTGCCAAGCCGAGTACCGCGAGCCGGAAGTTGTTGGTGTCGATGAATTCCGTCGACGTATCACTGGCCAGCGTGAGACCGAGAGTCTGGTAGAGCCCGAGTGATGTACCGATGATGACCAGAGTCAGCGGGGTGTTGCGCACGACATTGACATAGGCGGCACCGCAAGCCCTCATCAGAGGCACCGGGCTCACCCGCATCGCCGCGAGCACGATTCCCAGCACCACCGCTCCGCATGCCGAGAGCACGGTGAGCTGAACCGTGACCCAGAACGCGCCGAGCAGGTCATAGCGGCCGAGGAAATCCATCGGAACCCACCAGGCTCACTTCTCGGTGATAGCCGGCGGCTGCGGCACCTTGTAGCCCGCGCCGAAGTTCTTCATCAGAGCGGCCTTCCACGACCCGTCCTGCTCCATCTCCTGGATGTAGCCGTTGAGCGCCTGCCGTGTCTTGGTGTCGTCCCTCTTGAAGCCGATACCGTAGTTCTCGGTGGTGAACGGCTTGCCGATCACCTTGAGCTCGCCGGGGTTGATCGCCGCATAGCCGGCGAGGATGATGTCGTCGGTGCTCAGTGCGTCGACAGCGCCGTTGAGCAGTCCCGTTATGCACTCCGAGTAGCCACCGTACTGTTGCAGGCCCACACTGGTGGAGAACTTGCTCTTGATGGTCTGTGCCGAGGTCGAACCGGCCACCGAGCAGATCTTCTTGCCGTTGAGCTTGTCGGGGCCGGTGATGGTGGTGTTGCTGCTTCTGACCAGCAGGTCCTGTCCCGCGACGAAGTATGGGCCGGCGAAGCCCACCTTGGCCTTGCGCTGGTCGTTGATGGTGTAGGTGGCGATGACCAGGTCGACGTCGCCCTTGGCGATCATGTCCTCGCGCTGGGCGGAAGGGGATTGCTTGAACGTGATGTTGTCCTCGGGCACGCCGAGCTTGCCGGCGATGTACCTGGCGACGTCGACGTCGAACCCGCTGTACATGTCGCCGGTCTTCAGCCCGAGGCCGGGCTGGTCGAACTTGATCCCGATGGTGACCTTCTTCTCCGCCCTGATCCTGTCCACCAGCGACTGCGTACCGGTGTCGTTGTTCGTCGGGCCGCCACAGGCGGCCGCTGACAGCGTCAGCGCCAGTACTGTCGCGCCGACACCAAGAATTCGGCTGACCCGCATTGTCATTTCCTCCTGAAAGGCTTGGTGCGCCAGGAAAGCCATTGTGGGTGTTCAGTGGCTCAAGATCTTGCCGAGGAAGTCCCGCGCACGCGCGGACCTCGGCGCCGTGAAAAAGTCCTCCGGAGTGGCGTCCTCGACGATGTCGCCGTCGGCCATGAAGACCACCCGGTCGGCGGCCCGCCTCGCGAACCCCATCTCGTGGGTCACCACCAGCATCGTCATTCCCTCGCCGGCCAGTGTGGTCATGACGTCGAGAACCTCGGTGACCATCTCGGGATCCAGCGCCGAGGTCGGCTCGTCGAACAGCATCACCTTGGGCCGCATGGCCAGCGCCCGCGCGATCGCGGCGCGTTGCTGCTGACCGCCGGACAACTGTGCCGGGTACTTGCCGGCCTGGTCGACGATGCCGACTCTGGCCAGCAGTTCCATGCCGGCCGCGCGGGCCTGTGCCGGGGCCGTTCCTCGCACCTTCACCGGCGCCAGCACGACATTGTCCAGGACGGTCTTGTGTGCGAACAGATTGAACGACTGGAACACCATGCCGACGTCGGCGCGTACCCTGGCAAGCGCCCTGCCTTCGGCGGGAAGCGGGTGGCCGTCCACCTCGATGGTGCCCGAGTCGATCGGCTCCAGCCGGTTGATGGTGCGACACAGCGTTGACTTACCCGACCCCGACGGGCCGAGAACGACCACGACCTGCCCCCGCGGCACGACCAGGTCGATGTTCCTGAGCACGTGCAGCCGACCGAAGAATTTGTCGACACCAACCATGCGGATCATGGGTGTCGCCTCGGCGGCGGGCATCGATCCTCCTGCTGGCTCGTGGCGGCGCGCGGTGGCGAACGGGGGAGCCGCCCGTCGCACCAGTGCGGGCGACACCGGTGTCCCACTGTGGCACGGTGCGTCTCACTCTGTCACACGCTGGGCTGGGATAACGGCCGATCGGCGACACCCCGAGGCCGGCTCCGCCGGGCGTTCTACCCTGAGAGGGGCAGGACGACGGGAAGAGGACACGGCGTGACACGGAGTTACCAGATTCGCACGTTCGGCTGTCAGATGAACGTGCACGACTCCGAGCGGCTGGCCGGCATGCTCGAGGACGCCGGCTACCGGCCGGTCGTCGGTGACACGGCGCCCGACGTGGTCGTGCTCAACACCTGCGCCGTGCGGGAGAACGCCGACAACAAGCTGTACGGCACGCTGGGCCACCTGCGCCCGCTGAAACGGGCCAACGCGGACATGCAGATCGCCGTCGGCGGCTGTCTCGCGCAGAAGGACCGGGGCGACATCCTGGAGCGTGCGCCCTGGGTCGACGTCGTGTTCGGCACACACAACCTCGGCGCGCTGCCCGCGCTGCTCGAGCGCGCCAGGCACAACGCTGCGGCCCAGGTCGAGATCCTCGAGTCGCTAGAGACGTTCCCGTCGACGCTGCCCGCCCGCCGCGAGTCCGCCTATTCGGGCTGGGTCTCGATCTCCGTGGGGTGCAACAACACGTGCACCTTCTGCATCGTGCCCTCACTGCGCGGCAAGGAATCCGACCGCAGACCCGGGGACGTACTCGCCGAGGTGCGGGCGCTGGTCGCCGAGGGGGTACTCGAGGTGACCCTGCTCGGCCAGAACGTCAACTCCTACGGTGTCGAGTTCGGTGACCGGTTCGCGTTCGGCAAGCTGCTGCGCGCCTGCGGTGAGATCGATGGCCTCGAGCGGGTCCGATTCACCTCGCCGCACCCCAAGGACTTCACCGACGACGTGATCTCCGCGATGGCCGACACCCCCAACGTCTGCCACCAGTTGCACATGCCGCTGCAGTCCGGATCGGACCGCGTGCTGCGGGCCATGCGCCGCTCCTACCGGTCCGGCCGCTACCTGGACATCCTGGACAGGGTGCGCACCGCCATGCCCGACGCGGCGATCACCACCGACATCATCATCGGCTTCCCTGGTGAGACCGAGCGGGACTTCCAGGACACCCTCGACGTCGTCCGCGCGGCCAGGTTCGCCAGCGCGTTCACCTTCCAGTACTCCCGCCGGCCGGGCACCCCCGCGGCCGGACTGGACGAACAGGTGCCCAAACAGGTGGTGCAGGAACGCTTCGACCGGCTCGTCGCGGTGCAGGAGGAGATCTGCCTCGAGGAGAACAGGAAGCTGGTCGGAGCGCCCGTCGAGGTGTTGGTCGCCGCGGGGGAGGGACGCAAGGACGACGCGGCGCATCGGATGAGCGGGCGTTGCCGAGACGGCCGTCTGGTGCACTTCACGCCGACCACCAGGGTCCGACCGGGAGACGTGGTCACGACGATCGTGACCTACGCGGCGCCGCACTACCTGGTCGCCGACGGTCCGCTCACCAGCCACCGGCGCACGAAAGCCGGTGACAACACCGAGGCCGGCCTGCTGCCGAAGACGCCCGGAATCAGCCTCGGGTTGCCCACCTTCGGGGCACCCCCGCCGTCGGTGCCGACCACGGCAGGAGGATGCTCGGCTGGGTGAGCAGCGAACTGGAGACCGAGATCAGCAAGATCGGTCGCAGAGTGTTCCGCCAGGTCGACCCCGGCGTACGTGCGGTGGTCGCCGCGTGTTGCGTGTTGGTGCTCCTGGTCGCCGCCCTGCTGCCGTGGGTGGAGAGCGCCACCGGATGGCAGGTGGTGTCCGGCTCGGCTCCGGCCGGCGTCACCGTCGGACTCCTGCCGACGGTCTTCGCGGTCACGGCCGCTGTCTTCGGCGTGCTCGCCACCACGGGCGCGTTGCTGACCAGGCTGTGGGTGGTCGCCTGGATCGCCGCGGTGGGTTGCGGATTCTCGACGGTGACAGGCGTGCTGGCGATCTGGTCGCAGCAGTCCAGCGCCAGCCATCAGCCCGGCCCGGGACCGGGCATCGGTCTGATCGCCGCCGCCCTGACGATGCTCGTGCTCGTCGTCCAGTGGGTGCGGGTGGCCCTCACCAGGACGTGATGCGCGGACGTACACGTGCCGCGCCGCACATCCGCCGTCAGCGGCTCGCGACTGACTGTTCCGCGGCGGCCAGCCATTCGCGCCACTGCGTGGCCTGCGCCTGCGCCTGGTCGGCACGCCGGTTGTCGCCGGCGTTGCGTGCCTTCGCCGCCTGCGCCTCGAACTGGGCCACCCGTTCCCGGAACTGGGCCACCCTGGCCTCGGCCTCCGGGTCACTCCTGCGCCACTGGGCGTCCACCGCGCCGCGCACCTTCTCCTCGACGCCGCGCAGCCTGCCCTCCAGCTCCCGCACCCGGTCCTTCGGCACCTTGCCGATCTGGTCCCAGCGCTCCTGCAGCCGGTACAGCGCCGCACGCGCCGCCTCCAGTCCGGCCGCCGGGTCGATCTGCTCGGCCTCGGCCAGCAACTCCTCCTTGCGGCGCGCATTGTCGACGAACTCGGCGTCCCGTTCGGTGAACGCGGCGGAACGGCGGGCGAAGAAGGCATCCTGCGCGCTTCGGAACGCCTGCCAGAGCTGGTCGTCGGTCTCCTTCGGAGCGCGGCCCGCCGCCTTCCACTCCGCCATGAGCTCCTTGTACCTGCTGGCGGTCGCGGCCCAGTCGTCAGATCCGGACAGGGCCTCGGCCTCCTCGACGAGCTCCTGCTTGCGAGTCTTGGCGGTGGCCCGCTGCCGGTCCAGGTCGGCGAAGTGCGCTCCCCGCCGCCGGTTGAACGCGTCGCGGGCCTTGGAGAACCGACGCCACAGCTGTTCGTCAACCTTGCGGTCGACACCGCGGATGGTCTTCCATTCCTCCAGGATCGCGCGCAGCCGATCGCCCGCGACCTTCCACTGGGTCGAGGAAACCGACAACTCCTCGGCCTCCTCGACGAGGGCCTGCTTGCGGGCGGCCGACTCGGCCCGCGCGGCGTCCCGCGCCGCACGCGCGGAGTCCACGGCTCGCTCGGCCACCGCGATCACGTAGTGCACCAGGTCCGTCAGGGCGGCGACGTCGCCGACCACGGACGCCTCGGCGAGGCCGTCCCGGATGTGTTGCGCGCTGGTCAGCGCCTGCCTCGGGTCGCCGGCTCCCGACGTCAGCCGGGTGCGCAGCAGGTCGACCTCGGTCCGGATGTCGTCGAAACGCCGGGCGAAGTGCGCGAGCCCCTCCGCCGGCTCCCCCGCCTGCCACGAGCCGACCTGGCGTTCGCCGTCCGGTGTCCTGACATACACGGTGCCGGCGTCGTCGACCCTGCCCCATCTCGTCGGCGCCTCCGATGCCGCCGGTACTACCGGCGGAACCGTCGGCGCGCTCGACTCCGACGAGCTGGCGCCTGCGGCCCGCAGGTCGCTTCCGGACGCCTGCTCGCCCCTGGCATGGGGGGTCGTCTCCTGGTCCGCCATCACCGGCCTCCTCCTTGCCTGCCCACCTGAGCCCATGCCGAGCACGAGCGCCCCGCCGCCGGCAGGGCCTTGCCGTCGGGCATCCGAACGTGAGGATTCGAATACCTTCGCGGGGCATTCAAACAGGTCACGGCGTGCCCCGGTACTCCGAGGCTGACATAAGGTGCTGGTACACACCAATCCAGCAGGAAGTAAGCGATTTCCGCACGGTGCCGCGCCCTCCGGTCGGCTTGCTTCAGTCTTCCTGGTAGACGCAGAGTAGCGTGCGGTGATGTGATCGTGAGCATCGCCGCAGTGCCCCATCCGCCGCTGCTCGTGCCGGAACTGGTGAGTGGAGGAGCGGAAGGGACCAGCGTCTTGCGGCAGGCCTGCGTCGCCGCCGCACGTCGGCTGAGCCACGCCGCGCGGGCCTGGATCGCGGTCGCCGCCGACCCGTCCGCGTCCGCGGTCAGCCGCGCCGACGGCAGCGGTACCTTTCGCGGTTACGGGGTCGACGTCGTCGTGTCGCTCGCCGAGGACACGCGGTCCGACACGGTCGACCCCCTGATGCCGCTGCCCGCGCTGATCGCCGGCTGGCTGCGCGCTCAGGCCGCGGCCGAGAGAGTCGATGTCCGACTCCTCGCGCCGGACTCGCCCATCCCACGCTGCCGTGAGTTCGGCGCGTCCATCGCCGGCCACCCCGGGCAGGTCGGCCTGCTCGTACTCGGTGACGGCTCGACGCTGCATCCCGGTCCGGCCGGTCGGGCCGACGACCGTGCCGACGCCTACGACCGCCGGGTGAGCCGGGCGCTCGCCGCCGCCGATGCCGAGGCACTGTTGGACCTGGACGCCGACCTGGGCACCGAGCTGAACGTCGGCGGGCGGGCAGCCTGGCAAGCGCTTGCCGGCGCGGCACTCGCGGCAGGGCACCGGTGGCGGGCCGACCTGCTGTACTCGCAGGCGCCTTATGGCACCGGCTACCACGTCGCGGTCTGGGAGCCAACGTGAGTGAGTCCGGCCCTGTGGCGCTTGTCGGTCCGACCGCGACGGGCAAGTCGGAGCTCGCGATCTCGCTCGCCGCGCGGCTCGGCGGCGAGGTCGTCAACGCCGACGCCATGCAGCTGTACCGCGGGATGGACATCGGCACCGCCAAGGTGCCGCCGGCGGAACGCGCTGGCGTGCCGCACCATCTGCTCGACGTGCTCGACGTGACGCAGACCGCGTCGGTCGCCGCCTACCAGTGCGCCGCGCGGGCGGTTGTGGAACGGCTGCTGGCCGACGGGCGGCGGCCGATCCTCGTCGGCGGGTCCGGACTGTACGTGCGGGCCGTGCTCGACGACCTCGAGTTTCCCGGTACCGATCCGCTGGTGCGCGCCAGGCTGGAGGACGAGCTGGCCAGCCTCGGGCCCGCGGTGCTGCACGCCCGCCTCGCCGCCGTGGACCCTGTCGCCGCGACCGCGATACTGGCTGGCAACGGCCGCCGGATCGTCCGCGCGCTCGAGGTCGTCGAACTGACCGGCCGGCCGTTCTCGGCGACGATGCCGAGACCAGGGCCGGCTCGCTACGACACGATGCTGATCGGTCTGGACCGTGCGGCGGATGACTTGGACGCCAGGGTGGACCTGCGCGTGCGGCGGATGTTCTCGGCCGGCCTGGTCGAGGAGGTGCGCGCGCTGGAGGCCGAGGGGTTGCGTGCGGGCCGGACTGCGGCAAGGGCACTGGGCTACCAGCAGGTGCTCGCGGCCTTCGACGGGGAGTACGACCTCGTGACCGCGGCAACCGAGACCGCCCGCGCGACCCGGCGGTTCGTGCGCAGACAGCGGTCGTGGTTCCGCAGGGACGGGCGGATCACCTGGTTCGACGGGGGGCGCCCCGACCTGCTCGACGCGGTCACCGCGTTGGTCGGCGGCTAGTCTGGCCGATGTGGGCGTCGAGTTCGTCAAGGGGCACGGTACGGAGAACGACTTCATCCTGCTGCCTGACCCCGACGGGGCGTTGGACCTGACCGCGGAGCGGGTCCGTGCGCTGTGTGACCGGCGCCGCGGTCTTGGTGCCGACGGCGTGTTGCGGGTGCTGCGCGTCGACTCGCTCAGGGCCGACTCCACTGTGTCCGATTCCCTGGGAACCGAAGCGCGCTGGTTCATGGACTACCGCAACGCCGACGGGTCGACGGCTGAGATGTGCGGCAATGGCGTGCGGGTTTTCGCCAACTATCTTGTGGCGGCAGGGCTGGCCGAGGTCGGAAAGTTCACGGTCGGCACGCGGGCGGGCGCTCGGCCGGTCATCGTGCACCCCGACAGTCGGGTGACGGTGGGGATGGGCCCGGTCAGGACCACCGGGCGCTCGGTGGCCTCCGTCGGAGGCCGTGCCTTCGCCGGGGTGGCCGTCGACGTCGGCAATCCGCACCTGGTGTGCCTCACCGATGTGGCTATCGCCGAGTTGGATCTGACGGTCCCCCCCGCGTACGACCCCGTTGTCTTTCCGCGCGGTGTGAACGTGGAGTTCGTCAACGAGATCGGCCCCGACGAATTCGACTCCCTCGCACTGCGGATGCGTGTGCACGAACGTGGAGTGGGGGAGACCCGGTCGTGCGGCACCGGCACCGTCGCGGCGACGGCGGGGGTTCTTCATCTGGCGGGCAGGTCCTCCGGACACTCCACTGTGGAGATCCTGGGTGGTGAGGTGGAGGTCTCGGTACAGGACGGTGTTGGCACGCTCACCGGACCGGCCGTGCTCGTGGCACGGGGGGAGCTCAGCGACGACTGGTGGACTGACGCCGCGGCCGCGTCGTTCATGCCGAAGTGATCGCCGTCGTGGAACGGTCCTCGGCGAAGACGCGGGCGAGGGCCAGGAGGTGCGTGAGCTCACTGGTGAACGCGTTGGCGGTCTCGCTCGGGTCACCGCCCGGTTCGGCGATCGAGGTCTGGGCCGCGTCCGAGCCACTGGTCATGGCGAGCGCGGCCGTCCTGATCCGTGTGAGGTCTGGTGTGGCGAACATGCCCTTTGTGGCGCCGGTGCCTGTGGCTGACGGCTCGCCGTGGGCGCGGATCTGGTGAAGCCAGTCGTTGATCTCGATGACGCGCCAGAACAGGCGGGACTCGATACTGAACCGCTCCCGCAGGGTCTCCGGCTTGTGGACCATGCCCGGATCGATGGGCCTGAGAGCGTGCCACAGGGGGCGCAACGCGCGGTAGTTGCGGACGCTGGCGCCGTGGCTGAGCAGCCACTGTTTGGCGGAATCCAGCCGGGAGGCGACGGGGACAAAACCGACGCCCAACGTCGCGACCACACCTCCGAGGCTCAGTATGGTGGGCGCCACCCGCACGCTCCAGTAGTCGAGGTCAATGTCGAACCACCGCGCGACGACCGCTCCGACGACAATGAGCAGATAGGTCATCATGAGGGCAAACCCGAACGCCACAATGCGCAGACCTCGGCGTACCCGTGGTTGGTCGGCGGGCGTCTCGCTGGCGAACCGCATGCACAACAAGGCTCCGTTGCATTCCGCCACGATCCAGGTGGCTAGGTAGAGCAGAACGTATTCACGGAGATAGGGCACCCGTGCGGCGGCGGTGGGAAACTCGATATTGCGATATTCCGCAATCCTCGGGCCCGCCATGAAGAGGACGACAAGCGTGGTGTTGACCAAGCCGTTCCCGAGGATCCACCATCGGCTAGCCCGCCATGCGCGCTCGCGTGGGTAGTACCAGTACAGCACCATCATCCGTATGGTGCACACCGAAGCGGTCCCGGTGACATGTACCAGCAGCGTGGCGAAGTTGGGGATCTGGACGAGGTGATCCAGGTTGACAGCGACCGTGGGAGCGGCGAAGAAGAACGCGAGGCCGCCGAGCAACGCCGTGGCACAGACCGGTCGGATGGTCGGTTTGCGGTCTGGCGGAGTGTGCCGCAGGACCCTCAGTTTGTAGGCCAGGAACGCGAAGACCGCGAACGCGGTGCCGAGATACTGAGCGTCGTTCACAATGGTCCCTGTCTTCAAAACGACCAGTCGACAACATGCCGCGGAGCGCGCCGCCTCGACGGTGTCGTCGGTCCGACGCGGCTCTCTTGCAGCCTTCTGGACTGATGGCTTACGCCTAATGGCGTAGGCAGCGTACCGAAGTGGATCAGTCTGCGCGCTCGAGGCCCGCTGGCAGCTCACGCACGCCGGTCAGGCGCGAGGTGACCAGCCACAGCACGGCGGCCAAGCCGCCGCCGGCCGCGACCCACAGTGTTGCCCGGGCGCCGATCCACTGCGCCAGAGCACCGCCGGCGAACCCGCCAAGCGGCAGCGTTCCCCACACCAGGAACCTGACTGAGGCGTTCATCCGTCCGAGCAGGCGGTCCGGGCAGATCAACTGCCGGAAGCTGACCTGTGCGACGTTGTAAACCACCGCCCCATAGGAGGATGCGGCTTCACCAACGATGAACAGTGCGAGCGTCGGTCCTTGGTTGGCCAGCGGCGTGAACAGGGCCAACGGGGACAGCAGTGCCGGAGCCAGCCAGATAGTCCTCGCCTGTCCCATGACGCGGATCCACAGCGAGCTGGTCAACGCCCCGAGCACACCGCCCGCACTGGCCGCGGTGACCAGTAATCCGGCTTCACCTGCGCTCAGCCTGAGCTCCCTGACCAGGAACAGCATCATGACCGCAGTGCCGACACCGTTGAACAGGTTGGCGGTCGCGGTGTAGCCGGTGATGGAACGCAGCAGCGGGTGGCCTAGAACGAACCGGAGGCCCTCTCCGATGCCCGACCACATGCTGCGTCGTGGTGCGCCGGCGGTGGCCGGCTCGACCGAGGAGATCCGCCACAGCAGCAGCGCCGAGACCAGGAAGCCGACGCCGGTGGTGAGCACGGCATTGGCGGCGCCGGCCAGCTGCGTCAGCCAGCCCGCCACGGCCGGCCCGGTCACCTGGGCCGTGGACTGGCTTGCCTGTAACTTCGCGTTGCCCTCGGCGAGACGATCACGGCCGACCAGTGAGGGCAGGTATGACTGGTAGGCGATGTCGAAGAAGACCGTCAGCAGGCCGACCAGGAGCGCGATGGCGGCGAGACAGGCCACCGTGAGCACGCCGAGCCACCAGGCAAGCGGGACCGCGGCGAGGAGTATGGCCCTTCCGACGTTCACCCAGAGCATCAGCGAACGACGGTGCAGGCGATCGACCAAGACTGCGGCCGGCAGGCCGACCAGCAGGAATCCCGTCGTCTCCGCTGCGGTCAGCACACCGACCTCGAAGGGAGTGGCCGCCAGCCGGGTGATCGCCAGGACAGGGATGGCGAACTGGCCGATGAACGAACCGAACTGGCTGATCGTGTCTGCCGCCCCACAACAGGCGGAAGTCGCCGTTAGCGGCCAGGGAACGTCGCAACATGGGCGCAGCCTCGCACAACTAATTGGAAAGTATCAATCAGTTAGACTGTGCGCATGCCAGCTCCCCGCCGACGCCGGCCGGCGACCGAAGCCGAGGCCGCAGCGCTGGCCTCCGACATCAGGATGCGCATCATCCGACTGACCTACCGGCGGCCACTGACCAACAAGGAACTGGCGCTGCGGCTGGACAAAGATCCGGCGACCACGCTGTACCACGTGCGCAGACTCCTTGGGGCCGGCTTCCTCGAGGAGCTCACGCCTCGCCGGGGAACTCGTGGCGCACGCGAGAAGCCCTACCGGGCCACCGGAACGCAGCTCGCGTTGGATTTCCGCGCCGCGGCCTCGGGCAGCGCCGTCAACGAGGCCGCGTTCGGTGCCTTCCTCGCCGAAGTGGCCGCGTTCGGTGTCTCCGCTCTCGAACAGCGCCGGGTGGTCCTGCAGTTGCCGGCTGAGCAGCGGGCCGAGCTGATGGACCGGATCGACGCGGTACTGGAGGACTTCCGGGGGAGGCCGTCCGGTTCCGACGGTGACCGTTTCGCGATCTACCTGGCCAGCTACGACGGCAACTGACCCACGGCGACTGATCCGGGGAGCGACTTTGACCTATGCCAGGGACAGTGGTGAGAACAGTGCTCTGCTCCGCCCGGCGGCGCCGACCCGCACTTCCACCGGACCTTCTCCGAGTCGTTCTACGTGCTGTCCGGTGTCGTGAGCCTCTACGACGGCACACGCTGGCTGGATGCGCGGGCAGGCGACTTCCTCCACGTGCCCGAGGGGGGCGTGCACGGGTTCAGCAACCGTTCGGGCGCCGAGGCCTCGATGCTGATCCTGTTCGCTCCCGGGGTACCGAGGGAGTCCTACTTCGAGGAGCTGGCCGACATCACCCGTTCCGGTCGGTCGCTCACCGACGAGGAATGGCGGGAACTGTGGGTCCGCCACGATCAGTATCCGGCATGAGCGGGCTAACTCGGTGGAGCCGACTATCCACATGTGGGACGATCGATCTCAAGATGACCGATGACACCGATTACTCCGCCGACCCCCGAGAGTTCGACTCCGCGGCGTTCGACCTGTGGAACGACGATGCCGGCCCGGCCGACGAGGTGCTGTCCACTGGAGAGCTTGAGCTGGCCGAGCGTACCGCGCTGCGGCGCGTCGCCGGGCTGTCCACCGAACTCGCGGACGTCACCGAGGTCGAATACCGCCGACTGCGTCTTGAGCGCGTCGTGCTCGTCGGAGTGTGGACCGAGGAGAGCGGAACCGACCCGGAGGCCTCGCTCGCGGAACTGGCAAGGCTCGCCGAGACCGCGGGCTCACGGGTGCTGGAGGGGCTGGTGCAGCGTCGCGGCCGTCCCGACCCGGCCACCTACATCGGGTCCGGCAAGGTGCGCGAGGTCCGTGATGTCGTGGTCGGCACCGGCGCCGACACCGTGATCTGCGATGGCGAGCTGTCCGCCGGCCAGCTTCGCCAGCTGGAGGAGCGGCTCCAGGTGAAGGTGGTCGACAGGACCGCGCTGATCCTGGACATCTTCGCCCAGCACGCGCAGTCCAAGGAGGGCAAGGCACAGGTAGAGCTGGCCCAGCTGCAGTACCTGTTGCCACGGCTGCGTGGCTGGGGTAGCGCGATGTCCCGGCAGGCCGGCGGGCGTGCCGGTGGTGGTAACGGTGGTGTCGGTCTGCGTGGTCCCGGTGAGACCAAGCTGGAAACCGACCGTCGGCGCATCCACAAGCGGATCGCCAAGCTGCGTAAGCAGATCACGGCCATGGAGGTGGTCCGTGACACCAAACGTGGACGCAGGCTGGCCAACGAGGTGCCCAGCGCGGCGATCGTCGGCTACACCAACGCCGGCAAGTCCAGCCTGCTCAACGCGATCACTCAGGCAGGCGTGCTGGTGCAGGATGCGCTGTTCGCCACGCTCGATCCCACCACCCGTCGCTCGCGTACCCCTGACGGGCTGGTCTACACGCTGACCGACACCGTCGGCTTCGTCCGCCACCTGCCCCACCAGATCGTCGAGGCCTTCAGGTCCACCTTGGATGAAGCTGCCGATGCGGACC
The DNA here is from genome assembly GCA_019239965.1 of Kutzneria sp. Lineage (GTDB taxonomy): Bacteria > Actinomycetota > Actinomycetes > Mycobacteriales > Pseudonocardiaceae > Kutzneria. The sequence continues at coordinate 6,001 of JAFAZC010000102.1, read as the reverse complement.
TGCTCGTGCACGTCATCGACGGCTCGGAGGCACGGCCGGAATGGCAGCTCGACGCGGTTCGAGAGGTGCTCGCGGAGATCAGTGACCAGCGGGGCGTCCCGATCCCGCCCGAGCTGGTCGTGGTCAACAAGACCGACGCCGCCGACCACGTGGTGCTGGCCAGACTGCGCAACCTGGTGCCTGACGCGGTCTTCGTGTCGGCGCACACCGGGGTAGGCATCACCGAACTGCGCGAGCGGATCGCTGCCGCGTTGCCAAGGCCAGGCCTCGTTGTGGAGATCCTCGTGCCCTACGACCAGGGCGACGTCGTGGCCAGGGTGCACGCCGAGGGGGAGGTGCTCGAGCAGCGGCACACCCCGGAAGGCACCGAGTTGCGCGCCAAGGTGCGTTCCGATCTCGCCGGAGCGCTACGGCGCTACGCGACCAACCGCGCGCCCGCCTGACGCCGCCCCGCCCCGCAGGGGCGGATACTCTGGTAAGAGGAACGGTGTGAGCTGCCAGCGGTGAGGAGGACGGCTATGGGTGAGTTCAGCCCTTGGCACCTGGCGATCGTGGCACTGGTTTTCGTCGTGCTCTTCGGTTCGCGCAAGCTGCCTGACGTCGCCCGCGGTGTGGGGCAGTCACTGCGGATTTTCAAAGCCGAGATGAAGGCGGACAGCTCGGAGGAAGCCAAGCCAGCCGCCGCGTCTCTCCCTCCGGCGACCGAGCCGCAGGCCGCCCCGCAGCCGGATGCGCGGCAGTCGACGACCTCCTGACGGTCGGCCGGGTTCGCCGCTGCCGCTTCAGTGGGCACGTGGTGGGCGGATGGCCGGCAACACCGCCTCCACCAGGGTGGCGGCCGTGTCGGGATCGAGCGGATCGCCGCTGACCAGCCAGTGGTAGATCAGCGGTCCGAATACGAGGTCCCGAATGGTCTCGGCACCGAGGCCCGTCGTCAGCTGACCGTGGCGGTGGCCGTACGCCACGATGTCCCGGACCACCCTGTCGCGGGGCAGCAGGTAGCCCTCCCGCAGGCGTGCGGCGAGGTCCGGGCGGCGACCGGCCTCCGCGTGCACCGCGAGTACGGACCTTCCCGCCGGGGAGTTCACCAGCCCGGTGACGAACTCGATCGCCATGGTTCGCAGGTCGTTGACCGCGTCACCGGTGACAGGTGCCTCAAGCGGGGGCACCGTTTCGGTCAGGACGTGTACGACAAGGTCGTCCTTGGTCGACCACCGACGATAGATCGTGGGACGCCCTACTCCCGCGCGCCGTGCGACGGATTCCAGGGTGAGACGGGCGTAGCCGTGCTGTTCCAGCAGGTCCAGAGCAGCCGTCACGATCGCACGGTCAGCGTCGGCGCTGCGCGGACGCCCTCGGGACGGTGGCCTGGAAACCTGGTCTGACGGGACCATGCGGTAGAGTGTAATATATTACATGTCGTAACGTAAAGGAGGGTGTCGGATGCGTCGACTCGTCGCGTCGGGCCTGTTCCTGGCCTGGCTGGCCAACGACATCGAAGAGTGGATCACTGTGTCCCGCTGGTCAGAACGCGATGCCGGGACCAGTCCCGCGCGGCGCATCGGCCTGCCCTGGTTGAGGCGTCCGGTGCCCGCCGCACACATGCGGGTGGCGATCGGGCTCATGGGAACCCTCGTCGCGACCGCGTCCCTCGTGGGGCTCCGCACCGGTGGCAGGTCGAGGCTGTTCCAGGCGGCGCTGTTCGGCTTCGGCGTGCACGGACTCGGACACCTCGCACTCAGCGTCGTGCATCGGGGATATACGCCAGGCGTGCTGACGGCGCCGACCGTGGTGGTGCCGTTCTCGGTCTGGGCGTGGCGTGAGCTCCGGCGTGCTGGCGTGCGTCTGCCCACCGGACAGGTGGCGCGTGAGGCCATGATCCTTCTACCCGCCGCGCTGGGCGCGACGCATGCCGCCGCCGGATGGGCGATGCGGCACCGTCACCTGCCGGACGCCGACTCCGCGGTGTGATCTAGAGCCTGCGCAGCACGGCGACGACCTTGCCGAGCACCTCGGCCTCGTCGCCGAGGATCGGCTCGTAGGCATCGTTGTGCGGCATCAGCCAGACGTGGCCGTCGCGTCGCCTGAGCGTCTTCACCGTGGCTTCGCCGTCGATCATCGCGGCGACCACGTCACCGTTGTCGGCGTCGCTCTGCTGGCGGACCGCGACGAAGTCCCCGTCGGTGATCGCGGCGTCGATCATCGAGTCGCCGACGACCTTGAGTAGGAACAGCGAGCCGTCCCCCACGATCTCCTTCGGCAGCGGGAAGACGTCCTCGAAGGTCTGCTCGGCCAGGATGGGACCGCCCGCGGCGATCCGCCCCACCAGTGGCACGTAGACCGGCTCGGCGGCTTGTTCGGCGTTCTCCGCGGCCAGCATCCCGACCGCGCGGGGCCGGTTGGCGTCGCGGTGCAAGTAACCCTTGCGCTGCAGCATCTTGAGCTGGTGAGACACCGACGAGGTCGAGGTAAGGCCGACCGCGTCGCCGATCTCCCTGATGCTTGGGGGATAGCCGCGCTGTTCGACCGACTCCTGGATGACCCGCAGCACCTTGCGCTGCCTCGGGGTCAGCCGCGGATCCTGGATCAGGGCCGACTCGCCGTCCGCCGGGGTGACCATGTCGACGGCGTTCGCCGATCCACCTGTGGCGCTCTTGCGTGCCACTACGCTGCCTCCCTCGTCACCCGCGACCGTGCGGCGGGGTTGTTGACCTTCGCAGAACCACGGTAGCCGGATCGGGTGGCCAGATCAAACACCTGTTCGAAGGACGCGCGCGTCATGTCTCGAATTCCGCGGGACTTTGTGCTACACAGTCGCAAGGGTGTTCGATAGAACGTGTGTTCGACCCTCGGTGGAGGTGGCCATGACAACCCAGGACCTGCTCACGAGACCTGAGGGCCGCCCGTGGCGCCGTGCGAGCCGGTCCCTTAGCGGTGGTGTTGGACGGCGCCGGCCCCCGGGGCGTCCTCGCATGGTCGGTACCCGCGGCGCCGCGGTCGTGTTCTCGTGCCGGGTGGAGTCGGGCGGCGGCGCCTTCCCGCTGGTGCTCGTCGGCTTGCTGTCTTTCCTGGCGTGCCTCGGCTTTGGTCTGCTCGCGCAGGTGGCCGCGGTACCTGCGCCGGTTCCCGCCGACACCACCGTTGTGCAGGTTCGGGCCGATGACTCCCTGCCGGACATCGCGCGGCGGATGGCGCCAGACAGTTCGGTGTCCCAGGTCGTCGACCGCATCATGCGGCTCAATCTGCTGACCGACGAGTCCGTGCGCCCCGGTCAATCGCTGGTCGTGCCCGTCGGCGTCCATCGCTGACCGTCGCGTCCGGGGCACCCTCGGTGCCGGCGTTTCCCCATCGGGTCACATTTGCGGCGTGTCGCTGCCGCGCGTTTGCGTCCCGCCATCCGGTGGCCTACCGTCTACCCCAACATCTAGTGGTCACACAACGGTAGTTGTCCACAGGTTGGGGTATTCCCACCCTGGTAATTGTCGCGCCAGTGGCCGGGAAGGGAGCGATCGGGCGATGCGGTGTCCGTTTTGTCGGAATTCTGACTCCCGTGTGGTGGACTCGCGCGAGGTCGACGAGGGGCAGGTCATTCGGCGGCGCCGGTCCTGCCTGGAGTGCGGCCGCCGGTTCACCACCGTCGAGGAAGCCGTGCTCGCCGTGGTCAAGCGGTCCGGGGTGACCGAGCCGTTCAGCCGGGACAAGGTCGTGACCGGTGTGCGCAGGGCGTGTCAGGGACGCCCGGTCGACGCCGACGCGTTGCAGCAGTTGGCTCAGCGGGTCGAGGAGTCGATCCGTTCCACGGGCTGCGCTGAGATCCCCAGCCACGAGGTGGGACTTGCGATCCTCGGTCCCTTACGGGATCTCGACCGAGTCGCCTACCTGCGTTTCGCCAGTGTGTATCGCTCCTTCTCCTCGGTCGAGGACTTCGAGGAGGAGATCGCGGCGCTGCGCCGCGCCGAGGCCGATCCGGCCAAGGCCAGTGGATGAGCCGCCCCACGTTCCGCCGCCTGTTGAGCAGCGCGGCCGGTTTGACAGCAAAGAGCACCAAAGACGTGCCTGAGGGTCGTTGGCGGGGTTCAGGCATGAGTACTGACGGAGAGGAAGCGGTCATGACGAAGACCGTTGGCAACAAAGGGCTGCGGATGCACCGGGTGTACACCACGGAAGGGGTGCATCCCTATGACGAGGTGACCTGGGAACACCGTGACGTCGTCATGACCAACTGGCGGGACGGTTCGGTCAATTTCGAGCAGCGGGGTGTCGAGTTCCCTGACTTCTGGTCGGTCAACGCCACCAACATCGTGACGAGCAAGTACTTTCGTGGCGCGCTGGGTTCGGAGAACCGCGAACGCAGCCTGCGTCAGCTCATCGACCGCGTAGTCGCTACCTATGTCCGTGCCGGTGTCGAGCACAAGTACTTCGCTGACCAGACCGACGCCGAGATTTTCGAGCACGAGTTGACCTGGATGCTGTTGCACCAGGTCTTCAGCTTCAACTCGCCGGTGTGGTTCAACGTCGGAACCGCCTCCCCGCAGCAGGTCAGCGCGTGTTTCATCCTCTCGGTCGACGACACGATGGAGTCGATTCTCAACTGGTACCGGGAAGAGGGGCTGATCTTCAAAGGCGGCTCCGGTGCCGGCCTGAATCTCTCGCGCATCCGCTCCTCCAGGGAACTGTTGTCCTCTGGCGGCACCGCATCGGGTCCGGTGTCGTTCATGCGTGGCGCGGACGCCTCGGCGGGAACCATCAAGTCCGGTGGTGCCACCCGCAGGGCCGCCAAGATGGTGGTGCTCGACGTCGACCACCCCGACGTCGAGGAGTTCATCGAAACCAAGGCCCGCGAGGAAGACAAGGTCCGAGCCCTGCGCGATGCCGGCTTCGACATGGATCTCGGCGGCCGTGACATCGTCTCCGTGCAGTACCAGAACGCCAACAACTCGATCCGTGTCTCCGACGAGTTCATGCGCGCCGTCGAGGCGGACGGACCGTTTGGACTGCGGTCACGCACCACCGGCGAGGTGCTCGAGTCGGTCGACGCCAAGGCTCTGTTCGGCAAGCTGTCCAAGGCCGCGTGGGAATGCGCCGACCCCGGAATCCAGTACGACGGCACCATCAACGACTGGCACACCTGCCCTGAGTCGGGTCGGATCACCGCATCCAACCCGTGCAGCGAGTACATGCACTTGGACAACTCCAGCTGCAACCTCGCTTCGCTGAACCTGATGAAGTTCCTCGGCGAGGACGGCACATTCGACTCGCAGCGGTTCGTCAAGGCGGTCGAGCTGGTCATCACCGCGATGGACATCTCGATCTGTTTCGCGGATTTCCCGACCGCTCCGATCGCGGACACCACGCGCAGGTTCCGACAGTTGGGCATCGGGTACGCCAACCTCGGCGCCCTGCTGATGGCGACGGGACACGCCTACGACTCCGATGGGGGAAGGGCCCTGGCGGCGGCGATCACGTCGCTGATGACGGGCACCGCCTACCGTCGTTCCGCCGAGCTGGCCGGAGCGGTCGGTCCCTACGAAGGCTATGCCCGCAACGCTGACGCTCACCGACGCGTCATGCGCAAGCACGCCGCTGCCAACGATCTGATCCGCACCTACAGTGCCGACGACGCCGCCATCCGCGAGCTGGCCACTCAGCAGTGGCAGCATGGTCTCGAGATCGGCGACCGCAACGGGTGGCGCAACGCGCAGGCCAGTGTGCTCGCCCCGACCGGCACCATCGGCCTGATGATGGACTGCGACACCACCGGCATCGAGCCCGACCTGGCACTGGTGAAGTTCAAGAAGCTGGTCGGCGGCGGCTCCATGCAGATCGTCAACCGGACGGTTCCCAGGGCACTGAAGGCATTGGGCTACCAGCAGGAACAGGTCGAGGCGATTGTCGAGTTCGTGTCGGAGCACGGTCACGTCATCGACGCGCCGGGACTGCGCCGTGAGCACTACGAGGTGTTCGACTGTGCGATGGGTGCTCGCTCCATCGCCCCGATGGG
>JAFAZC010000086.1 GCA_019239965.1 Kutzneria sp. | reverse complement strand
CTCCTGGCTCACGATGATCGCCGTCGTCAGCCCGTCGAGCATGTCGACCTCGGGCCTGGCCAGCGTTGGCATGAAGCCCTGCACGAAGGCGCTGTAGGTCTCGTTGATCAGTCGCTGTGACTCCGCGGCGATCGTGCCGAACACCAGCGAGCTCTTGCCCGAGCCGGAGACGCCGGTGAACACCGTCAGCCGGCGCTTGGGAATCTCGACGCTGAGGTCGGCGAGGTTGTTCACGCGCGCGCCATGCACACGGATCAGGTCGTGGCTGTCGGCGGCATGCGGCGACGGCGAATGCGTCCCCGACCTCGTGGCCATGCTCATCGTGTCTCCGTAGGTTGTCAGCCGATCCGGATGGCCGGACGGCTCAGCGCAACTCTTGGATGCGGAGGAGATTGCCCGCGGGGTCGCGGAAGGCACAGTCCCGAAGCCCGTACGGCTGCTCGGTCGGCTCCTGGACGACCTCGGCACCGCCGGCCTGCAACCGCTCGAAGGTGCCGTCGAGGTCCTTTGCGGCCAGGTTGATGCTGGCATAGGTGCCCTTGGCCATCATCTCGGCGATGGTGCGGCGCTCGTCGTCGGTGATGCCGGGGGTGGCGGCCGGTGGGTACAGGACTATGGACGTGCCGGGCTGATCGCTGGGGCCGACCGTGATCCAGCGCATCCCGTTGTATCCGACATCGTTGCGGACCTCGAAGCCGAGTATGTCGCGGTAGAAGGCCAGGGAGGCGGCGTGATCGTCGTGCGGCAGGAAGCTGGAGTGAATGGTGATGTCCATGGCGGCCACACTAGGTGCGGGCCGGTGACCGCGCTTCTCGATTCCTGATCGGTCTGGTCACCTGCTTCGCCACGCACGGCGGCATCCCCGCCGTTGCCCGCGCCGCCTGATGCCGGTAAGCGCTTGGCGGCATACCGACCAGTTCGGTGAAGCGAGTACTGAAGGTGCCCAGCGACGAGCAGCCGACCGCGAAACAGACCTCGGTGACGTTGAGGTCACCATGACGCAGCAGCGCCATCGCGCGCTCGATGCGCCGCGTTATCAGGTAGGCGTACGGCGACTCGCCGTAGACGAGCCGGAACTCGCGGCTGAGGTGTCCGGCCGACATGTGCACGCCGCGGGCGAGCGCCTCGACGTCCAGCGGCTGCGCGTACTCCCGGTCGATCCGGTCGCGAACACGGCGCAGCCGCACGAGGTCACGCAGGCGCTGCGCCGACGTGGCTCTGCTGGTCACACGTGAGATCGTACGTCGCGCCGGAGTCGCCTCAGCACCACCGTCACCCGAGATCAGCCGGGGCGACTGACGAAGCATCAGGTGTGACGAGGGAGCGGTGAAGTCGCCAAGCGCTCGTCGATGGCGTCCATCATCTGCTTGCCGTCCTTCTTGTTCATGCCAGCGATCTCAACCTCAACGCCCAAGGTGGCGATGGTCATGCTGCCCCCGGTGAAGGCGGCCGACCACCGCACTGACGAGACCTTCTCAATCGGGAATTCCTCGGCGACCTGCCGGTTGAGTGCTTCGAGCACGAAGAGTAAACGGCGGTCCGTGAGAACGACCAGCCCCCGACCCGTGCCGTAGACACCTCCTGCCATGACTTCAACCTGCTCGTCGTTCGCCAGGTGTTTCGTGAGGCGTCTCATCTCACGACTTGTGCCTCGCCGCGCCTGCATCTTGTCCTTGGCTGCCTGGATGTCCAGGCGCAGTGCCTCTGCCATGCCCACTCCTCACTTGATCTTGCGTCTGGGCATCGTGTGAACCCGGGAACTTTGTTACAGCTGTGCCACATTCCGATAACCGCTTAGGGTGCCGTGGTCAGTGGATTCGCAGTAGGCAACGGCGCCAAGTTCATCCAATAGAGTCACTCTCAGTAACGGTGGACGCGGCTGCTGTCGGCGTGTGCCGCGGGCCGTTATCGCACAGGCGACTGACCAAGGTCCGGCAGGCGGACGGGATGTTGATACGGGCGACAGGTCTGAGACGACTTCGAGTGGCGATCCTCGGCGCGGTTCTGGTTCACTGGTCGGCCTATGAGAAGAGCTGCGCTAACCACCGGACTCCTTCTTGCCGGCGTCACCGTGGCCGGCTGCGCCCCGTCGGCCGGCACCGAGACGCCGACGAGCACCTCGGTCGCCCCGACCTCCGTCTCCCTGCCGCCGCAACCACAGCCGGCCGCCGACAGGTCATGCCCCTACCTGACGTCGGACGCCGTGGCCGATGCCGACGGTGAGAAGGTCACGGCGGTCCAGATCTCGGCGGACAAGCCACACCCCGCCTGCTTCTTCTACACCTTCGGGCACGCCAAGGCGGTCACCGTCCAGGTCTATGTCGGCGACACCGCCGTGGCAAGAGGCCTCGTCGACCGCGCGGCTCCGGTGCAGACCTCGAGCAAGGCCGAACTGCCAGGAGGCTGGGAGGGTGGCCTGCTCTCCCCCGGCAAGGGCGCTGTCTACGCCGTGGCCAAGGCGGGCACCGCGATCGTGGTCAACACCGACCAGCCGCAGAGTGTCAAGGGAAGGGAGATCACCAAGCAGGTGATCGCCAATCTGAAACTGTGACCTCGCTCGTCCCGGACGGTTCCCGGGCGACTGCCGTGTCGTGACTCCGAGATGGCACGATGGACGCGTGGCTGACAGCATCGATTCGATCGCCGGGGCGACCTTGCACACCACGCTCGGCGACATCCGGCTTTACCTGTTCCCGAACCACGCACCGAAGACGGTGGGAAACTTCGTCGGGCTCGCCGACGGCACGAAGGCCTACCATTCACCCAACGCGGGGGGTGAGGGCTCGGGCCCGTTCTACGACGGCGCGATCTTCCATCGGGTGATCAGGGGTTTCATGATCCAGGGCGGTGACCCGACCGGTACCGGTCGCGGCGGCCCCGGCTTCGAGTTCGCCGACGAGTTTCACTCCGAGTTGCGCTTCGACAGGCCGTACCTGCTGGCGATGGCCAATGCCGGGCGCAACACCAACGGGTCGCAGTTCTTCATCACTGTAGGCCCAACCCCGCACCTGAACCTCAAGCACACCATTTTCGGTGAGGTTCGGGACCAGCAGTCGCGCGACGTCGTCGACGCCATTGCCGGTACCGCCACTGATCGGAACGACCGACCGTTGACCGAGGTCGTCATTGAGAAGATCACCATTGATCGCGAGTAGCACGTGACCGCCTCGTCCGAGCAACCCGGTGGGGTGGGACTGGTCTGTTACCGACACGGCGACCGGCCCACCGGGCTGCGCTGCACCCGTTGCGATCGGCCGGCCTGTCCCCAGTGCCTGCGCGAGGCGTCTGTCGGTCACCAGTGTGTGGACTGCGTCCAGCAGGGGCGGCGCAGCATCCGACAGCCGGTCACCGCCGCTGGTGCCCGGCCAGTGCGGCAGCCGGTCCTCGTTCCGGCGCTCATCGCCGTCAACGTCGTCGTCTTCGGGATCACCGCACTCCAGGCACGCAGCGTCATCGGCAATTCCCAGGCCCCGTTGTTCAGGGAGTGGGCGCTCCAGCCCATCGCGACCGCGGTCACCGGTCACTGGTGGCAGCTGTTCACCTCGGGTTTCCTGCACATCGGTCCGCTGCACCTGGTGGTCAACATGGTGTCGCTGTGGATCATCGGCAGAGACCTGGAGCAGGTGTTCGGCAGGATCCGGTTCATCGCGATCTACCTGGTGTCAATGGTGGGTGGCGGGGTAGCGGTGTTCCTGCTCGGCTATCCGGGCCAGGCCGTCGCTGGCGCGTCGACCGCGCTTTACGGGCTGATGGGCTGCATCCTCGTGGCGATGCTCCGGCTGAAACTGAACCCCAGGCAGATTCTGATCACGATTGCCTTCAACGTGGTCATCAGTGTCACCCTGCCGGGGATCTCCCTGCTCGGACATGTCGGCGGCCTCGTCGCCGGTACGCTGGCGACGATCGGCATCGTCTACGCACCGAAGGACAACCGGTCACTGTGGCAGGCGGGTTCGATCGCCGCGCTCGTCGTTCTGCTTTCGGTCCTGTTCGTCGTTCGCGACCAGCAGTTGCTCGAGGCGTACTGTCCTTTGGGCTGTTGACCTCCTGTCGAAGGCCGGCTTCCTTGCTCAGGGACGAAGCGCCCTGAGTTCGGAGGCGACGTCCTCAGGGTCGGCCCCGAGGTCGAGCTGCCCAAGGATGATCAGTTCCTCGGCAGGGAGCACGGTCAGTTCCAGGGTGACCGTGCTCCGGCCGAGCCGTCTGCCGTGAACGGTTCGACTCCGGATCCGAGGCCAGGGCCAATGGCGTCTGCCGAACATCCCGCGGATGGTGATTCCCTGAGGATCAGCACTCAGCCGTGGTCGTGCCAGTGTGCCGTGCAGCGAGAGCACCGCCAGCAGCAGTCCGGCCCCGCCAACCAGCAGCTGACCGCCCCTGTCGTGGGTGAACAACGTCCACAGCACCGCGCCGGCCGCGCATGTCCAGCCGACGCCGACCAGCGTGGGAGACGGGGACCAGGTCCGGTTGGGCATGCTCGCCACCCGTGCCCTCCTGCCGCAGGGAGACGCTGTCAAGAGTATGCGACCGTGATCACGGCTTTCTCGATATTGTGGAGAACTGAGGCCTTTGACCGGCGGTTGTGCATTTCGGGCCAAAGTTATCCACAGGAGTTGTCCCCAGTGGGGATGACTTACATCGACGTTGTTCGGTTCGCGGGAAACCGACAATCGGCGCTCGAAATCCGAGCCTGACCTGCTGGTGCGCTCAGTCCTGGTAGGACTGGAGCGTCAACGCCAGCGCATCGTCATCAGCAGTCCGATGATCATCAAAGCGAATCCGATGAGGAAGTTCCACGCGCCGAGCGGCTCCATGAACGGAATACCGACTGGTACCAGGTAGTACACGACCAGCCAGGCGAGTCCGAGCAGCATCATGCTCAGAAAGGCCGCCACGTATATCGGATGTGACGGACCCGCCAATTTCGCCTTCACCGGGGTGCGCCGATCGGCCGGTGGGGTGTAGACACTCTTCTTGCGAACCTTCGACTTGGGCATCTTCCTCGCCTGACTTCGCGGTGACCAACCGGTGCGGCTGCCGAGAAGCAACCATTCCCACGGGCAACACGTTAACCTAACCGGTGAGACCGGCGGACTGCTAGCTGGCTGCCGTAGCCACAGGAGGTCGTTTCGTGAGCGAGCCTGCGAGCTCACCCGTCAAACACAGTAGCGAGCCTGCGAGCCCACCATCGAACGCAGTAGCGCTTAGGCTCGGGTGGACGATGAGTCTCGGTGAGGAGGACGCGTGAACGACCCTGGGAGGTCGCGGTTAGAAACGGCGACGCTGGTACGGCCCACGCGTTCTCGCGAGGAGGGGCTCGTGAGTGAACCGTGGCTCGGCAACCTGCCGCCCGGGCCGCGGCGTGGCGCTCGACACAGGCGCGCCACCGGCCGGCACAACGTCCCGACCCTGCGCATCGGCCGTCCGCCGGTGGCGCGCCCGTCCGGTCGGCACTCCAGGGTCGTCGACCGTGAGCAGCCCACCGAGTTCATGCCGAGGGTCGACGTCATCACGCCCGTGCACGAGCGGGCCGAGGAGTTGTTCACCCACAGAACACCGCTGGACGACGATACCGAGGGCGAGAGCCGCCGGCCGCGGCTGAACAGCACCACGGTGGTGCGGACGCTCAGCGAACTGTTCATCACCGCCGGCCTCGTTGTCCTCCTGTTCGCTTTCTACGAGGTCTACTGGACCGACCTGATCTCCTCGGGAAAACAGAACCAGGCAACGTCTGACCTTGACGACCTGTGGAAGAACCAGCGCGGCACCCACTTTGACCTCACCGACGGCAAGGGTTTCGCGAAGCTGTACATCCCGGCGCTCGGACCCGACAACCACTACACGGTGATCGAGGGCGCCGACCCCGACGACCTCGACATTGGTCCCGGCCATTACAAGGGCACCGCGCTGCCCGGTGAGCCGGGCAACGTGTCCATCGCCGGGCACCGGGTCGGCAAGGGCAACCCCTTCAACGATCTGGACCTGGTCAGCTCCTGCGACGCCATCGTCGTGGAAACCGCCAGTGACTGGTACGTCTACCGTCTGCTGCCGCTGGCGGGTGAGACCGCCGGGTGGAGCACGTCGGCCAAGGGTAGTCAGGACAAGTGCAAAGCCCTCGGCGGGCTCAGCGGACCCTATGCAGGGCTCGTCGGCCAGGAGACGGTGCTGCCGACCGAGGGCGACGTGATCGCTCCGGTGCCGCACCACGACGGCCTGGTGTTGCCGCCGGACCAGATGGCCAAGTTGCTCACCCTGACCACGTGCACCCCCAAGTTCTACTCAACGCACCGACTCATCCTGCACGCCCTACTGACCAAGCACTACACGAAGGATCCCGCGCATCCAACGCCTCCCCCTGAGCTGAAGGAGACCGACTGACGTGTACGGGTGGATCTGGCGGCATCTGCCAGGACCGCTCCCGGTCAGGATCGCCGAGGCGGTGGCCGCCGTGTTGCTCGTGGTGGCGTTGCTGATGTTTGTCGTGTTCCCGTGGGTCGAGGCGATGCTCCCGTTCAACCAGGTAACCACCCAGTAGCCTTGTAGCGACGTAGTCCTGCCGCAACGAGGGTGTCCCGGATGAGAGTGCTCGTCGTCGACAACTACGACAGCTTCGTCTACAACCTGGTGCACTACCTCGCCCAACTCGGCGCCCAATGCCGGGTGCTGCGCAACGATGTCGTCAGGCGGTCTGACCTCGACGAAGTCGACGGCGTTCTGATCAGTCCCGGTCCGGGCGTACCGGAACGTGCCGGGGCAAGCACCGACATCGTCCGGCAGTGCGCCCGGCGCCGGATACCGGTGCTCGGGGTCTGCCTCGGACACCAGGCGATCGGGGTGGTTTTCGGCGCGACCGTCGAGCGGGCGCCGGAGCTGCTGCACGGCAAGACCAGTCTGGTGGAGCACGACAAGGCCGGTGTGCTTGCCGGGCTGCCGACACCGTTCGTCGCGACCAGGTACCACTCACTGGCCGTGCTGCCTGAGACAGTTCCTGCCGAGCTGGAGGTGACCGGCCGCACGGCCGGCGGCGTGGTCATGGCGATGCGGCACCGTGAACTCCCCATCGAGGGAGTCCAGTTCCATCCCGAGTCGGTGTTGACCGAAGGCGGGCATCGGATACTGGCCAATTGGCTGGCGACCTGCGGTCAGCCGGTAGATGAGGACTTGGTCGTCAGACTGGAGGACGAGACACGCCGTGTCGCCCGCCCCGCGAGGTGACGGGCCAGGCGAAAGGAGCCGCTGACGGTCAGTTTCCCCCTGATCTGGACGACGTGGTCGGGGCCGCTGAGTAGCTGTAGACCTTGATGTTGATCGTGCTGTTCTGGCCGACCGCCGACCCCGCGGGAGGGTCGAAGTCGGAGATCCTGCCTATCTGGGTGATGTCGTTGGTGGGCACGTCACTGGAGTTGAACGCCCCCTTCCACCCAAGCGCCGCCAGTGTCTGCTGAGCCTGAGCCCTGGTCATGCCGGTGATGCTGGGCATCGTGAACTGGTCGGCGAGCGAAACGTACAGCGTGACGGTGGTGCCCGGCTTTTGCTTGCTGTTGCCCTCCGGCGTCTGCTTGACCACTACTCCGGCGGGTTGGTTGCTCGACGTCGTCTGCTTGGAGACCTTGAAACCGGCATCCGTGATGAGCTGTGCCGCGGCGTCGTAGTTCTGGCCGACGACGTTGGGCACGGTCTTTTGCTCGGGTGCCTTGCCCACCACCAAGGTGACCGTCGTACCGGGCGGTTGGGTGGTCCCGATCGCCGGATTGGTCCCGGTGACCTTGTTGACGAGATCCGCGTCCTGGTCGGTGACTTCCTCGCTGCTGTTGGTCGGATTGACGAGGAAGCCCGCCTCCTGCAGAGCCTTGGCCGCGTCCTCAGGACTCTTTCCCTTGACGTCGGGAATCGCCACGGGGTTGGGACTCGTACCAACACTGAGCGTGATTTTCGTGTCCTTGGGGATCGTGCTCCCCGGCTGGGGCTTGGGATCCTCGTCGAAGACATGTCCGATGTCTGCGGTCTTACACGGTCCGGACGGCTGGCAGCTGACCAGCTTCGGCGTGACCTGGGTGAACCCCGCCGTCCCCAACTTGGCCTGCGCCGTCGCGAAGGTATCGCCGCGTACATCGGGCAACTGTGCGCTGTTGCCGCCGCCGTTGCCGAGCAGTTTCGTGGTCAACCAGGCCGCGAGTGCCAGCACCACGATGCAGGCGAGCACCACGCCGGCGATAGTGAGCAGCCGCTTGCGTTGGCGTCGCCGGATCTCCTCCTCCGCGGAGGCGATGCCGTACGAACGGCGGTCGGACAGACCACTGGACGGGTTGGGGCGGTGCCGTCCGGTGACCACCTGGGTGCGGGTGGCGGTCCCGTTACCCATGAGCGCCGTGCGGTCCTGTGCGGTCATCACCGCTGGCGCTGACGGGCGCTGTCCGGAGAGCACTCGAACCAGGTCAGCCCGCATCTCTGCGGCGGATTGGTAGCGGTTCGCCGGTCCCTTGGCCATGGCCTTGAGCACGATGGAGTCCAGCGCGGAGGTCACGTTCGGGTTCAGCGACGACGGAGCCGGCGGCTCCTCCCGGACATGCTGGTAGGCGACCGAGACAGGCGAGTCGCCGGTGAACGGGGGCTGACCGGTCATCAGTTCGAACAGCACACAGCCAGCCGCGTAGACGTCGCTCCGCGCGTCGACAGCCTCACCGCGAGCCTGCTCTGGGGAAAGGTACTGGGCCGTCCCGATCACCGCGGCCGTCTGCGTCACCGCGGCCTGCCCATCGTGCACGGCACGGGCGATCCCGAAGTCCATCACCTTGACCGCGCCGGTTTTGGTGATCATGACGTTGGCCGGTTTGACGTCCCGGTGGATGATGCCGTGCCGATGGCTGAAGTCGAGCGCCGCGCAGACATCGGCCATGACCTCCATGGCCCGTTTGCCCGACAGCGGTCCCTGTGCCTTGACGATGTCACGCAGCGTCCGCCCGTCGACGTACTCCATGACGATGTAGGGAAGCGGACCGTAGTCGGTCTTGGCCTCGCCGGTGTCGTACACGGCGACGATCGCGGGATGATTCAGCGCGGCGGCGTTCTGCGCCTCGCGCCGGAAGCGCTCCTGGAACTGGGGATCCCTGGCGAGATCGGCGCGGAGCACCTTGACGGCCACGTCCCTGCCAAGACGGACGTCGCGGCCTTTGTGGACCTCCGACATTCCACCGTAGCCAAGGGTATCGCCCAGTTCGTAACGGTTGGAGAGCAGTCGCGGAGTGCTCATCGGTGCGTCGTCTCGTTCCTCGTCAACGGTCGTATCATCATGCCCTGCCATCCGCTTCAGCCATCGGGGGCCTGCCCCGAACACAGGACGGTCACCTGCGACCGATGCGGAACAGAGCCATTCGGTGTCGCGGCGTTCACCCGGCAGCGCTCCTGATCCCTCGGTTCTCTAGCCATCGTGGTCCATGCTGGTGGCCCCAAGCCTTGCTGCGTGAACTGACGGGTCACCCCGGCCGTGAAGACGGCCTGCGAATCCTCGCTCTCGCCAGGCATGCCCGCGGTGGTGCGGCGAGCGGTTTCCGCAGGCGAACCGGTGCCCGTGGTTTCCGAGCTGAGCCACGCCCGCAACCCCCAAGCCGTCAGCAGTCCCACCAGTACGATCACCAGCACCGCGAGCAGCACCCACAGGCCGATCCTGCGCTGACCGGCCTTGCTCTGATCTGTCTGCGGTGGTGGGCCAAGGAGAAAGGTACCGGTGCTGGCAGGTGTCGGGACTCCGGCAGGGGAACCCTGCGGTGGAATCACCGGAACGGCCGCCAACACGGGAGGCCGCGGGGATAACGGATGCGGGTGGGCTGGCGGGGTGCCCATAGGTCCCGGTGTCAGCACACCTACCCCGGACGGGATGGGAAGAGGCAGCCCGGCCTGTGCCGCGGCGACAGCGGCCGCGAACTCGCCGCCGCTGCGGTAGCGCTGGCGAGGATCCTTCACCAGGGTGGCTTCGATCAGTGCACGGGCCGCTGGTGGCACGTCCGCCGGCAGCGTGGGAGGAGGCTCCCGGATGTGCATCATCGCCACGGTCACCGCGCTTTCGGACAGGAACGGCCGATGTCCGGCGAGGCACTCGTAGCCGACGACGGCGAGCGAGTATACGTCGCTCGCTGGCTCGGCGTCCTGGCCTGTTGCCTGCTCGGGAGCGATGTAGTGAGCCGTGCCCATCACCATCCCGGAATGGGTGACGGGAACCGCGTCGGCCGCCTTGGCAATACCGAAGTCGGTCAACTTCACCCTGCCTGCCGGAGTGAGCAGGATATTTCCCGGCTTCACGTCACGATGCACGTATCCCTGCTCGTGTGCTGCCTGCAGCGCTTGGCCAGCCTGTCGCAGGATGTCCAGCGTCAGGTCCGCGCTGAGTCGGCCGTGTCTTGCCAGCAGCGTCGCGAGGGGGTCGCCCTCGACCAGCTCCATCACCAGGTAGGCGATGTCCCGCTTGCCGTCGTCAGCCTGCCCATCGGGAGCGACGGTGGTCTCACCGTAATCGTGCACCGCGGCGATGCCGGGGTGGTTGAGCGACGCGGTCATCCTTG
Source organism: Kutzneria sp. (assembly GCA_019239965.1). Classification (GTDB taxonomy): domain Bacteria; phylum Actinomycetota; class Actinomycetes; order Mycobacteriales; family Pseudonocardiaceae; genus Kutzneria. The sequence goes on along the minus strand of JAFAZC010000086.1, from coordinate 28,529 downwards.
CCTCGGTGCGGAAACGGTGCAGGAACTCGGCTGCTCCACTGAGCTCCGGTTTGAGCACCTTGACCGCGACGGCGCGGTCGAGCCGGGAGTCGGTGGCCTCCCACACCTCGCCCATGCCGCCAACCGCGATGCAACGGACCAGGCGGTAGCGGTCGGCGAGCAGCTGCCCGGAGGAGAGCATCGGTCATCCTCCAGCGGACAGATAAGCGTTGATGGTTGCCCGTCCAACACCGGCGGCAACGGAACCGCCGGTCGCCGCCAGCCCCCGGTTGCCGCCGTTCTCGACGACGACGCACACCGCGATTTGCGGGTTCTCCGCGGGCGCGAAGGCCACGTACCAGGCGTGTGGAGGGGTGGTTTTCGGGCTGTTGCCGTGCTCCGCGGTGCCAGTCTTGGAGGCGATGGTCCGCCCGGGGACCTTCCCGTCACCGCCGGTGTGCGCCTCGGACTGGATCATCATGTCGCGCAGCTGATCCGCGATATCCTTGGTGACCGCGGGGTCGCCCGCCTCTTCCGGGGCGAACGACGAGATGGCCGACATGTCCGGCGCGAGGATGTCGCGCACCAGCTGCGGCTGCATGCGGATGCCGCCGTTGGCGATCGTGGCCGCCACCATGGCGTCCTGCAGCGGGGTCAGCGCCACGTCACGCTGGCCGATTCCCGACTGGTACAGCGAGGCCTGGTCCGACAGCGAGCCGACCGTGGAGGCCACTACCGGCAGCGGGATGGTGAGGTCGTTCTGGCCGATGCCGAACTTCGCGGCCTGCGCGGTCAGGTTGTCCTTGCCGACCTTTCCGGCGAGCGTGGCGAAGGCCGTGTTGCAGGAGTACTTGATCGCGGTGGCCACCGAGACCTGGTTGTTGGTGCTTTCCGGGCAGGGCTGGTTGGCGAAGTTGGACAGTGTCGTGGCGGTGTCCGGCAGGGTTATCGTGGCGTCGGCCGGAAGGCTCGGAGTGTTCGCGTCCGCGGTACCGCTGCTCAGTGCGGCTGCCGCCACCACGAGTTTGAACGTCGAACCGGGCGGCAGTTTCTCCTGGACAGCGCGGTTGACGAGAACCTGTTTCGGGTCGCCCTTGAGCTGATTCATCAGCGTCTGCTGGTCGTTGTCGTCATGTGAGGCCAGCGGGTTCGGGTCGAAGGACGGCGTGCTGACCATCGCGAGGATTTCGCCGGTCGCTGGCTTGATGGCGACAACGGCACCGGTGTAGTGCTGCGCTGTCATGGCCTGGAAGGCGGCCTGCTGCGTCTTCGGATCGATGGTCAGCCGGACGTTGCCTCCCTGCGGGGTCCGACCGGTGATCAGATCCGAGAGCCTGCGCACGAACAGCTTTGCCGACGAGCCGTTGAGCACGTCATCCTCGGCGTGTTCGATCCCGGTCGTTCCGTACATCGACGAGTAGTAGCCGGTGATCGGGGCGTACATCGCCCCGTCCGGGTATTTTCGCAGGTAGCGCTGAGCGTCCTTGGTCTCGACGGAGTTCGCCAGGATGGTTCCTGTCGCGCTGACGATCTGCCCGCGCTGCCGGCTGTACTCCTCGAGCAGTGTCCTCGTGTTGGCCGGGTCCTTCGCGTAGGTGTCGGCGTTGATCACCTGGACATAGGTGAGGTTGGCGAGCAGGAGAACGATCATCACCATCATGGCGAGACCGATCCTGCGCAATGGTTTGTTCACGTCGGACGCTCCACGAGGACGGTGCTCGCCTGGGCGATCGGTGTATGGGGTTTCGGACGGGCCACCTGTGGGCGACGGGCCGCGTCCGAAACACGCAACAGCAGCGCGATCATGATGTAGCTGGCGGCGAGCGACGATCCACCCGCGGAGAGGAAAGGAGCGGTCAGGCCGGTCTGTGGAATGAGTTTGCTCACCCCGCCGACGACAACGAACACCTGCCACATCAGCAGGAACGACAGGCCACCGGCGAGCAGCTTGCCGAAGGTGTCCCGCACGGCGAGCGCACTGCGCAGCCCACGCATCGCCAGTACCAGGTACACCAGCACGATCGCGGTCAGTCCGACGAAACCGAGTTCCTCGCCGAACGCCGACACGATGAAGTCGCTGCTGACCACGGGCACGATATCGGGGTGGCCCGCACCGAAGCCTGAGCCGACCACCCCACCGCTGCCAAGGCTGAACAGGGACTGGACCATCTGGTAGCCATCGCCCTGTGCGTCGGCGAACGGGTCGATCCAGTTGGTCACTCGGGTCTGCACATGGGTGAACAGCTTGTACGCCACGGTGGCGCCGCCCATGAACAACACGATTCCGATCCACACCCAGGAGGCGCGCTCGGTGGCAAGGTAGATCATCGCCAGCACCGCGCCGAAGAACATCAACGAGGCGCCGAGCTCCTTCTCGATCATCAACACCCCGATCGCGACCGCCCAGGCGACTAGCAGTGGCCCGGTGTCGCGCAGACGCGGTAGCTCGACACCGAGCACCTTCCTGCCCGCGATGGTGAACAGATCCCGCTTGGCCACGAGGAAGGCGGCGACGAAAACGATGATCAAGATCTTGGCGAACTCACCCGGCTGGACCGACACGGGTCCGATGAGAATCCACAGTTTCGCGCCGCCAACGCAGGAAAGGCTGCACGGCAGCAGGCCGGGGAGCACCAGCAGGAAAAGTCCGACGAGGCCGAAGGTGTAGCCGTAGCGGGCCAGCGTCCGGTGATCCTTGACCAGCCACAGGGTGCCGGCCATCGCCGCGATCGACAGCACCATCCAGAGCATTTGTTTCGGTGCGGCGTTCGAATGGGCTATCGCGGGATCCAGCCGGTACAGCATCGCCACGCTCAGCCCGTTGAGCATCGCCGCACACGGCAGGATCAGCGGGTCCGCATACGGCGCGAACGTGCGTATCGCCAGGTGGGACACCACGAACAGACCGAGAAGTCCACCGAGGTACAGCAGTACGTCCGGGCTGAAGGTCCGGTTCTCGTTCTCCAGAATGATCACGAACGCGAACACCAGCAGGCCCATGACGAAGCCGAGCATGGTCAGCTCGGTGCCACGCCGGGTCGGCGTCGGAGGCTGGCCCGACACATTCACATGTGCCGTGGCCGCACCGAGTACACCGGCCGGCTCGGACATCAGCCGACCTTCCTGCAGTTCTTGCCTGGAAGCTGCGCCTCACTCGGCACGCTCGCCCCCCCGGTCCCCGATGGTGTCGAAGGGGCAACCGTGGACGTGGGCTGTGCGGACGTACTCGTCGCCGCGGTCGGTGTGCCGCTGACGGATGTCGCGGCCACGATCGAGGTCGGCTGGATGGAGGAGGGCGTGGATGTGGTGCTGTTCGTGGACGGGCACGGTGTGAGCAACCCGCTGAGCCACAGCCGCTGGACGACGTCCCGGGCACCGTCGATGCCCGGCTTGTCCGCGATCACGCCCTTGCGGATGTCTTCCCGAGCCGACTCCTGCAACTCGTCCAGGGTCAGCGACTGGCAGTTCGGCTGGTCCGTACCCAGGCAGGACGCCTCCGCGACCCGGTGCAACTGGACACCGAGCACGCTGCCCCGGACGCCCTGGAAAATCACGACCTTGCCGTCACCGGTAGCACCAACGTAGTACTGACCGAGCACCCACCACACGGTACCGCCGGCGCCGAGCGTGAGTACCCCGATGACGACCAGGATCCAGGCGAGTAACCGGACCTGTTTGCGTGTCTTCGCCTTGGGGTCCGGATCCGCATGTACCGGGGGCGGAGGAGGGGGAGTACGCGGAGCGGTGATCGCTTCGGCCCGCGACGCTGGCGAATCCGGAGGCGGCTGGTCGGTGCTGCCATCGCCGGCGGCACCCGCCACGATGGGTGCGTCCTCACCGAAGTCGACATCCACCACGTCGGCGATGATCACCGTGACGTTGTCCGGACCGCCGGCGCGCAGCGCCAGCTCGATCATCCGGTCGGCACACGCCTGTGGATCGGGGATCTTGATCGCCTCGGACAGCGTCTCATGGCTGACGTAGGAACACAGGCCGTCGGAGCACAGTAGGTAGCGATCACCCGCTCGTGCCTCCCGGACGGCAAGACTGGGCTCCACATCATGGCCGGTCAGCGCGCGCAGCAGCAGCGAGCGCTGCGGATGGACGTTGGCCTCCTCCTCGGTGATCTGGCCTTCGTCGATCAGCGACTGGACGAACGTGTCGTCGTGGGTGATCTGTGTGAACGATCCGTTGCGCAGCAGATAGGCGCGCGAGTCGCCGACGTGTACGAGACCGAGCCGGTTGCCGGAGAACAGCACCGCGGTCAGGGTCGTGCCCATTCCGTCGAGATCAGGATCGTGTGCGACCAGCTCGGCGATGGCACCGTTGCCGTCGAGAACCGCGCTGCGGAGCTGGTCGAGAAGGTCATCGCCTGGTTCGTCGTCGTCGAGGGGGGCAAGCGCGGCGACGACGACCTTGCTGGCGACCTCACCGGCGGCATGGCCACCCATTCCGTCGGCGAGTGCGAGCAGCCGAGGGCCCGCATAGACCGAATCCTGGTTATTGGCGCGGACCAGGCCGCGGTCACTGCGGGCGGCGTATTGGAGGACAAGGGTCATGTGCGCAGCTCGATCACTGTCTTGCCGATTCGGATCGGGGCACCGAGCGGGACCCGGAGGGGTGCCGTGACCTTCGCCCGGTCGAGATAAGTGCCGTTCGTGGAGCCCAAGTCCTCCACGTACCAGTCGGCGCCACGCAACGACAGCCTCGCATGCCGAGTCGAGGCGAAGTCGTCGTCGAGCACCAGCGTTGAGTCGTCGGCACGGCCGATGAGAATCGGCCGACCGTCCAGCGAGATGCGGGTACCGGCCAGCACGCCGTGGGTCACCACCAGTTGCCGGGCGGCCTTGCCCTTCGCAGCCTGTTTCGAATTCCTCCGGAAGACGCCAGGAACCGAAGCACGCAGTCCAGAGGCGGCGTAGAGGTCAGACCGAACCACTCGCAAGGCGACCAGCACGAACAACCAGAGCAGGGCGAGGAACCCTGCTCTGGTCAGCTGCAACACCAGCTCTGGCACGTGTTGTGACCACTCCCGCCTGACGTCGTACCACCCGCGTGACTTCTCAGCCCTGCATGCGGAACACCAGTGACGAATGACCCACCCGCACGACGTCGCCGTCGGCGAGCTGCCAGGTCTGCACCGGGGTGCCGTTCACCGTGCTGCCGTTCGTGGAGCCTAGATCAGCGAGCATCGCACTCTGACCATCCCAGGTGATCTCCAGGTGCCTTCTGGAGACCCCGGTGTCGGGAAGGCGGAAATCTGCGTCCTGACCACGTCCGACGACGTTGCCACCCTGCTTCAGGTTATACGTGCGGTTCGAACCGTCGTCCAATTGCAGTATGGCCGTGACCTGACGCGGGCTGACAGGCGCTCCACCGGGTGCACCGTACGGATCCTGCTGGGGGTAGCCCTGGTCGTAGCCGCCTTGCTGGGGGTAGCCGCCCTGTTGTGGGTAGCCCTGGTCATACCCGCCTTGCTGGGGGTAGCCCTGGTCGTAGCCGCCCTGTTGTGGGTAGCCGCCTTGCTGGGGGTAGCCCTGGTCATAGCCGTAACCCTGTTGCTGACCTTGATGTTGCCCGTACGGGTCTTGGGGAGGGTACTGGCCGGGTGGCTGGCTCATGGATCCGTCTCCTACGGTGCGAGGTGGTGCTGGCCGTCGGACATCCGGGTCGACGGACGAACTGGTGAGAAACTGTCCCGTGTGCAGTGCGTCGGAGCGTCCCAGGGAGACTACGACGTCACCATAGGTATCCCATCCGTGCTCCGCCAGATACTCACGAACACAGTCCGTGAGTAGTTCGGTGATCCGCTGTTCGTCCTGCTCGGCACCGGCCAGGCGGTCATGGTCGGCCGGCCCAAGCAGCACCCGGAAGTGGTTCGGTGCGAGTAGGTGGCCGCCTGCCAGCTCGCGGACGTTCGACTCGCCCTCTCGCTGTAGCGCCTGCGCCACCTCCTGAGGGACGACGCTGCCCCCGAACACACGCGCGAAGGCGTTGCCGACAACGCCTTCAAGGCGGCGCTCGAAGCGCTGTACGCGTCCCACGACGATCCTCCACGCGACGACTCCTTGACCCGATCGTATCCGTGGGCGCGAGAGGAGACACCGTCCAATTAGCAGTCCATCCTTCGATCATGCTAGTGTTCCCCCCGCACGGGGGCGAGTGGCGGAATGGCAGACGCGCACGGTTCAGGTCCGTGTGTCCGAAAGGACGTGGGGGTTCAACTCCCCCCTCGCCCACGCATCAGGTGGCATAGTCCGTGGAAAGCACGGACCATGCCACTGTTTTGTTTGTTTTGGGTCATCCTCGTGGCTCCCGACCTGGTGTTTCGCGCCTGTGGAGCGCCGAGTCCCCGCCGTGTGTTCGCGGACGAGCCTGAAAGCACACCGTATGCCTTCGGGAGTCGGTTCGCATGTCCTGCGTGGCGCCCTGGGACGTCGGCCGGCCCGCCTGGCGAATAATCGCGAGTAGACACTGTTGACGACGAGGTTTTCTCGTGAGCGAGGTGACAGCTCGCCCCGGCAAGTCCGTGTTCCCGGAATGGGTCACCGAAATATCACCGCTAGTGATATGAGTCACCTGAAGGGGTTCGCCCCCGAGAAGGCGTTGAACGCACGTCCTCACGGGGACGCCATGTCCATGTCAGGAAGTCCCTCGAGGTCAGGACAGCTGGGGCCGCAGTTGAGCCGGATACTTCGGATTCGGGGCGCTGAACACCTTGTCCCATGCTGACCATGGCTGCCCGGCGTCGTGCCATCCCGTCGTCAAGTAGTGGGCGTTGAAGCCGCCGTCAGGACCATGGGATGGGCACAGCACCAGCCGCGCGGGACCGGACCGCGGATGCCGTGCGCAGCGCGGACCGTGGTCGTCGGTGATGCAGAGATAGTCCTCGCAAACGTAGCTGACCCGGAAGACGTCACCGGGCAGCCCGAAGACGGGATCGAGCAGCCGGCCGGCGATCGTCGGTAGGGACGGGCCCAGCGGCCATTCGGCCTTGATGGTGTCACAGCCGCGTGCCCAGACGGTGAACCACAGCGCGTCACCGAAGACCAGTGCCCTTCGCAGCAAGGCACTGCTCAGATACGCCGGTCCAGGTGACCGGTGCCGATCGGCGAGTGCCGCAGCTTCCTGCGAGGTCAGCGGGTGGGCGTCGTTGCCGAGCCAGTGGGGCCCGCCAACATCGGGAGCGGCGGCTTCGACGAAGGCCATCGCAGCCGTCCACTGTCGGGTATGACACGCCAGCCAGCAGCACGGTTGCCACCGGATCGGTGTCTACCAGGTACAACTCGACGTGTCTTCGGTGGAGCCTGGCCCGCAGCCCGGGGACACCGAGCACATCGTCCTCGGTGATCCTCGGCATCAGCTCCAACAGGAGCGGGGCCAGTGAGCACGGTTCGACGTGCAGCACCAGCTCGACAGGCTGCGGCCGCACCATTCGGAACACTCTCGCCGGTCGCAACAGGTTGGCTGGCCTTCTCAAGTGCAGGTAGTTGACCGCGCGACTGGCCGCGGCCAGCACGGCCGCCTCGAACTCGCGCTGGCCCGGGGTTCTCGCGTCAGGAAGGAGCGCCTGGCGGATGTGTGTCGCCGGCGGTGGCAACGAGTTCTCCCCCATAGCTCTGGTGGCCCAGTTGTGGTCGAGTGCCTCAAGAAGCAGCGCTCGGTCCCGGGCGTCAAGACGTTGTCCGCCCTGGCTGATCGAGGGGAGCACGGACGAGTCGGTCTCGCCCGTGTAGATGCTGCGCAGGTCGGCGAGCCGCCGGATCAATGACGTTCGGTTGGGCATGTGTCCTCGCTTTTCACCGCCCGGCTCGGCGAGAAAGACAAGGACGCCACTATGGGTGTCGACATCAGACAGAACTGGGAACGTATTCCTGGGGAGTGCACACCCTTCGGCGGATTTGTCCACCTCATGCCGGGTGCGGGTGGGCCAGCCAGGCATCTCCAATGCCGGAGAGAAACTGTACCGGTTCGATCACGCGAGTGTCTCGCGGCACACCGGTGGTTCACCGCGGCATCGCATTGCTGGCGTCCGGTCGTCCGGGAGCGACGAACGGTCGGCCAGTGCCCGGTCTGGTTCCACTGCCGACCGCCCGGCGTCCATCGTATGGGCCTCGTCTGTCCTTCGGCGCCGGTCGGCGGCGCCGGTCTACGAGCAGCTCTACGCCGACTACCTGCGATAACGGTGGCGTGCCCCGTCGGTCATCGTCTCAGTAGCAAGGGATGACCGCCCGTCGGCGCCATTCACACGAACGGCAGCATCGTCGGGCCGAAGTCGGTTCGGTGGTCTTTGACCGGTCACCGATCGCATCTTGCCGTCAGCCGCAGGACTGCGGCGATAGGGGAATCCGGGCCGGTCAGACCTGGTAATCCAGTAACGCACCAGAACGGATGCGACGGCAGAGTCGTCGACGCTGAGACGAGGAGGCGACGTTTGTGAGCCGCCATGCAGGCAACACGGCAGCAGTGCACAAGAACGCGACCATGCTGCCGCCCCACGCCGTTCCCGCGGTTGAGCTCCCCGCACCTTCCCAGCAGCTCGCGACCAAGGCCGTCGAGACGCTGGGATGGCACGGCATCGTGTTGCCGCAGATGACACTGCTCGGCCGGAAGGTGGTCGTGGTCGCCGAGCTGTTGCCGGACGCACATGCGGAGCGGCTGTGTTTCGGCTGTGGACCCGTCGTGGACCGCACGACGGTCGCGACCTGGGTATGGCCCGAGCTGGCCGGCCAGGTTCCGCCGGCGGCTGTCCGGGTGAGAGGCGTCCTTGCTGTCGCCAAGCACTGGCGCACCGGCCTTGCTTCCACTGTGCCCTTCACGCTGCATGGCGCTGCCGCCATGGTGTTGCCGTCGTCAGTGGCACTGACCGATGACTACCTGACCAACTGTCTGCCGCGGGCTCGTCGGTATGGGGTGTCGATCGTGACCGCCGATCCCGACGGCACAGTGTCGATGGACCTCGTGGGCAAGCGGGAGCACGCCCCCAGCGAACACACGGCGGTGACCCGCTGGGTCAACGAGGTGGTGTACGAGCAGATACTCGCCACGGCCAGCTGATTTGTCGCCCACACGGGCGCCGGTGCCGTTCGGGTTACCGCGCCACGTCGCCAAGCCAGGTTGACAAGTAGCCCTTTACCAACGCTTTTGCCTCGGCGATGACCTCCTGATCGCCATGATTGTCGCGACGGAAGGCAAATTCGAGGACCCCTTCCGCTGCTTCGAGCGCCACCACGACCGGCAACTGTAGGTTGTCGGTATTAAGGCCGAACCGCTTCGTCATGATCGCGGTGAGACTTTCGGCGATCACCGCGTTGTTGTCCTTCTTCGCACTGAGCAGTCTGACATCGACGTCGCCGAAATGTAGCTGGCTGAATGCTGGAACCGTCCGATGCATCTCGACGTACACGTCGAACATCGAATCGACCGCGTCCCACCAGTGCTCGAGTTCGGCCGACTCGAAGCGTTCCACCAGCGTGGCGATGAAGCGCTCCAGATTGCGAAGGCTGAGGGCCTGCACAACAGCACGCTTGTCGGGAAAGAACTGGTACAGCGAACCGACGGCCACGCCGGCCCGATCAGCGATCAAGGTCGTCGTAACCCGGTCGTAGCCGACCTCTTCGATCAGTGACGCGCACGCCTCCAGCATGCGTTCGACCCGTTGCGCGCTTCGTTGTTGGACTGGTTTGCGCCGGAGCGGAATGACGTCAGTGGTAGCGACCATGGAGGCTGACCTCGTCTCGATGCTCGACCCCGTGGTGCCGACGTCTCGTACCTGCATGCGGTCCTCGGGAAAGTCTTCGGTGACCACGCCTAGCGGCTCCTCGGGAAGTGGTGATGGGACGTCATCTTGCCTTGAACGGGTGGCATGTCGTTCACGCGATCACCTGGCACGGGGGGAAATTAAAGAAAAGTTCACGTCCATGGACTGGCTGACAGCTCTCGCCGACTGTGACATGACCCATTGACCTCGACCGGTTCCGACACGCTTCCTTGATCGTGTCAGCGGACGCTGCACCAGGGAACGGCACCTCGCCACCCAATAGGGTGCACTGTGCAGGTTGTCATCCGTGTCGCGGATGCTCGTCGGTCATGGGACGGCGTCGGTGCCTGTCCGGGGAAAACAGACACCGACGCCGGGTTGGAGCCCGCGGGCCGGTACCGGGCGGGAGGCGGTTTACCTCGGCGCCGGTCCGCGGAAGCCTGGTGGAACCGGGGCCGGCGATCCGGTACGTCGCGGTCGGGGGTTCGCGCGTCCCGGGATCGCCGGCCCTCGGCGGTTGATCGGCCAAGTGCTCGGACCGGGGTTTCCGAGTGGCCGAGGCCGCCAGCTAGTGGGTTGTGACCACTGATCTGTGGCGTGAGCCGCGCTGCTCCATCGCCGTCTCCTCGTCACGATGGCTCATCATGTGACGCGCGGGCCGGGGTGCCAGACCACCGGCCACCAGATGTTCGTACGCCGACCGCCATACCGAGCACGGCGACTTCTGCTGCCGCCACCTGGTGGAGCATTCCGGGCAGTTGCCACGCTCGTCCGGCTCGTGGCTGGCCAGCAGTGCCCGCCAGCCGTCGGTCAGTCGAGGCAGCTCGGAACGTGCGACGCACAGCAGCGAGGGCGCGTCAGCCTGGTTTGCCAATTCGGAGAGCATGTCCAACCGCTCCCACACCGCGTTCCGCAGGACCTGGCCGAGAATCTCGTCCACCTGAACGTCACCGTTACCTTTCCGCCTGGTCGGCGGCCTCGCGCAGGGCTGTCCTCAACTGGCCGAGCTGGCCAGCCGACAGCACCGCGGTCTCACCAGGGGGGCCCGTCAGGACCACCTTGCCCTTGTCAGCGACGACGGTCAGACAACGTTCCCGATTGACCACGTCGCTGCAGCTGACACGCCATGCCCGTCTTGGGTCGACCACAGGGGCAACAGCTTGCTCAACGAGATCCACAGCTGCCGTATCCCTCCGTGCTTGGTCGCTTACGGGAGACTAGATTGCGACCACATCAAACCTAATGGGGCGTCGCAGCGCTGATCGGTGGTAGATACACGATGAACGGTCGCCCGGCTTCGGCTCAACCGATCAGCCTCGCCGATCAGCCCTTCACCATCGAAGAGAAAAGCCCTTACTCTTCGGGTGACGCCCGTCGAACCGTGAGGGGGCGCAATTGAACAGTATTGGTTCCCAGAACTCTCCCGTGAGTCCGGATAACTGGGAGCGACAGGAGATGCGCAACGCGCTGGCCGCACGGGACGTGAGTTCGGTGTACCGGCAGCTGCGGCGCGTTGGCGTGTCCCAACGGCAGATCGCGGCCATGACCGGCCAGTCCCAGTCCGAGGTGTCGGAGATCCTCAAGGGACGACAGGTCATGGCCTACGACGTGCTTGCCAGGATCGCGGACGGCCTTGGTGTGCCCCGTGGCTACATGGGTCTCGCCTATGACGAGACCACGGCGTTGAAGCTTGCCGGCGGCGTCGACGAAGCCGAGCAGCGCGAGGACGAGGAAGTGAAACGCCGCCAGTTCCTGCAGCACGCCGCGGCGGTGACGATGGGAGCCCAGGTGCTCGGGCCGGACACCGGCCAGTGGGTCGCCACCGCTGCCCAGACACCCACGCCCAACCGGATCGGACTCACCGACGTCCGGCAGATCGAGGCCGCGACACGTGCCCTGCGCTCACTGGACTACCAGTACGGCGGCGGGTTCTGTCGGGACGCCGTGGTGGCCCAGCTTTCCTGGACGCGGCAGCTGCTCGAGGTCACCTCATCCGATGTGGTTCGGAGCCGACTGTTCAAAGCCGTCGCGGACATGCACAGCCTCGCCGGCTGGACGTCCTTCGACATCGGGCTGCTCGATTCGGCCCGAACGCACTTCGCCAAGGCGCTCGAGCTGGCCAAACAGGGCGGCGACAACGGCCTGGTAGCCAACATCCTCTATCGGATGGGCCGGGTCTACCTGCAGAACGAGGCCCCTGGCGAGGCACTCAAGATGTTCCAGCTCGGACAGATCGCCGCACAGGAATCCGGATCGGCCCTGACGGTCGCGGTGCTGTGTGCGAACGAGGCCTGGGCCTACGGCAAACTGAACCGGCAGGACCAGGTACAGCGGATGATCGGACGGACTCGTGACGAGTTCGAGCGGGCCCAGTCCGAGGACGTGCCGAGCTGGGTGAAGTTCTTCGATGTCAACGACCTGCACGGGATGATCGGTTCGGCTCTCAGCGCCCTCGGCGAGTTTGAGGAGAACCGGCTGAAGTACGCACCGCTAGCAGTCAACGAGCTGGTCAAATGCAACGAGGGCTACGAGAGCAACATGCAGCGGACCCACGTCTTCGGGCTGAGCATGCTCGCGGAGAACCACATGCGGGTCGGCGACGTGGATCAGGGCGTGAAAGTGGGTAATCAGGCCATGAAGCTCGGCGAGGCGATCAAGTCGAAGCGGGTCGTCGCCCGGCTCAAGCCGTTGCAGATCGAGGCGTCGCGACGGAAGAACAATTCGGCGGCGCTCGACCTCGCCGAGCGGCTCAAGGTGTATCGGACGGTATAACCACAGTGACTACTCCCCTGGCGACCACTTCCCTTACCGACGGGCGGTCCAGCAAGGACCGGCTCCGTGCGGTCCTCGCTGATGCGTGCGCGGAGGTGGGGCTCGATGCTCGAGGTGCGGAGCTCATCCGTTTCGTCAACAACGCGGTGTTCCGCCTCGCCCGACATCCCGTCGTTGTCAGGATCGTCCTCACTCCCGGGCTGCGGCACCGGGCGGACAACGTGGTGAACGCGGCCAGGCTGCTGGCCGACTATTCCGTGCCGGCCGTCGAATTGCTGCCGGATGTGACGCAGCCGCTGCACGTCGGCATCCACTCGGCGACGTTCTGGCAAGAGGTGCCAGACAGCGGCGCGGAGCCCACCGCCGCCGAGCTGGCGACGTTGCTGCGGCAGATGCACGACATTCCCGTCGGGGACGCCGAGTTGCCGGAGTGGAATCCGATCGACGATCTCCGCAGGCGGATCTCCGACGCCGAAGGATGGGACCCCGACGATGTCGACTTCCTGCTGCGCCGCTGTGACGAGGTCGAGTCGAGGCTCGCCGAGGTCGACTACGAGTTGCCGCGCGGCGTTGTGCACGGCGACGCGCATCTCGGCAATGTGATCACGACTCCGGGCGGCACAGTGCTGTGCGATTTCGACACGACGTGCGTCGGACCGCGCGAATGGGACCTCGTACCCATCGCCGTTGGCCAACTGCGTTTTCACCACACAGTGAACAAGCATGAACAGCTCGCCGAGGCGTACGGTTTTGATGTCACCCGATGGGATGGTTTTTCGGTGCTTCGGGAGATCCGCGAACTCAAACTCACCGCGGCTGTCCTGCCCATTGCCCGGAGCAACCCCAATATCCGCTCCGAACTTCGCCGCCGGCTACGTTCGGTTCGTGCTGGAGACATCTTCACTCGATGGGTGCCTTACCGGTAGCGTCACGTCCCGGTAACGCAGCTTCGGCCCCGGACGACTTCAGGGGCAGCGTGCCCTGAGGTCGCTATGCATGGAGGCGAGGTGAGTTGGCGCGGTGGCGAGTTTCGATAGAAGGCGCGTCTCGGACCAAATATCCGCTTGCCGGGTCGGGCATCGGCTCTGGACCAGGTGGCGGGCACGGCGTGCCCTGCGCACCGCGCGGATACTCGACGACGTCGTGAACAACCAGTTGCCGCTGATCACTGCGCTTCCGGAGGCCAGGCGTCGGCGGTCAGCCGATTACCTCGCCGAGCTGGTGATGCTCGCCCAGACGTACCGGCACTACGCGGCCGGCTGGATCGACCGTCAGGAACTGGAGCGACGGGGCACGGTCGCGCTCGCCCGCCTGTCTGAGCTTCGCCAGCAGCCGCAGACGGCGCAGCTCACCGAACGCGACTGACTGATCACAAAGACTCCGGTCAGTGGCACTCTGGGCAAGCGGCATTAGGTCATGGGTGTGCGTACCAGGACAACGGCAAGGCCGTAGGCCAGCCCCATGATGGTCGCTTCCACGGAGATCCAGCTGGCCAATGCCGCCACCCGCTGGTGGCTTGCGATCCGGGGCAGCATCCGCAGCCGAATGGTGCCACCGAGGGCGGCGAGCACGCCGTAACAGCCGATTTTGCCAAAGAGGATCCAGCCGTAGTACGTCGTAAACAGGGCCGTCACCGGATTCGCTCCCGGGGACTCGTACAGCGTGAGCAGGGCATTGACCACTCCGGTCACGCCTACGACGGCAAGACACAGCGTGGCCAGCCAGGAGAACCTCGGTAGCGTCACAGCCAACAGCGACCGATTGGCGACAACAAAGGCGCCGACCGCGGCCAACCCACCGGTCCAGCTCGCGGCGGCCATCACGTGCAGCTCCATTGACACCATGCCCAGGCTCTGTCCGCCCCACTCGAGACCGACGTCGGACGCGTGCCCCGTGACCGGCAGTGGTAGCAGACCGAACACCGAGAGCACGATCCGCGGCTCGGTGAGTCCGCGGTGGCCGCACCGAACCATGACGACGGTGAGACCGAAGTGCACCAGCGCGACCGCGGTGCTGATCGCCAGCGCCTGACCGGAGTGGAACAGCGCCACGTAGTCGACGATGGAGCCAACGGTCGGCATGCGGTCTGGACGCAGCTCGGCGGTCTGGAGCACCAGCGACACCAGACCGCCGAGCACCCAGCCACCGGAGGCGAGCATGCCGGCCCGGAGTGCGGAGCGCAGCACCGGCACAGTCTGTTTCCGACGGCCGGAGCCGAGCAGCACCGGCAGCAGGCTCACCCCGACCGTGCCCAATGTGGACACGTCGAGCAGTACCCGCGCTGCCGCCAACCCGTAGCGGGCGAACGTACCGGGTTCGACGACACCGGGAACCGCTGTTCTGCCAGTCAGCGTGGTGCCGATGACCGATCCCGCGAGTGCGGCCAGGCAGAGGCCGGCGACGAGGCCGCACCCACCCCGTGTGACGGTTCGCGCAGGTGCCACCCCGGACGTCCTTCCTCGTCTTGCGACCGCCGCATCGGTGTCCGGCAGGAGCTATGGCCCGTCGACTTTCCTGCCGAACCGGATCGCGACCATCACCCCGGCGACCAGCAGCGCGACACCGCCGGCGATCCAGATCCAGGTCGGCACCGAATCGGCACCCGACTGGCCGGGCGGCCTCACCGTCACCGATGCCGGCGTGCCGTTGCCGGCCTTTGTCAGGGTGAACGTCACCGCGCCGGAGACCGGATGCCCGTCCGCGGACAGGATCCGATATCCGATGGTGTAGTCGCCGGCGGGTCCCAGCGTGCGGACCGGTGCGCTGATCACGTTGCTCCGCACGGTCGCGGTGCCGGCTTCCCACCGCGTGCCGCCGGGTCCGGTGATCGTGACTACGTCGAAGTCGCCGTTCTGGATCGGCAGGTCGAACGTGAGGGTGACCTCGTGGGGGCTGGTCTCGACTGACGATCCTTGTCTGGGATCACTGCTGATCAGGACGTTGTGCGCGAACGCCGGCGCGGCAATGCCGATCATGCACGCCGTCGCGAGGAGCAGGGCCGCGACGAACCGCTTCACGTGGTTTTTCCTCGTCCGTTCCCGGAGCTGGCCGACGGCTTGCGGTTGCGCAGCACGGAGCCGCCACCGAAGCCGAGACCAAGTGCGCCGACGACCAGTCCGGCTCCGCCGAGCCAACGGGCGACTGTGTCGGCGCCTGCCCGGGCCGTGGTGGTGATGGCCCCGGAATCACTCGTGCTCATTCCGTCTGAATCGTCCTGCTTGGGTTGCAGTGTGATCACGGGTGCGGGGTGTTCCGGCTCGGGCTGACCGTCTGAGGGGGGCTGGTCGCTCCAGCTGACCACGCGGCCGCTGTCGTAGGTCTGCACTGCCGGCAAGATCAGCTTGTTGGTGTCGTCCGGCAGCGACTCGAGGGAGACGTCGAACTCCTGGAACTCGCCTGGGCCGATCCGGACACCGGGCTCGGCGGTCCACGTGATCGTTTTGACCGCCTTGACCACGTCGACGTTGTTTTCCCTGACCGCTTTGTCCAGGGTGGCCGTCTCGATGCTGGCCCTCCAGCCGGGAACGGGCCTGATCGACGCGCCGGGGACCGGAGTCGTGGTCGGCAGGGTGACCTGCACCCGCACTGTGCCGGCCGTGGCGTCCTCGTTGGGTACCCGGAAGGTGACCTTGCTCGAGCTGCCTTGGACGGCAGCGGTGGTGTTCGCCGTGACATGCGCGGATGCGGGGACGGCGGTGGCGATGACGGCGAGACCGACACCGGTCATGACGCTGCCGATACGCAGGATGGTGCGTGGTGTTGACATGCTGCTCTCCTGAGCATGGGGAAACGACCGACCATGGCCGGTCGCCGGGCAGGGAACGAGATCTGGGTCAGCAGGCGCGGGGCGGACCACGTCGTGCGGACATCCTGCGCAGCAGCACGTGGAGCAGATGACTGTGCGGCGACATGGCAATCGGGCGACGGGCCTTCGTGGCCCTGGGAACCAGGGTCGGCGGTGCGTCGGGCAGCAGCGCGGCAAGTGACGACACGACTGTGGTGATCGCGGTGTTCGCGCCCGCGAGCAGCGCCGCGGTGACCAGTGTGGCAGCGGCGTGCGCGGCCGCCATCAGTATCGGATCCGGCCGGGCGGCGTGCTGACCGTGCGATATCGACAGTAGAACGTGCTGGCCGAGTTCGGTGAACCCGAGTACCGCCAACATTGCGGACTCGCCGCGCCAGCGGTCCGCGATCGTCGTGCCGACCGTCGCGAGCAGAAACGTCAACGGCAGTGCGGGTACCGAGTCCAGCAAGCCGCCGCCGGCAAGGCCGTGCGCTGTCATCGCGAGCCCGGCCGATCCAATGGTGAGCAGCCCGCCGCGCACCACGCGTGTCGCGCGGTGCGCCGGGAGCCGCCGTCTCGCCACGGACGTGAGCGTAATGAGGCGGCGGCAGGGGTGTGTGACGAGTGGGCTCAGTGAAGATCACCCGAGGGTCGGTGCGGCTGTCGGAGGGGCGGCCTAGGCTGCACACCGTGACATCTTCAGTGCTGCTCGACGCCGGGGTGGTGACCCGCTGCCGCCGGCGCGTGCACCTGGAGAACGATCCGGCGATGGCCAATGCGCGGAAGGCCCCGCCGGATCCGACAGGCGAACAGCGTCGGGCCGACGCGAGGACTCACCGTCGGATGGTCGCGGACCGGATGGCCGCACTGGTCACCACGGGGTGGACAGAGATCGCGCTCGATGCCGAGCCGGCCGAACGCGAGCGCGCCACGCTCGCCGCGCTCGCTGGTGGAGCGCGTTTCGTCTGGGCCCCCCAGCTGCCGCTTGACCTCGAGGGTGGCCGACGTGGCGGGATCGATCTGCTGGTCCGTGCCGGGGCCGGCTACGTGCCGGTTCTCGTCGTTCGTCACAAGGTCACCGATCCTGGTTCGGGGGCGCGCACCTCCCCGCTGCGGGACCCGACCCCGGCGGGCAGCCACGTCGACGCATGCCGCAAGGTGCGGCCACAACCCCGTGACCAGCTGAGGTTGGCGCACGTGATGCGGATGCTTCGGGCCTGTGGGTTCGCCGACGACGGTCACGCTCTGGCCGGGGTCGTCGGTATGGATGCCGACGTGGTGGTCTGGCACGACCTGGCGGCGCCCACCTGGCCCGGAGGCAGGACAGCCCTTGCCGAATACGACAGTCGGCTGGCCGACCGGTTGGCCGTCGCTGTCGCCGCCGCAACGGGTGGCCAGCCGTTGGCCATGCCGTCCAGGATCGTGGAGTGCCGCGATTGCCCGTGGTGGCCCGTGTGCGAGGCAACGTTGCGCGCATCGCGGGACGTCAGCCTAGTGGTCCGTGGTGAGGACGCCATGCAGTTGCGTCGGGCGGGTATCACCACAGTGGACCAGTTGGCCGCCGTCGACGAGGTGCCCGTCGCGTTGGTGGGAATGGCGCGGGAAGACGCGGTGGTGCTCGCGCGTGCCTGGCTGCGTGACCTGACCGTGGTCCGCAGAGCGCGCCGGATCACCGTGCCGCGAGCCGATGTCGAGGTCGACGTGGACATGGAGAGTTTCGGTGATGCCGGCGCCTACATGTGGGGTTGCCTGCTGACCGGTGCCGACGTTGGTGAGCCGCCTGGGTACCGGTCATTCGTCACGTGGGAGCCGCTGCCGTGCGACGACGAGGCGCGGTCGTTCGCCGAGTTCTGGACCTGGCTGATGGAGATCGTACGGCGTGCCGCGGCGCGCGGGCTCACCTTCCGTGCCTACTGCTACAACGAGCTCGCCGAGAACCGTTGGATGCTGGCGTCGGCCGAGCGTTTCGGCGGACGCCAGGGCATACCAACGGTGTCCCAGGTCAGGAAGTTCGTGTCCTCAGCGGCCTGGGTCGACGTGTTCGGCAGCGTTCGCGACCAGTTCCTGTGTGCGCGTGGCAAGGGACTCAAGACAATCGCGCCGGTGGCGGGCTTCCGGTGGCGTGATCCCGAAGCTGGTGGTGAGAACTCCATGCGCTGGTACCGAGCCGCGGTCGGCATGAACGATGCGCCTGCCGACGAGTCCCAGCGCCAGCGCCTGCTGGAGTACAACGAGGACGATGTGCGCGCCACGCTGGCGCTTCGGAACTGGATGTCCTCACCGGCAATGGACGATCTTCCCTACGCCGGCGACCTGTAGTTGTCCAGGACGTGGGGTGGTTCAGCGGGGCGCCATCCGCAGTGCGCCATCCATCCGGATCACCTCGCCGTTGAGGTAGTCGTGCTCGACGATCGCTACCACGAGTTGGGCGTACTCGGAGGGGAGGCCGAGGCGCTTGGGAAACGGCACTCCAGCGGCCAGCCCGGCGCGAAACGTCTCGGACACCCCGGCGAGCATGGGAGTGTCGATGATGCCGGGGGCGATCGTCATCACCCGGATGCCCGAGGAAGCCAGTTCCCGGGCGGCAGGAAGGGTGAGTCCGACAACACCCCCTTTGGACGAGGCATAGGCGACCTGCCCGATCTGGCCGTCGAAGGCGGCGACAGAAGCAGTGTTCACCACCACGCCGCGCTGTCCGTCGGCCAACTCGGCCGTCTTGGCCATGGCTTCGGCGGCAAGGCGTAGCACATTGAACGTGCCGATCAGGTTGACCTCGATGACCCTGCGGTACACGTCGAGATCGTGCGGTCCGCTCTTGCCAAGCACTCGGCCCGCGGTTCCAACGCCCGCGCAGTTCACCAGGATGCGCAGAGGCCGGTCGGAGGCAGCCGCCGTGCCGACGGCCGCCCTCACCTGGTCGGCGTCGGTCACGTCGGCGGCGAGACAGGTGACGCCCTCGATGGGGGCGGCCTTCCCGATGGGGTCGGGCAGATCTAGCGCGAACACCTTCGCGCCCCGGGCGGCCAGGGTCCGCGCGGTCGCTCCCCCCAGTCCGGAGGCCGCCCCGGTGACAATGGCCGCGGTGTCAGTGATCTCCATACGGCGAGGCTACGTGCTGCCCCCGTGACCGGTCGCGGTCGGCTCGCAGCTGGCCAATCCGGCACTGGTCGACACCGGGGGGCGCCTGCTCGTCGATCACCTTCGTTCCACGTGGAACCGACGGTGACTGCGGTCACGCAGAGTCAACCCTTCGGGTGAAGGGGCGTCCCCCTATCATTCGTCGTGACTGAGGAGTCCATGTGAAGAAGAGCGTTCTGCCCGTTGTGACAGCCGTCGCGCTGGGCACCGTCGCGTTCGGCGGCACGGCGGCTGCCGCCGGTGCTGCCCCGGCTGCCTGCTCCGCGGCCGACTTAACCGGCACGCTTGGTCACGTTGAGGCAGGTGCCGGCCAGCGCGCCGCGCTGTTGACTCTGACCGCCAGGCCGGGCAGCACCTGTGCTGTCTCCGGATTCCCGCAGGAGCCGCAATTCGTGGATGCGGTGGGCCGAGTACTGCCGACGCGGGGCGACAGGGAAGAGGAGGACCGCACGCCCGCGGTTGTCCTTGACGACGCCCACGGGGCCCAGCTCCCGCTGCGGTGGACCGGGATACCGGTCGCTGACGGTGACGATCCGGACGCTCCGGCTCCCGCCGCGCTGAGGTTCGTTCTTCCGGGAGTTTGCGGTGTGATCACGGTTGACTGGACTGGGGGGCATGTATTCGACGGTGGACACCTGATCATGCGTGCGATCCAGCCCAGCAGCTGACCGAACGCGCCGGCGCTGTCGACAAACACATCGGCGATCGGAGAAATCGATGTGACGAGTGACACGAACTGGCAACTGCCCTTTATTCCGAGCGTCCTCATGTGTGAGTCGCACAACCTGTGATCCGGCTCCATGAGAATGTTGACCGCGTGAGAAAAAGGACGGCGATGAAGAAGCTTGTTGGCACCGCACTTATTGGCGCGTTGTTATGTGGGTGTGTCTTCGCGGGTAGTGCTGTGGCGACGGCTGCACCGGACCACAGCTCACCTGCTGTCGCGAGCAGGGAGCAGATCACCGTTCAGGGGCCGATCACGGCGATCACCAACGCTGGTTTCAATGTCGGAGCGACCGATGACTCCGGCCGAGTCACTGTATTCTTTGTCACCGATAAGACGCTGTTTACCAATGGTATTCCCCACCAGGGCGACTATGTCCAGGTCGTCGGAACCAGTAATGCGGACAATACCGGTTATGTTGCCAACGTTGTGACGATTCGCTTCTGAGCGGCTCGATTTGATTGGGCGGGGAACGCGATACTGTCCCCGCCCAAATCTGTGCGCTAAGCAATCTGAATCTGTGCGCTAAGCAATCTGGCCGGGCGGAGTCCACAGCTGGAAGGGATTCATACCGGCCAGCGTCAGATCCGGTACTGACCGCTTTGCCAGTATCGGAGCCAGCGGTGTGCCCGGCAGGGGCAACTCCAACAGCCGGTCGATCGTCTCGGCGAGGCCGCCCTCGAACGACCACACCGCCGGTGTGGACCTTGTCGACCGCTGCGCCGCGGGAGTCCGGCATGCGCGTGCGTCGGACACCGAACGGAACATCAGCGTGTCAACGTAGCCACGCAGCTGACGGAAGCCCATGATCTGATCAAGTTGACCGTCGCCGTCATGAATGTTCATGAACTGGAAGCCGCGTTGACGCAACTCAGCCAATCCGTCCAGTGCACGTTCCATGTCGCACTACCTGTTGATCGGCTTGGACGGGTGGTCATGCAGTGCGACGACCACCCTGACCACGAGCACCAGGCTGGCAACGACCAGCGCGGCGACCTGCAATGCCATCACTGCCTCCAAGGCTGCGCCCCCACAAGCGCCGGCTGCTCGTTGACGCCGCCGGGCCCTTGTTGGACCGTCAGTAACGACGATTCTGAAGACGGTCTCAGATATTCACCCATTTGGGGATACCGTGACTGTTGACATGTCCGCGAACTGCTACCAACAGTAGCCGTTGGTGAGCGCTTTCCCTGGGTCGTGTCACGGAACGCAGCTAATGTGACCTAAAACACTCAGTCGATCGCTGGTTCGTGCTGTCCTGACGAAGCCCATATATCGTGCGGGAGTGCGAGAGTGGGCGGGAGAGGACACGCAGCCGATACCGCACCACGAGTCGCGGTTGCCCAAGGACCATCCGCTCTACCGACCCCGTCACGGACGACAGCGGACCGCCCTGGTCTGTGCGGTCATGTTCTTCTTCACCCCGATCGTCGGGCTCTGCCTGTTCGGTGAACCGCCGGCGATCGAGAACCGGGCACTGCACCCGTTCCCCAGCCTCTCCCAGGGGTGGGGATTCTTCACGGCGCTGGGGCCGTGGGCCGTGGACAACCTTCCTTTCCGGCTCGGTGCCATCCAGGCCAGCGACAAGATCAGTAGAGGACTGTTCGGCGAGCCTCCCTCGCTTGGCGCGGGCGGCTCCGAGGTTGCTCCCGGCGCCACAGTCGGCGACGCCCAGCCGCACGACACGGTCTATCCCAAGGTGATCGAGGGGCGAGACGGCTGGATGTACTACGGGGAGGACATGCACGCCAAGTGTCAGCCGCGGGAGTCGTTGGACGACGTTCTCGCTGAGGTGATCCGGTTCAAGGCCGCGGTCGAGAAGTCCGGACGCAGGTTCGTGCTGGTCGTCCCGCCGGACAAGTCGACAGCCGTCCCTGACCGGTTGCCCGACCAGTACGCGGGTAAGGACTGTGCGGCCGCGCTGCGCGACCGGTTCTGGCCGAGGATCACCAGCCAAGCCGGTGCGGTCGATCTGCGCTCCACTCTGAACCAGGAAGCGGCGAGAACGGGCTCCCCGCTGTACTTCCCGCAGGACAGTCACTGGACGTTCGCCGGAGGCCTGCTCATGGTGAGGGCGGTTGTCGACACGATCGAATCCGGGGTCGACCAGACCTGGAAGGTCGCCAAGTCCGGCCCTTACAGCGGTGAGGCAGATCTGCCACCCCTGCTGGGACGGACCGGCGTCGACAGCACCGACAGGTACAGCCTTGCTCCCGACGGCACCGTCGACCGTACTCAGCAGGGGCTCTACGACGCACGCAAAGTCACCTCGTTCCACACCGACGGACCGGTGACAGGAATGATCGGCGGTAGAACGACCTGGTTCGGTGACTCGTTCACCACATACGCGACGCCGTTCATCGCGGCTGCCTTCACTGACGCCAGTATCATTCAGGAAGGTGCCCTCGAGGCGGATCCCGCTCGTGCGGCCCAGTACGCCGTCGACAGCGACACGATCGTGGTCGAGATGGTCGAGCGCGGCATCGCGCCGGGTGTTTCCGTTCTGCTGCAGCCGGCGGTGCTCGACGCCGTCGCCACCGCCGTGGCGGCACACCCACGCAAGTAGCAGGCTCCACCGCGGTGACCGGCGTTGCTCATCGACCGCGTCGGACGCCGGCAGCCGGGAACGGGCGGACGGCGTGGCGGCCATCGTGGTGTTGACGGTTGTGCTGGCGACGGGGACGTTCCGGAGGTGGCGGCGGCGGCCCGCCTGACCCATCGCCGGCGCGATGCGCCGGCGCCTGGCGTGCCCCAGTGATCCGCGGTATCTGGGCGGTGACCTCCGCCGCGATCTCCGCGGGAATGTCCCGCGTCGACTTCCGGGAGTCCTTTGGCCTCGACAGTTTCCTGCTGAGGATGTGACTGGGCCGTTCGATCAGCCGGTAGCCGATCTCGACGGCGACGAACGTGGCGACGACCGCGATCAGGAACCCGACCTCGAAACCGACGTACGGGTACACAGCGGTCAGCATGGCGTAGCCAACGAGACCGTGCCAGAGGTATATCGAGTAGGTCCGCTCCGACAGCCAGGTCCAGACTCTGCGCTCGGCCAGCCTGTCCTCCGCGAACAGGCCCATCAGCAGGCACAGCACCGCGATCGCCAGCGACAGGTCGTAGGAATTGTCCAGTCGCCCCATGTCACGCAGTCCGGCCCAGGTGTACAGGCACCAGCTCGCTGCCAGTAGTAATCCCGCCGCCCACAACCGAATCCGCCTGGTGTACGCCGACCAGATCACCTGTCCCATGATCACGATCGGCAGAAAGGACACCGAAACCGCGAAGAGCAGATAGTTGTCGTTGAACGCCCGAGCGGTCATCAGGACCACCTGGACGAAGGTCAGCTCGACGGTGATCGCTAACCAGAGCATCCGCCTCACCAGAGGAAGCAGCGCGATGAGCAGAAAGTAGAAGATCACCTCGACAACCAGGGTCCAGGCGACTCCGACCAGCACGACCTGCGGTACGAGGACGTAGTTCACCAGCGTCGCGTTGGTTAGCAGCGTCGTCGGGTTCACGACGACGGCCTGGCCGGTCAGCAGTGGCTCGAAGCCAAGCGTGATCGCCAGTCCGGTCAGCAGCACGACCACGATCAGCGTCGGATAGATTCGCAGCACCCTGCCGATGGCGAAGCGCGGCGCGCCCTGATGCATTGCCAGTGGCGTCACGATGAACCCGCTGATCAGGAAGAACATCGGTACTCCCGGCTGACCGAGTCCCTGTTTGGAGACGTGCAGAGGATCGGTGAACAGCGTGTTGACGAAGTCGAGCACCGGCGAGGACGCGTGGTGCATGACCGTCCAGACGGTGGCAAGGTGACTTTCGACCACCAGCAGGGCGGCAACAGCCCTGGCGATGTCGATGAACACGACGCGCCGTTTCGCTGCCACCCGATTGACTGCCACCCAACCCCTTCCGATCTGCCCCCGCACAGGTCAGTACCAAGGCGGTGAGAGCCCCCCGAGTATAGGTTCGGTCGGCTCAGCCTCCGGCGGAGTTCGCCGAGGCTGCCGGACGCAGCCAGAGCGTGAGGAAGCCACTCGGCTCCGCCGCAGCCTGCCGGATCAACTCGTCGTTACCGTGGCCGACATGCTCGTCCGCGACAACGGGCACCAACTCGTAGCCCCAGGAGCGGTAGCGGTCCAACGTCTCGGCCGGGCTGTCGCCGAGTTCGCCGATGCCCTCCGGCCAGAACTCGCAGACCACGTGTGGGCGATCGCGGATGAGCAGGGGGGCCAGACCGGAGAGGGCCCGGTGGTCACGCCCCTGTGCGTCCACCTTGACTACCGACAGCCGACGAGTCCGCAATGCCTCGACACCGGCCAGCGCGACTCCAGGCACGGCGATGTGACCGTTGCCGGAGATCCGGTTGTCGCCGCTGTTGCCGTCGGCGGCCAGCGCGAGCCGAAGCGGTTGATCCTGGTCCCACGCCGCCACCGGCAGCAGCGTCAGTCGCTGTGCCACCGGCTCGGGCAGGTTGACCCTGACGTTGTGCACGAGCAGATCCCGCAGCGTCTGCCATGGCTCGACGGCGAACACCGCACCTTCCGCACCGATCCTGCGCAGCGCCCTTATGGTGTAGTAGCCGACGTGGGCACCGATGTCCACGAAGGTGTCACCAGGCCGCAACAGGTCGTCGATCAGCCGGGACTCCCGCTCCTCCCAGGTCGAATAGGTACGCAGCCAGGGCAGGACGACAGTGTCACCCACGGGCAGGCGCAGGATGCCGACATCGGTCGGTACCGCTTCACTCGGCGGCAGATCGGTGACCGGGTCAAGCAGGTCGTGGTGGCTGCGCACGCCGAGATCGAGTGCCCGGACCCTGCGGCTGAGGTCCATGGCGGCCAATGCCGTTTCGTCAAGGCGCGCGTCCCGGTTCTCCATCATCCCGACAAGCTTCTCGTCGAGTTGGCGACACCGCCGCTCGGCGGCCGCAAGCCGCGCGGTCAGGTCGGCGTTCTGTCGGGCCCGTTCCTCGGCGTCGGCGGCGACCTGCTTGCCGAGCCGCTCCAACTCGGCGACCCGGCCCTCCAGCCGCTCCTGCCGCACGGTGATGCGTTCCTCAGCCCGACGTTCGGTGTCGGCCACCCGCGACAGGCCACCCTCGACTCCGTCCATCAGATGGTCGAGAATCCTGCGCTGATGGACGTCGTAATGGTCGATCATGCGCAGCACGGCCCGCCGCATCAGTGGGGCGATCGGCAGTCGACTGGACGATTGAGGGTCGGCACGCCAACGCAGTGCCTCCCTCGACTCGCGCACCGGTGTCAGTGCGTCCCGCACGGGTCGGCTCGCAACCGGCGTGCCCCGCCGTCTGTCTCTCCACCGTTCGCCCGCCGACGCCACGCGCTCGGCGGTCCATGCGCTTGCCCGCTGGAAGGTCCTCGTCGACAGGACGTGCCGGCGTGCGGCAAGCCCACGGCGCCGCGCCTGCGCGGGATCCGCCGCCACGGCCCGAAGTGCCTCGACGGCTGAGGAGACATCCGGCTCGGCCCACTGAGCGGCCGGCGGATAGGGATGCTGGTTCTCCCCGACCGGCACCCGCCGACAGGGTACGAGCCAGCCGGTGCCCTCGACGAGGAACTCCGCGGTCCCCGAGTAGTCGGTCGCGATCACAGGCAGGCCGTGGGCCATCGCCTCGGCGACCGTGAGACCGAAGCCCTCACTGCGGTGCAACGACACGTAGCAGTCCGCTGAGGCGAACAGCTGGCGTACCTCCGAACCGGTCAGGTAGTCCTCGAGCAACCGGATTCTGACGTCGTCGCCGACCGCGACCCGCAACCGCTCCCGCTGGGCGAGGTGCTGATCGCCATTGATCGACTTGATGACCAACTCGACATCGGTCCGGTCGGGAAACGCCAGCCGGAAGGCGTGTACGAGACCGAGCGGATTCTTCCTGTCGAACACGCTGTTGTAGTCGAACGCGAACAGGAAACGGACCGGTCCGCCACTCGGCCTCGCCTGCGGTGGGCCGCCCTCGAGCGGATCGCGGACTGGCACCGGAAAGGTGTGCACCGGCACCGGCGAGTGCGCCGCGATCGCCCGCCGGCAGTACTCACTGATCGTCCACACCTCGTCGACGAGACCGAAGGCGCCATGCATCCACTCGGGGAACTCCTCGAGCTCCCACGACCAGAGTCCGATCACGTGCCGACCAGCGGCGAGACCCGGATGCATACGCAACGTCGCCGACGTCATGTCCGCGTTCACGCAGACCAGGCTCACCGGGAACCGAGGTGGCTCGGTGTGCACGCCGTCAGGCAACACGTGTCCGGTGCGGTTACGCACCGTCTGCTCCTCCACGACCGTGGCCACGGGAAGACCGCTGGCCAGGACGGCGTCAAGGGCCAACCTGCCCATCTCACCGACCCCGAGCTCCGCCGTCAGGTAGCCAAGGACGTTGACACCGAGCTCGTCGACCACGGCAACCGCGGCGCCGGGCCTTGGACCGGTCGGCACCGCGTCATGGTGCAACTCGCCCTCGGCAACCCCGGACGTCGCACACCAATGCCGGAACTCCTCGGCGTCCTCCCCGAGAGGGTCGGGGAAGGCCAGGTGAAGGTCGGCTCTTGCCTGCCAGACCGACATGGCCCACCTGGACATGCCGACCGCGGCCTGTGCACTGTCAGCCGGAGAGCAGGCCCAGCTCAGGAAGCCCTGAGGGTCCGCGGTGTCGAAAGGTGTCGGTGGCGGACGCCTCCCCTTGCGTTCCGCCTCTACCCAGGCGTAGCGGTACGCCCGGCGCAGGGACGTCGACAGCGGCGTGCCGTCGGCCATCACGTTCCACCGGTAGGGAACCGATTCCAGCGACTCCGCGTACCCTGCCGCAGCCAGCTTTTCCCGGTATCCGTCGCACAGCCGTGCCAGCAGCGGGTTCTCCGAGAGGAGCACCCTTGGCTTGTCGGCATAGTGCGTGCTGAGCAGCCACGGCTTCTCCGGCCGGTAGCCGCTGAAGTGGAAGAAGCGCAGCGGAACACCGTCCGCGTGCAGCGAGCCGTCCTCGGCAACGGCCAGTTCGCGCTGGTAGACGTTCCAGTACGCGACGTCGAACCCGGGGTCCCTCACGACGGTGTGCTCGAACATCGCCGGCACGTTGTCCACCCAGCGCTGATCGGTGAACAGTTGCTCGGAGACCGACGAGATGGCGTCGTGACGCAGCCGCTCGGCCCAGAAGTCCAGGAAGGGCAAGGCCTTTCTGGACACCGTCACATAGCCGAGGTTGAACACACCGGACGCCATGATGTCGCCCTCGCTCGGGCGCAACCCGTCCCGCGGCATTGGCTCAAGTACGTGTGGAACGAGCACGATGCCGTGTTCCAGTGCCAGCTGGTCCAGGTCGGACAGGGGCGCGAACACCTCGATGTCGGGGTCGAGGAAGGTGACCGCGTGATACTCGCCGAGCAGGTGTCGCAGCAGCCACGGCTTCACCGCGGTACACAGCTCGGTGACCGTGTAGGCGGTGGCCATCCGAAGGAAGTCGACACGCTCGAGGGCGAGTTTGTCGGGGCCGAACAGTCGGATCGGCCCGGAATCCTCCTGCGGCTCGCTGTCGCTGGCCAGCTCCCCGCTCCAGGAGTCGACAACCAGGATCATGAACCTGCCCGACGAGTGGTGCCGCAGATAGGAGTCGGCGAGCACCTGCGCCGCCGGCAGGTAGTTGCGTGCGACGATCGTGCACGCGACCGGCGCGGCGGCCTGTTCAGGCATTGGCGGCCAGCTTGGCGAGCTCCGCCGTGAGGGTGTCACGGAAATCCTTGTCGGCCACGTTCGGATTCGCGCCGTCCACCTCGATGCGGACCACGTACCGTCCGCTGTAGTAGTGCGCCCTGCGCAGCACGGGCGCCGGACCAGGGACATTGTCCAGACCCGATGCCAGCACGTTCGGTTGAACGGTGAGCGGTGTCTGGCCGTAGCGGACTTGCAGGTCGCCCAGCTGAGCCTTGGCCTGTTTGGCCGTCTCGGGGCTGCTCTCCTGGACGACGAGCACGATGATCCTGTCGTCATCGTGTTTGGAGATGGCCACGCGGGCGTCGGTGGGGGACCCGCTCTCGTAGGCCGTCGTCTCGTTCGGCTTGTCCCCGGCGGTCAGGTAGTTCAGTTTGACCACGTCTGCCCATGTCCTGATCTGGTTCTCAGGAGGAAGCTGTGAGATTCCCGGCAGGTCGGCGAGCAGCGGGTCGTTCGGTTTCGTCGTGGTCGTGGTCGTGCCGTCGTTCTGGCCGCCGGCGTTCGGCGAGCCACCGCGGCCCCAAAGCAGGTAGGCGCCGAACGCGGCGGCGACGAGCAGGGCGACCACGGCCACCGCGCCGACGACCTTGCCCTTGGATCCCGAGCCCTCGTTGAAGACCTCGGGCCCCTGGCGCATCCAGCTGATG
>JAFAZC010000162.1 GCA_019239965.1 Kutzneria sp. | reverse complement strand
AACCCTGTTGACCACAACACCCAGCGGCTGCAGATCGGGATTGTGCTGCTCGCGCTCGGACTGCACCGCCTCGAACGCGCGCTGCACTCCGGAGACCGCGAACATCGTCGGTTCGGTGACCAGCAGCGCGCGGTCGGCCGCGACCAGCGCGGAGCGGGTCAGCTGGCCGAGCGACGGCGGGCAGTCCAGCAGCACCAGCTGGTAGGGCAGGTCGTCGTCATCGGCCAGCATCCGCTGCACCGCGGTCAGCGCGCGGGCCAACTTGCTGAGCTTGCTGGTGCCGGGGTCGGGATGATTGAGTCCCTCGACCTCTTCGGCGCCGACCAGCACGTCGACACCGTCGCCCCAGCCGCTGGGCGCGATCGCCGCCCGCACCGTGTCCGGCTTGGGGTTCTCCATGACGTGGACCAGGGTGGTCTCAGTCTCGGCCGGCTCGAGTGTCGCCGTGGCATTGCACTGGGGATCCAGGTCCACCACCAACGTACGAACGCCGCGACGCAGGGCAGCCGAGGCCAGTCCAAGGACGACAGTGGTCTTGCCGACACCGCCCTTGAGGCTCAACACCGCAACCGTATGCACACCGGCAGCCTACGGTCTACGACAAGTCGGCCGGACGTCGCCATCGGTTACCCGGCGGGCCCCTTGTTGACCAGCCCTAGACTCGGGGTATGCGACCGGACACCGTGCGCCGCGTGCTCGACGACGAGCTGGCCGCCGCCCGGCGGCGGGGCGGCGAGCAACCGCGAGTGCTCGACGTTGGTGGCGGCAGCGGGGGGTGGGCGGTGCCGCTGGCGGCCGCCGGATGCGTCGTCACCGTTGTCGAGCCGAGCCCCAACGCCCTGGCCGTTCTGCGCCGCCGTGCTGTCGACGCCGGAGTGTCCGAGCGGATCACCGCGGTGCAGGGCGACACGGACGTGCTCGACGACCTCGTGACGCCCCGTGGTGCCGATCTGGTGCTGGGCCATGGCATGTTGGAGGTCGTCGACGATGTCGGCGCCGCGGTGGCGAGGCTGACCCGGGCGGTGGCGCCGGGCGGTGCGGTGTCGGTGTTGGTGGCCAACCGCCATGCCGCTGTGCTGAACCGAGTGCTGGCCGGCAGGATCGTCGAGGCCAACCAGCTGCTCGACGATCCCGCCGGCCGGCTTGCCGACGAGCCGCTGCGCCGCAGGTTCGATACCGAGGGCCTGCGCTCGGCATTGGTCGACGCGGGACTGGTGGTCGAGGTGTTGCAGGGCTACGGCGTGGTCACCGACCTGGTGCCCGGCGCGGTAGGGGACTTCGGACCGGCGGAGACCGACGCTCTTGCCCGCCTGGAGTCGGCCGCGGCGGCAAGGCCACCGTTGCGTGATCTCGCGTCGCAGCTGCATGCCCTGGCCCGCCGAGAAAGTCAGCCGCCGCGGCTCGAGCGCTTGTCGTAGGCGGCACGGGCGGCTTCGACCGCCGGGATGTGAGTGTCGGCCCAGAGCTTGAGGGAACGGAGCACCGGAAGGAGCTCGCCGCCGAGCGCGGTGAGCTCGTAGTCCACCCGCACCGGGACGGTCGGCGTGACCACGCGGTTCACCAGCCCGTCCCGCTCCAGCGTGCGCAACGTCTGGGTCAGCATCTTCTGGCTGACTCCGGCGATCTTCCTGGACAGGTCGTTGTAACGCCTCGGGCCGTCGGCAAGCGCGGCGAGGATCAGCGTGACCCACTTGTCGCTGAGCCGGTCCAGCAGTTTGCGGGACGGGCAGTCGGCCAGGTACGCGTCGTACGCGATCTTGCCGGCCTGTCGGCGCCGGGCCGCTGTCATGGTCGCCATGGGCTCTCTGCTCTCCTCCATACCCCTAACGCACTTCTAGGTACCTACTTACCAGTGGAGTGTAGCTCTCCCTAGGTTAGGGCACAGAGTGTTCAACCAAACATAGGAGGAGGCGATTCCGATGCGTGCGGTGGTGGCGCGTTCGCACGAGGGCCGTGACGGTGTGGGGGTCGTGGACGCCCCTGTTCCCGAGGCGGGCCCCGGCCAGGTGCGGGTTCGAGTGCACGCCGCGGCGGTCAATCCGGTTGACCTCGCGACCCGTGACGGGCTTGCCGGTCTTCTCGGCCTTCCCGACCGGTCCGTCCACGGTCTCGGCTGGGACCTCGCCGGTGCCGTGGACCAGCTTGGCGCCGGTGCCGACGGTCCCGCGGTCGGACAGCCCGTCGTCGGGCTGCTCGACCTTGTCGACGTGGCGCTCGGTGCGCAGGCGCAGTACGTCGTGCTCGACGCCGACGCGGTGGCTCCCGCCCCGGCGACGGTCTCCACGGTGGAGGCAGCCACCCTGCCGCTCAACGGCCTGACCGCCGTGCAGGCGCTCGATCTGCTGGAGTTGCGGGAGGGCCAGACGATTCTGGTGACCGGGGCGGCGGGCGGGGTCGGCGGATTCGCGGTGCAGCTGGCCGTGCGGCGCGGGTTGCGGGTGGTGGCACTGGCCGGCGACGGTGACGAGACGCTGGTCGGTGAACTCGGCGCGGAATGGTTCGTGCCCCGTACCGCGGACCTGGTGCCCGTGGTACGGGCCTTGGTGCCGGGCGGTGTCGACGGGGTGCTCGACGCGGCCGTCCTCGGCGGGCATGCGCTGGGTGCTGTGCGCGGTGGCGGATCGTTCGCCGCCGTCATCCCAGACGCGGCACCTCAGCCGCTGCGGGGTATCCGGGTGGGGCGAGTGTTCGTCCGTGCGGACGGTGCCGCGTTGGCCGACCTCGTGACCGTGGTCGACGCCGGCCGGCTCACGCTCCGGGTGGCGCACACCATGCCGCTGGACGAGGTAGCGGCTGCTCACGAGCGCCTGGCACGTGGCGGCTTGCGCGGCCGCGTTGTGCTAACTCCGTGGCGCTGACCGGTGCCGCCGTACAGTTCTCCGGCGTGGACCGCCGGCCGCCGTGCTGGTCAGCCGAAGTCAGCGGCGTGGTCGGCCGCCCACTGGGCGAAGGTGCGAGCCGGGTGTCCGGTGAGCGCACGCACCGTGGGGAGCACGGCGGCCGGTTCGCCCACCCGGTCGGCCCACAGGCCGAGCAGTTCCTCGACGATGGCCTCGGGGATGGTGCGGATCATGCGTTCCCGTGCCTGCTCCGGGGATTCCTCGATGAAGGCGATATCACGGCCGATGGCCTCGCCGATGAGGGCGACCTGCTCGCGATAGGTGAGCGACTCCGGACCGGTCAGCTCGTACCGGCGGCCGACGTGGTCCTCGCGCAGCAGGGCTGCCGCGGCGACCTCCCCGATGTCGGCTTCGTGGATCGGCGCGTCGGTGGCGTCCCCGTACGGCGTGCGCACCACGCCGTTGGCGCGGACGGACGGCGCCCACTGCAGTGCGTTGGTCGCGAACGCGCCCGGCCGCAGATGCGTCCATTCGATGCCGGCCGCGCCGACGGCCCGCTCGACGACGTCGGGGCTGGTGCCGAGCCCGGAGAGCATCACGACGCGACGAACACCGGCCCGGCTGGCGAGGTCGAGGAACTCCGTCGTCGCATGCGCCGCC
Organism: Kutzneria sp.; assembly: GCA_019239965.1. Lineage (GTDB taxonomy): Bacteria > Actinomycetota > Actinomycetes > Mycobacteriales > Pseudonocardiaceae > Kutzneria. The sequence goes on along the minus strand of JAFAZC010000162.1, from coordinate 4,022 downwards.
GAGTACAGGTACAGCCGGTCGACTCCGTCCAGTGCGCGTCGTACGGACTCGGGCTCGGTCAGGTCACCCCGTAGCGCGTCGACCTGGCTGGGCAGGGACGCGGTGGCGGGATGGCGGGTCAGCGCACGCACCGAAGCACCCGCTTCGGACAGCCGGCCCGCGATGTCGCGGCCGATATGGCCGGTCGCGCCGGTCACCAAGATCATGCAATTCTCCTCACGTGTCGTGCACCGCCGGCCGCAACCGGGCGAGGGTGGCCGTGAACTCCTCGTACCAGGCCAGCTCGGCCGACAAAGAGGCTTCCTTCCGGCGGAACACCGCGGCGGCGAGGTCTCCGATGTCGCCCCTGGCGAGCAGCTGCCGACGCTCCGCCGCGACCGCCTCCAACGTCGCGGCGACGGCATCGCGCCGGCGTGTCACCAGGTCCCCCAGTGTGGCCAGGTCGGCGGGATCAGCGAAACCGCCGAACAGCAGCGCGACGCCCACCCCGTCCGGGCCCGTCTGCACCTCGAGGATCGCCTGTTCCCGCAATGCGGCCAACTCGCGTCGGCCGGTCTCCGTGATCTGGTAGATCGTCCTCGCCGGCCGGCGTCCCAACCGCTCTTCGCGCACCGGCTCCACAAGGCCGGCCTCTGTCATGTGGCGCAACTCGCGGTACAGCGAACCGACCGAGACGCCTCCCCAGGCCTCCACATTGGTGATCTCGGCATGGCGGCGGATCTGGTGGCCGTGTGCCGGACCACGTTCGGCGAGCACGCCGAGCGCCATCAGCCGCGATAGATTCACGAGAATAGTCTCTTGCTTCTAATCCCCTGATGTCAATATCGCTGTCGGATCGCGGAGGTACAGTCAGCCGGACATCGAACAGACGTTCCCCACCGATCGCGGGAGGTGGCCGGCTTTGGGACGCAGCGCGAGCCTGCTGCGAGGCTTGGCCGACTCCTTCCGCGCGGTGGACGGGAGCTGGCCGGACGACACCGGCTGCCCCATCCTGCACGTCGACATGGACGCCTTCTACGCCTCGGTGGAGACCAGGGAGCGGCCCGAGCTCCTGCGGCGCCCGGTTGTCGTCGGCGGCATCGGGCCGCGTGGCGTGGTGTCCTCGGCCAACTATCTGGCCCGCGAGTACGGCGTGCGCTCGGCCATGCCGACCGCGCGGGCCCGTCGACTGTGCCCGCACGCCGTCTTCGTGCCGCCCAACTTCGGGTTGTACGCCGAGGTGTCCCGCGCCGTCATGGCGATCTTCCGGGAGATCACGCCACTGGTGGAGCCGCTGAGCCTCGACGAGGCCTTCCTCGACGTCTCGGGAGCGCTGCGCCGGCTGCGGGCAACGCCCGCGCAGGTCGGTGCCGACCTGCGCGGGCAGGTCGAGCGGACGGTCGGGGCGACCTGCTCGGTCGGGGTGGCGGCCACCAAGTTCGTTGCCAAACTCGCCTCGGCGATGGGCAAGCCGGACGGAATGGTGGTGGTGCCCGTCGCGCGCACGGTGCAGTTCCTGCACCCGCTGCCGGTCTCCGCGCTGTGGGGAGTGGGCAGCCGTACCGCCGAGGCACTCGACCGGGTGGGCATGCGGACCGTGGCCGACGTGGCGGCAGCGCCGCTGCTGCGGCTGCGCCGGGTTGTCGGCGATGCCCTCGCCGAGCACCTCAGCGCGCTCGCGCGTGCCGAGGATCCGCGGCCGGTGGTCGCCGAGTCGGCGGAGAAGTCCGTGGGCGCCGAGCGGACCTTCGACGTGGATCACCACGATCGTGCGTTGCTGCGCAGGGAGCTGCTGCGCCTGGCCGAGCGAACCGCCGGTTCCCTGCGGAGGCGCGGGCTGCGCGGCAGGACGGTGTCGATCAAGGTGCGTTATGGGGACTTCACCACCATTACCCGTTCCCGCACGCTGCCCGTGGCGACCGATGTCGGCCAGGAGGTGTTCCGTGCGGCAAGCGCCCTGCTGGACGGGCACGTACCCGCGGGTGCGGTCCGGCTCATCGGGGTTCGGGTCGAACAGCTCGTCGTGGCCTCGGATGTCGGCGAGCAGCTGGCGCTCGACGCCAGGGAGTACGGTTGGCGGGAGGCGGACCGTGCCGCGGACTCGGCGCGCTCCAGGTTCGGCGGCGGCGCGGTCCGGCCGGCGTCGTTACTCGATCCGGGCCCACGTAGCCCTAGCGGATGATCGTGGGATCATGACTGGTTCGTGCGGGCGGACCGGCTAGTCGGCGAGGCCCGCGGATCGTATCCTGGACGTGACATCTCCAGAGTGGGGTGTCCGCCGGAGGGCGTGGCAACCGCGATTCCGGCGCCCCGCGACCACTGTGCCGGAGGAGGAGTCATGCCACTCTCCGAGCACGAGCAGCGACTGCTCGACCAGATCGAGCGCGCGCTCTACGCTGAGGACCCGAAGTTCGCTACCACTGTGCGCGGTGCCCGGCTCCGGCGGCCGTCCCGGCGACGCCGGCTCTATGGCATCGCGCTTTTCGCCGCCGGGGTGGCCCTGCTCGTGTTCGGTGTGATCGTGCCGCTCAAGCTCGCCAGCATCCCGATCGTCAGTGTGCTCGGCTTCCTGGTCATGTTCCTCGGTGCTCTGCTGACCTTGTCCACGTTGACCAGGGGCGCGACCGCGGCGGAGGAAGGTGCCAAGAACATCGGTGACGCGTCTCACCGCAGCTCGCTCGCACAGCGGATGGAGGAGCGTTTCCGCAAGCGGTTCGAAGAGGAGTGAGCCAATCCGGAGCGTCACCTGTCGCGCCGCACCACCGATCGGGGTAGCAGTCGTGCCCGCAGCGCGAGCGGTGCCCTCTGCCGCAAACAGGCGCGCAGCTGGTCGACCGCCCCGAGAAGTGCCGGATCGGTCGTCGTCCTCCCGCCGTACCAGGACTCCTCCACGGCGGTGACGACCTGGTGCAGCGCCTGCTGGCCGGGCCCGTCGAGGTCGTGCTCGCGGACCAGCCGACGAGCCGTGGCCCGGACGGTCTCGCTCCGCACCATCCCGGTTCCCCGGTCCGCGGACTCCGCGAGCAGTTCGTCCCATGCCGCCGAGGGCGCGTCGACGCCGAGTGCGGACACCGTGCTGAGCCGACAGTGGCGGCGCACCTGACGGATCACCGCCGGTGCGGCGGCGACGCCGACGAGCAGTAGCGACACCCCGAGCCACCAGACAACGGCCGTCGTCGCCAACACGATCACCAGGCACCAGGTACCCACGGCCAGCGGCGCCATGAGCCGAGCCAGCCGCGGTGGCGTCAGGGCCGCGGCCCTGACCAGCGCGGTGGGCACTGTCGGCCAGCGGCTCCCCGGTCCACGCACGCGGCCCAGCGGGTTCGGCGCGATGCCGAGCCGGACCAGCACCAACGCCGCGACGCTGAACAACAAGGCAAGCGGCACCAGTACGGCAAGCGCCCAGCCGACCAACACGCCACTGGAGGTGGTGTCGTGTTCTCGGGCGGGCGTGGCCGCGACCGTCGGTGTCGTGGGCTGTGTCGCAACCGCGGAGGGGGCGGCCTGCCCACTCGGCCCCGGTGCTCTCGATCCGTCCGGCAGCCCGCCGGCCGATCCCGGTGCGCGGTCCTCGCGCAGGTACGGGGGCGTCACGGCGCGACCGCCGCTGAGCGGGGTCGGGTCGAAGGTCACCCACCCGAAGGTCGGGAAGTGCACCTCGACCCACGCGTGCGCGTCGGAGGTCAGGATGGACCGATAGCTGTCATCCTGGCCGACCACCCCGGGCGTGAACCCGATGGCCACCCTGGTCGGCACGCCCATCGACCTCAGCATTACGGCCAGCGCCGTGGCGTACTGCTCGCAGAATCCACTCTTGGTGACGAACAGGAACTCGTCGAGCTGGTCGATGGATCTGGTGTCGCGCACCGCGTGCAGGTCGTAGCGAAACCCGTTCGCCCCGCCGTTGAAATACCGGGTCAGCGCCGCGACCCGGTCGAACGTGGTGGTGTACTGGCTGGTGATGGCGGAGACCAGTTGGCGGACCCTGCCGCTGACCTGCACCGGCTGCACGTACCGCCGATCAACGCCCTGGTCGGGCT
>JAFAZC010000056.1 GCA_019239965.1 Kutzneria sp. | reverse complement strand
GAGCCGTTCCTGCTCGTTGCCATGCCCGGCGGCCACGAGCTCGGCGTAGCGGCGGATGGTCCTGATGGGCATGCCGGTGGCCCGCAGCCTGGTGCAGATGGTGATCCAGTCCAGGTCGAGCTGGTGGTAGCGGCGCCGGCCGCTGGCGGTGCGGCCGACGGGGGTGACGACCAGGCCGGCGCGTTCGTAGTAGCGCAGGGTGTGCACGCTGACCCCGGTACGGCGAGCAGCTTCGGCGATGCTCAGCCCTTCCTGGGGGATGGCACGGACAGGTCCGGATACCGGCCGCGCATTGACTTCGAGCACACTCTAAATTCTACCGTGCGGATATGGCCGCAACACTGATCACTGGGGCGAACAAGGGGCTCGGCTTCGAGACCGCCCGTCGGCTCCGTGCCGCGGGCCACATCGTCTACATTGGAAGCCGGGACGCCGAACGCGGTCGCCGTGCCGCCGAGCAGCTGGGAGTGCGGGCAGTCCAGCTCGATGTCACCGACGATGAATCCGTCAAGGCCGCGGCCAAGGCCGTCGAGGCCGACGGAGGACTGGACGTGCTGGTCAACAATGCCGGTGTCGCGGCGGAATGGCGTGACACCGGCGTCGTGATCGGCGCCGCGGACGTGACAGCCGACCTGATGCGGCGCACGTTCGAGACGAACGTCTTCGGTACCGTGCGCGTCCTGCACGCATTTCTTCCCCTGCTGCGGCACTCCGCCGCTCCGGTCGTGGTCAACGTCAGCAGCGGTTTGGCTTCACTGACCCGAGTCGCCACCCCGGGCACCCCCGCGTACGCCTACCCCGGCGTCGCCTACCCGGCGTCGAAGACCGCGATCAACATGATCACCGTGCAGTACGCGAAGGCATTCCCGACCATGCGGATCAACTCGGTGGAGCCTGGCTTCACCAAGACCGACCTGAACGGCAACACCGGCGTCCAGACGGTCGAGCAGGGTGCCGAGATCATCGTGCGGATGGCGCAGGTGGGGCCCGATGGCCCGACCGGAGGCTACTTCGACGCTGAAGGCGCCCTTCCCTGGTGATCCGAAACGACCCGATCGCGGTATCACCCGGCTTCGTTCCGTACCCATGACCAAGACCGGTGGATTCGTAGGACAAGACGCCAACTTCGACGAGAGTTACTGGTTGGTAACATCAGTGGGTGTGCTGGCATCTGGTGTTGGGTTTCGTGCTTGCGGTGACACCGATCTGCCTGACGCCGGGGGCGAGTTTCACGTTGGTCACCCAGCGGGTGGCGACCGGCCGGCGTCGAGACGGGTTCCTGGTGGCCGCGGGCACGGCGACGGGGCTGTGTGCGCACGCCACGCTGGCCGCGGCCGGACTGTCCGCCGTGGTGATGCGGTCAGCCGAGGCGTTCACGGTGGTCAAGGTGGCTGGCGCGCTCTATCTGGTCTGGCTGGGGATCTCCACCTTCAGATCGGCGCGGCACCGTCCGGAGGCGACAACGGGGCCGGTCTAGCTACCGTGGGCCGGGCACGGTAGCTACCTCCAAGGCTTCCTGGGCAATGTGCTGAATCCGAAGGCAGCCGGGGTGTACTTGACATTGGTGCCGCAGTTCTTGGACCCCGATGGCGATGTCGCCGGGCAGATCGCGGTGCTCGCGGTGGCCCATGTCGTTGTGGCGGTGAGTTGGTTGACGACGTGGACCTTCGTGGTGTCCGCCGCAGGACAGACGATCCGTTCGGGGTGGTTCACGTTCGCGATGAGTCGGGTGACCGGCACGATCCTGATCGCCCTCGGCGTACGGACCGCGGTCAGTGGCTGACTGTCACCTCAGAGCGGGTAGTCGGGAAGATCTATGTCGGTGGCCAGAGACTTGGTGCTGGCCACCATCAGCCGTTGGACCGTGCGCGTGCGAAGCATAGCGTCCCGTATCCGCAGTCGGGTTGCCGTTGGCGGCGCCAGGAACTGACCGGGATTGGCGCGGCGCTGCCACCGCGCGGCGTATCGGCGCATCCGGCTTTCGTAGGCGGCCAGCGCGACACGGTGGTCACCGCGTGCGGCGGCCAGTTCGCCGGCGAGCACGTAGGCACCCACGACACTGGTGCCCACACCCATGCCGCCGAGGGTGACGCCCCAGGCGGCATCGCCGACAAGGACGCACCGGCCGGTGGACCAGCACGGCACAGTGACCCGGCTGATCGTGTCGAAGTACAGCTCTCGCGCGGAGCGGAGGCTGTCGAGCAGGTGTGGGACGTGCCAACGCAGGCCGGCGAATCTGTCGGTGATGAGTTTCTTCTGTCGCCCCATCTCATGCCAGCTGACCTCGAGACGAGGTGTGGTAAAGACGAAGAAGGCGTTGGCGCGGCCCGGATTTCGTTGGTCGGCGGCCACGCTGGCCATCCGGCCCGGCACGGTGTAATACCGTGGCGTGGTGTCCGCGCCCAGCCTGTTGGGCAGTTCCCAGCCGGCGAGGCAGAAGCCGAGATGTCGCGCGAACCGTGACTCGTCGCCGAAGGCGAGGCGGCGCACGCCGGAGTGCAGACCGTCGGCGCCTACGACGAGATCCACGGTGCGAGAGGCTGACCTGTCGAAGTCGACGGTGACTCCGGTGGCGGTCTTGGTCAGCGCGGTGACGGTGTCGCCGAACAGGTACTCGACCCGATCGACGCTGTGCTCGTACAGGATCCGGGAGAGGTCGCGGCGATAGACCTCAATGTCCCCGCCGGCGAACTCGGCGGGCAGGCGGAAGATCTCCTGGCCGAGTTCGTCCACGAAGCTCATCGCGCCGCCATGGGTCTGGATCCCGCGCAGGTCGTCGAGAACGCCCATCTCGCGCAGTACGGCCAGCTGTGTCGGACCGCGGAAGTCGACGGCGAAGCCGCTGGTGCGTAAGGCGGATGCCGTTTCGACCACGGTGGTGTCGGCGCCGTGGCGGGACAGCCAGTACGCCACCGCCGGCCCGGCGACGCCGGCTCCGGAGATGAGTACGCGGACCCCGCGCAGCCGACCCGTCCCATTCATCATGTCGTCCTCGTGTCGTTCCGAAAAACTGTGTCTTATGGATACAGTGTACTCTAGACACGGTTTGAGGACGCCGGCAGACAGGAGGGGCATATGGCTGCCGCCGGTGCGGAGTTCGAGGTCAACGCGAAGGCGCTCGCGTTGTTGTGGGAGCCTCGGGCAACACCGAGCCGCGGTCCGAGGCCTACGCTGAGCCTTGAGGCGATCGCACGGGCGGGCATCGAGATCGCCGATATCGGCGGACTGGCCGCGGTGACCATGCAGCGCGTTGCCGCGGCTCTCGACGTGACCAAGATGGCGTTGTACCGATATGTGCCGGGCAAGGTCGAACTGGTCGCGCTCATGGTCGACATGGGCGTCGGCGAGGCGCCCGACCTCGACGCCGTGCCGGGAGGCTGGCGCCAACGACTGCACGAATGGGCGCTGCGGATGTTCGACCGGTTCTGGCGGCACCCGTGGGCGCTGGAGGCCACCGTCGGCACCAGGGCCATCGGGCCGAACGAGCTCGGTTGGCTGGAACAGGGGGTGGCCGCACTCGCCGGTACCGGCCTGGGCGGTGCGGAGATGCTCGATGTGGCCGCCACGCTCCTCGGGCATGTTCGGGGAGTCGCCCAGCAGGGGACGGCCATGGCCAGCGGCACGCCCGAGCGTGCCATGGTCACGACCCTGGCCGGTCTCCTGCGCGGTCGCGAGGGCCGTTACCCGGCGGTGGTGGCGGCGTTGGACGCGGCCGCCGAACAGGGCGCGCAGGACAAGGCGCTCGACTTCGGTATCGCCCGCATCCTCGACGGCGTGGAGCTGCTCATCGCCGGTGTCCCCGATAGGACACGGCCACCGGCTCGGCGTGTTCGGCGAGGTACTCCTCGAACGTGATCTTGCCCGGCACCCGCTCCGCGGTGAGGTTGCCGCCCTGTCGGAAGGCGCGGAATGTCGCGCCAGGCAACCGAACGGGCACCACGAGCCGTCGCCGACCGGTCGCCGTGAGATAGCTCCTGGCCAGGTCCTTCGCCTGGCGTGCCTGTGGGCCACCGATGTCGGCCACCCGGCCCCGTGGCTCGCCCCGCGCGAGTTCGGCGAGCCGATCGGCCACGTCCCGAACGTCGATCGGCTGGAAGCCGAAGCCGGGCACCAGCATCACCGGAGCCTTGGCCGTGGCGGCGAACAGCGTCCTAACCAGGTCGTGGAACTGGGTGGCACGCAGGATCGTGTGCGGCAGACCGGAATCGGTGAACAGCCGCTCGGCGGCGAGTTTCCCCTTGTAATAGCCGAACGGAATCCGGTCAACACCGACGATGGACACGTACAGCACATGAGGCGAACCAGCGCGCTTGGCGGCGTCGACGACGGTGCACGCGACCCGGACCTCCTTCGTTCTTCCGCGCAGAGGCGAAGCGCAGTGCACAACGACGTCAACGCCCGCCATGGCCTTCTCGGCGCCGCGCCCGGACAGCAGGTCGACGACCGCCCACTCGTACCGTCCGCCGTCCCCGGCCGGCCGAGCGCGACGGCTGGCCACCCGTACCGTGCATCCGGTTTCCAGCAGTCGCTCGACCACCGCCCGGCCGAGCACACCGGTGCCACCAGTCACCAGGATCCGTTGACCCACTGGCCCCTCCTTTCGGTTCCGTCACCCCTCAGAACCGGCGGGACGTCCCGGATGTGACAGCGTCACCACCTGACGCGCGAGAAATCGGAGCTTCTCCGGATTCACCATGATGCGCAGCGCGCTGATCGTCCGGTCGGTGACCTCCGGCACCACGACACCGATGGGCACACCGCTGACAAGCCCGAGAAGCGCAGGCTCACCGTTGATCTCGACGAGCAACACCTGCAGGCCGGGGGAGACCTTGCCGATCCCGCCGATCAGGTAACGGCAGACCTTGTCGCGGCCGAGCACGGGGCGACGTGCCGCGCCTACCTGGCCTCCGCCGTCCGCCCAGGACACCACGTCCGCGGCCAGCATCTCGGCCAACCCGTCGAGGTCGCCCTCCCGCACCGCGGCCAGGAACCGTTCGACCAAAGCGCGCTGCTGCCGAGGATCCGGCGCGAAACGAGATCTCGCCGCCTCGACGTGCCGCCGAGCCCGATGGTGCAGCTGCCGGCAGTTGGCCTCGGAGAGGTCCATGATTTCCGCGATCTCTCGATGGCTGTACACGAACGCCTCACGCAGCACGAATACCGCCCGCTCCGCCGGGGTCAGCCGCTCCAGCAGCACCAGCATCGCCAGGGAAACCGACTCACGTTGCTCGACCGTTGCCAACGGACCAACCGTCTCGTCCTCGGTGAGTACCGGCTCCGGCAGCCACGGTCCGACGTAGTGCTCGCGCTGGGCTCTCGCCGCGGTCAGTCGGTTGAGGCAGAGGTTGGTGACCACCTTGGCCAACCAGGCGGACGGGACCACGATCGTGTCGCGATCCACGCCGTGCCATCGGATGAAGGCATCCTGCACGACGTCTTCCGCCTCCTGTGCCGAGCCGAGCAGGCGGTAGGCCAGCCCGAACAGCCGGGGTCGCTGCCGCTCGAACTCGCTGGGATCGGTGTCGGTGAATGTCACCACGCCAGTGTGGCGGGATCGGAGCACACGACCGTTACGGGCATCGGTTTCCCTTCCTGGTCAGGCAGTCTCGGCCCGTATCCGGATGTCCGCAAGCTCAGCTTCACCGGGGCACCGGTCCTTGTCCCCACGGGAGAACCTCGCGGTGGCGTCGAGGAGGCAGTCGGTGAGCCCGTCTGGATCGGACAGGAACGGAGAATGGTCTGCCGCAAGCTGGTACACGTGCCGGCACCGGGTCATGGTGTGCATCCGGCGCTGTGCGGCGGGACCGAGCGCGCGGTCGTTGAGGCATTCGACATACGCCCGTGGAACACTCCCGAAGTTGCCGTCGGTCAGGATCACGCAACGATCGCCCGGTGGGAGCAGCGGCTCGGCGACAAGCCGGCTGGCCGCCCATGTCGCGTCCACGGGGACGCAGTCGGCCATGAAGACCTTGTCCGGCTCCGTCACCGTCACCGTGCCCCGCGCGGGGTCGACGACCAGGTGTTCGCGCAGGAGCGACTCACTGTCCCCGGCCGCGATGTCCGGCGGCGTTATTCCGTTGGGCAGCAAGAAAGCCGACACGTACACGAGCAGCCGGACCCGGTGTGGAACCAGTTCACCGAGCGCGGAGATGATCATCCCCGACGAGCTGTGCCCAACGAGGACAACGGGTTCGGCCTGAGTTTCGACAAGGTCGCGGATCTCGTCGAGTCCCGCTCGATCCGGCGTGACGACGGTGTTTCCGGCCCGCCGAAGCCGGTCGGAAAGCCGATCCCAACACCAGGCGCCGTACCAGCGGGCATGGACGAGGAGATAGGTACTCATCGCACGCTCCGGCGTGTTCTCGCCTCGACTAATGTGTGCATATTGCACACATTACTTGTGTGCATTGCACAGAACAAGTGGCATGATGACCGCTATGGCAGGCACGCGGAGGCCAGGGCGTGGTACCGGGCTCGGACCGGCAACGGAGCACTTCGGAGGCCCGGAGTTGTTCCGGTTGGTGCGATTCTGGTCGCGGCGATGGGCGTCCCAGGTGGTTGAACACGTCGCCGAACACGCCCATGTCCAGCACGTCCAGGTCGTGGAGGCGGTGGACGCCGTGACCGGCTCCGAAGGGCACGACGTGACTGTTGCCGCGGTCGCCCACCAGCTCGGAGTGGACCGGTCGGTGGCGAGTCGGATGATCGCCGAGGCCGTCGCGGCCGGCTACGTGCTCAGGAAGGTCTCCACCGCCGACGCCCGCAGGGTCGAAGTGCGGCTCACCGCGGATGGCGCGCGGTTGCTGGCCGCCGCGCACCGCTGGCAGCAGGAGCGGTTCGACAGTCTGCTCGCCGACTGGGACGCCGCTGACCGCCGGCGGTTCGCCCAGTACCTTCGCCGGCTGGCGACCGAGGTCGCGGGGTGAACGGGGTCACCTGCGACGTGCCTCGTCATGGTCAGCAGGCTGATCCAGGGAGTTTCCGGACATCGCGGCGGGCCTGTCGCTCCGCCGCGATGCCGGATTGCGGGACAGCACGACACCGGCGACCACCAGTACGGCGCCAGCCGCCGTGTTCCAGGTCAGCGGCTCGCCGAGCAGGACCGCGCCGAACAGTGTCGACCACAGCGGGACGACGTAGGTGACCGTTGAGGCCACCGTCGACCCCGCGGCCCGGATGATCCGGACGTTGAGGACGTAGGCGAGACCCGTGCCCAGCGCGCCCAACACGACGAGGGAGGCCGCCGCGCCGACACCTGGCCATCCGGGAACGCCAGCCGCCAACGGCGTGACCAGCGCCAGTTCGAGCGTGGCGCAGGTGACTTGGACCGCGGACAGCACGGCCGCCGACTCGGACCGCCCGGAGAAGAACCGCCGGGTGTAGGCGAATCCCGCGCCGTAGCACATCGTCGCGGCAAGGCAGGCCACCGTGCCGCTCAGCAGGCCGGACGGGAGGCTGCGCCACACGCCGAGGACGACGAGGACGCCGACGAGTCCGGTGGCGAGGCCGAGGAGCCGGCGAACGGTGGGCCGTTCGGCGCGCACCAGGGCGAGCACGAACACCAGTGTCGCCAGCGGAGTCGTCGCGTTCCACACGCCGGCGAGCACCGAACTGATGTGGGTCTCGCCGTAGGCGAACAGTGCGAACGGCACGGCATTGAACAACAGCGCGACCACCACCGCGTGGCCCCAGACGCGACGATCACCGGACGGCGCGGTGCGAGTGGCCAGGCACAGAATCCACAGTGTCAGCGCGCCGAACAGGCATCGCCACAGCGCCACCCAGAGGGGAGCCACGCCGCCGTCGACCGCCACCTTGATCAGTGCGAAGCTGCCGCCCCATATCGCCGAGAGCACGACGAACTCGGCCACCCAGCTACTCCTGACCCCCTTGAACACCCCTGACCCCCAACGCCGTCGACTGTCCCGCCCTTGACCACGATGACCGATGACGGCCGTTCATGCTCGCGGTATCCCGCCGCCATCATCGCCGCCGTCACCGACGGGACGCCGTGATGGCCTACGGTGCACGGGTGACGCGGATTCCCGAGACTGCCGGCATCGGCTACACGGGGTCGGTGATCGACCGGTGTGCCGGCCGCCGGTCGGATCCGGCCTGGTTGTCCGCGATGCGCACCCATGCGGACACCAGGGTGCTCCCGTTCTGGCAGGACCAGTACGTGCCGAACACCGACGCTCCGCTGGTCGGCGAGGAGGTCTTCCTCGGCATCGAGGCGGGCGCCGCGGTCTTCGCGGTCGACCTCCAGGAGCCCGCGGAGGCCGTTGACGTGCGATCACTGTTCCCATCGCTGACCGCGACCGAATCCGCCGTCCTCGCCTATGCCAAGGGACTGCTGCACTGGCACCGCCACCAGCGATTCTGCGGCACATGCGGGGGCGGCACCCGCAGTCGCGACGGCGGACATCTGAGGGTCTGCCTCGGCGAGGGCTGTGGCCGAATGCTGTTTCCCCGCATCGAGCCCGCGGTGATCACGCTGGTCGAGCACGAGGGCCGCTGCCTGCTCGGCCGGCATCGCGGCGCCGCGGAAGGGGTGTTCTCCACACTGGCCGGCTTCGTCGAGATCGGGGAGAGCGTCGAGGACGCCGTGCGCCGAGAGGTCGCCGAGGAGGCCGGCGTCACCGTCGGCGCCGTGACCTACCAGGGGTCCCAGCCCTGGCCGTTCCCCTCCGGCCTGATGTTGGGCTTCCGGGCCGAGGCGGTCTCCGACGCGATCGAGGTGGACGGGAACGAGCTGGTCGAGGCCGACTGGTTCGCCGCCGAGCAGGTGCGCCGCGGCGGCATCACGGGTCGTGCGGACTCCATCGACAGCTACCTGATCGAAACGTGGCTGCGGGAACACGGGTCGATCATGGGCAGAGTGTGACCGAGGACACTAACCTGGGTGGCGAACCGCACTGATCGGAGGCGAGAAAGATGCGTATCGCTGATGTCCTTCGGCACAAGGGATCCATGGTGGTCACCGTTCCGCCATGGACGACCGTTGGTGAACTGGTCACCGAACTGGCACGACACAACGTCGGTGCGATCGTGGTCCTCACCCCGAACGGGGTGGAGGGAATCGTGTCCGAGCGCGACGTGGTCCGGGGGCTGGCCGCGCGTGGTGCCGAGCTGCTCACCTCGCCGGTCGCCGAGATCATGACGACCTCGGTGGTGACCTGCTCTCCGACGGACACGGTGGAGAGCCTTTCCGTGCTGATGACCGAACGCAGGATCAGACACGTCCCAGTGATGTCCGAGGGGAGGCTGTCGGGCATCGTCAGCATCGGAGACGTCGTCAAACAGAGGATCAGCCAGCTGCAGGACGATCAAGATCAACTGGAGCGGTACATAGCCCAGGGGTGATCGTCGGGGCGGTCGGGCCGAGCGTTCCGGGAACGACCTGATGATTACGATTACGATATGCATCTGGGTGGGGGATGTCTGCACGAGTTCGCACACGGATGCGATGTGCTCGGCGGCGGAGGGGGCGGCCCAGCGACCGAGTCACTGCCGCTGGCGGCCAACGCGATCGCTCTCAACGGCCCCGTCCCCGTGGTGACCCTCGCCGAGCTTCCCCCGGACGGTCTTGTCATGCCGTGTTCCTTGCGGGGCAACCCGGCCGTCTGTGTCGAGCGGATCGGTACCGGCCGTGAGTCGATTCCCATCCGGCATCATGTCGAGAGGCATTTCGGCAAGCCGGTCGTGGCGATGCTGTGTACCCAGATCGGTGGCTACAACGGACCGGCCGCGGTCGCGCTTGCCGCGCACGCGGGCCTTCCGCTGCTCGACGGCGACGCCGTTGGACGGTCGTTCCCCGGCTTCGACCAGGTGGCGATGCGACTGGCCGGGATCCCGCCGACGCCGACGGTGTTCGCCGACGAGCACGACCGTGTCGTCGCCGTGCACCTGGGGAACCGAGATGGGCTCGAACCGCTGGCCCGCACCATCATCGGGGGATTTGGCGGCCGCGCGGTGAGCAGCGGATACATGATGACCGTGGAGCAGGCGGCCGCCGCGGTGGTGCCCGACTCGGTGCGCAAGGCGCTGCGGATCGGCGAGATCCTTGCCGAGCCGGTCGCCACCGCCGACGCGATCCGTCGACTGGCCGACGAGTTCGGCGGGGTCGCGATCATCGAGGGCAGGGTGGCCGCCGTGCTGCGCCCTACCGGTGTTGCCTCCGACCAGCACACCAGGGCGATGGTGCAGGGCACCGGCCGCGACAGCGGACGCACGGTCCGGCTGGAGATGGGCCACCACTACCTCGCCGCCTTTGACGGTGACCGGACGCTCGCGGCCGTCCCCGACATCATCGCGTTGGTGGACGCCTACACCGGTCTTCCGGTCTGCGCCGGCGAGCTGCGCTACGGCCTGCGGGTCTGCGCGGTCGCGCTGCCGTGCCCTCCGGTGTGGCGTACCCCGGAAGGCCTCGACTTGGCCGGCCCGGAGGCCTTCGGCCTACAGGCGTGTTATCGGCGGTTGGACGTGCGGTGATCGTCGGGAACCCGTTCGCCACAGCCGAAGTCGGCTCGCGTGCCCCCGCGGATCGCCGATGCCGGCTTGGGTTCACTGTGGACGTCGACCGGTTCGCCGCCGCCCTCGTCGACGCCGACGGCACCGTGCTCGCCTCGGTCGAGGACGTCGCCCCGTCCGCCTCGTCGTCAGTGGTGCTGCCGCGGGCGCTGGCGGGCATCATGGCGCAGGCTGGCCCCCGCGGCGTCGCCCTCGACCATGTCGACCAGGTGATGATGGCCATCAACGAGGTCGACGGCCGGGCTGGCATCCGGGAGGTCGATCCAGACTGGTCCTGCTGGCCTGGGCAGCTCAGCCCAATCGGAGTGGTCCGCCTGGGCGCGGCCACCACCGCGCTGCCTCCGCTGGCCGGCTGGCCCGAGCGACTGCGGTCGGACGTCTCGGTCCGCGCGGCCTGTGTCGCGGGCGGGGCCGGCGTGGACGGAGCCGACTTCGAACCGTTGGACACCGCGGGTCTTGCCGCCTTCGCCCGCACGGTCGCGGGCAAGGTCGACGCCGTCGTGGTGAGTGGTGTGTTCGCCCCGGTCATGCCGAGCGACGAACTGGCGGCCGCCGGTCTGCTGCGTGCCGAACTCGGCGACTCGGTGCCGATCCTGCTCTCCCACGAGGCCGGCGGAGCGGGCCTGCTGCCGAGGGAGAACGCCACCGTGCTCCAGGCCGTGCTACTGGGCAAGGCGACCGGTGCCCTCCGGCGACTGCGCCGGAGCATGGCGCAGAACGGGCTGGCGCACGCGGAGTTGTTCCTGGCACGCGGTGACGGCTCCATCATGACGGCGGACTACGGCCTGACCCGCTCAGTGCAGCTGCACGGTGCCGCCAAGGCAGTAGGTGCGCAGGGAGCGGCCATGCTCGCCGGAGAGTCCAACGCGCTCGTGCTGTTCACCACCCCGGACGGTGAACCGACCGCGGTGTGCGCGGTCGCCGCCGGCCAGGCGAGGCTGGCGTCCGGACCAACGGACATCGCCGGGGTGCCCACCAGCGTCAGATCGGTTGCCGTCGTGCCGACCGTGCCCCCCGTCGGCGGCTTCCCGCGGACCGCGGCCGATCGGATCGCCGAGGCAGTCGACCGGGTCAAGGACGTCTCGGGAGACCTACCCCTGCTCGTGGTCGGTCCCGGCGCCGGGAAACTGGTCGACGCCCTGCCCGGCGCACCGGCGGGCACCACACTGGTCTGCTGCCCGCCGCGGGCCAACGCGGCGGTTGCGGTTGGTGCGGCCACCGCGTTGGTCACCGGCTCGGCAACCCGTGTGCTGGCCGCGGACTCGCGGCACGGCGGCGACATCAGGGGCAAGGTCGTCGACCAGGCCCTGGCCGCCGCGGTGCACGCCGGCGCCGATCCGGACCGGGTCGAGGTCATCATGGTGGACGAGGCGATGGTCGCCCGCGGCGCGGGACCCGACCTGCTGCTGCGGGTGTCCGCCGGCGGACCGCCGAGGACGGCGTGGCAGTACGGCCGGCGCCGGTCGCCGCACTAACCTGCCTGTCGTGTCCGGACGTCCGTATCGGTTGCGATCCGCGTTGGCAGCCCTGTCGTGCGTGTCGGCCCTGGGGTGCGTGCCGAGCATGGCGGCTCCGGTGCCCGCCGTCGCGGCCCCCGCACCGAGCTGCCAGCAACGGGCCGCCCCGCCGCCGGCGGTCGACGCCTCGGAGGATCCCGCGCCAGGGCAACGGCCGCCGGTACCGCTCACGGTGCCGACACCCGCGATTGGCGGCACGCGGATGGCCGAGTGCGGACTGGTCCTACCGTTCGGGGCCAGCCAGCCGCCGAGCAACCAGTTCGAATCGTGGGTCCTCACGGACCTTGACAGCGGGGAGGTGCTCGCGGCTCGTGATCCGCACGCGAGACAGCGGCCGGCGTCACTGATCAAGGTGCTGCTCGCGATGGTGGTGTTGCGCACGCTGAAGATGGACACGGTGGTGGTCGGCACCCAGCAGGACGCCGACCAGGACGGCACCAAGGTGGGCATCGAGCCCGGTGGCCGGTACACCAACGACCAGCTACTGCACGCGCTGCTGATGCATTCCGGCAACGACGCCGCGCACGCGTTCGCGATGCAGCTCGGCGGAGTCGACAAGGCCGTCGCCCAGATGAACACGCTGGCGAGGGACGCGGGCGCACTGGACACCAGGGCGGCGACTCCGGCTGGGCTTGACGGTCCCGGAATGACCTCCTCGGCCTACGATCTCGCCCTGCTGTTCCGACTTGCCATGCAGGACAAGCAGTTCGCGGACACAGTGTGTGACCGGCAGATCGACTTCCCCGGCGCGAACGCGAAACCCGGCTTTGTGGTCGGCAACGACAACCCGCTGCTGTACAGCTACGAAGGTGACCTCGGCGGCAAGACCGGATACACCGACGATGCCCTGCACACCTACATCAACGCCGCTCAGCGCGGATCCCGGCGGATCGCTCTAGTCGGCATGCGCGGCACGATGAGCCCGGTCACGGAGATGTACGTGCAAGCGGTACCCCTGATGGACTACGGGTTCGCGCTGGCGCGCAGCGGCGCGCAACCGGTCGGCCGTCTCGTCGACCAGGATCGGACGAGCGTCGCGAGCACAACGGCCGCGCCGCCCGCCCAGCCGGGAACCATAGCGGCCGAGGGCGAGCAGACGGTCGGGCTACTCGCGGTCAGCGGTGTACTGGCCGCACTGGCCGTGCTGGTGCTGGTCGGGTACGGGGTGTTACGTCGCAGGACACGGTCCGGGTAGCCCGCTCGCACTAAGGTCGTGGTCATGGACAAGCCGCTGCTTCTGCTTGACGTGGACGGGCCGCTCAACCCGTTCGCGGCCAGGCCGCATCGGTGTCCCCAGGGGTACGCCACCTATCGGACCAAGCCGTCCTCATGGATCTCGGCCAATGCGCCGAAGCCGGCCTTCTCCGTGCCGCCGCTGCGGGTGTGGCTCAACGCTGAGCACGGCGCCCGACTCAAGGCGCTGCCCTACGACCTGGTGTGGGCCACCACCTGGACCCACGAGGCCAACGAGTGGATCGGCCCGCCGCTCGACCTGCCGGAACTGCCCTTCGTCAACTGGCCCCGACCGCGCCGGATCGACCCAGAAGGCCTGCACTGGAAAACACGGTACGCCGTCGAATGGGTCGCCGGCCGACCATTCGCGTGGGTCGACGACGAGATCGGACAGGCCGACCGTGACTGGGTCGCTCTCCACCACGACGCCCCAGCCCTGCTGCACTGGGTCAGTCCGCGACGGGGCCTTGTCGAGGAGGACTTCCGGATCCTCGCTGACTGGGCGCGGTGGTTGTTGTGCGACGGCGGGCCCGCGTCGAGTGGGCCCGGGTGATGACCGCGATTCCCGCTTTCGGTTGGTTGACGCGGTTGTCAGGACTTGATCTAGTCCTCGTAACTCTGACGGAGGAGGCCCGATGAGGCTGTTCGGAGTGCTGCTCGCGGGACTGGTGGGCGTTGTCGCGCTGACCCCGGCCGCCGCCGCGGCCGAGCGTGGCGACAAGTCCGAACCGCCGCCCATCTTCCCGAAGCCGCAGTCTGTCACCCCGCGTGATGAATTCGTCGTGATCTCGCCGGCCGCCACCCTTGTTCGGGGCGCCGCCACGGACCCGTCCGCGCTGGCAGTGACCCGCTCGGTGCTGCGTGCGGCGGGTGTCCGGTGGCTCCGCGAGATCGACGACCAGACCGACGTCGGTTTTTCCCTGCTGACGGTCTACGTCGGCGGCGCGAGCGAGAACCGGGCGACCGGTGGTGCCCTCGCGGCGCTCGGGGTCGCCGACTCCGCGGGGTTGCCCTCCGGCGGCTACGTACTCGCGGCCGGTGGCTCCAAGATCGTCTTGGACGGCGCCGACGCGACGGGAACCTTCTACGCGGCACAGACCCTGCGTCAAATTATCCACAGTGGACAGCGGCTGTTGCGTGGCGTCGCGGTGCGCGACTGGCCGTCGATGCCGCTGCGCGGGGTCATCGAAGGCTTCTACGGTATACCGTGGACCACGGCTGACCGGTTGGCCCAACTGGACTTCTACGGCCAACACAAGATGAACACCTATGTCTACTCGCCCAAGGATGACCCGTACCTGAGGGCCAACTGGCGCGACGAGTATCCCCCCGACAAGCTGGCCGAACTCAAGACGCTTGTCGACAGGGCGCGGGCCAACCATGTGGACTTCACCTACGCCCTCTCGCCCGGGCTGTCGGTGTGCTACTCCGATCCGAACGACGTCAAGGCTCTCTCCGACAAGTTCCAGTCGTTGTGGGACATCGGCGTGCGCACCTTCGCGATACCCCTCGACGACATCAGCTACACCCAGTGGAATTGCGACGCCGACCGCGAGATGTTCGGCACCGGCCCCGCCGCGGCGGGTGCCGCCCAGTCGTACCTCCTCAACGCGGTGCAGCGAGACTTCATCGCCACCCATCCCGGCTCGGGCAGGTTGGAGATGGTGCCTACCGAGTACGCTGACGTCGACTCGACGCCGTACAAGTCGGTCCTGGCCGCGCGGTTGGATCCCGCGGTGCTCGTCGAGTGGACGGGTGTCGGTGTGATCGCTCCGGTGATCACCGGAGCCCAGGCCGACGCGGCCAAGCAGGTGTTCGGCCACGACATCCTGGTGTGGGACAACTACCCGGTCAACGACTACATTCCCGGACAGTTGCTGCTCGGCCCCTACGTCGGTCGTGACCCCGGCCTGCCGTCCCTGCTCGTTGGCATCACGGCGAATCCGATGGCCCAGGCGGCGGCGTCCAAGGTGGCCCTGTTCACCGTGGCCGATTATGCGTGGAACTCCAGGGGATACGACGCGCAGCGATCCTGGAATGCCAGTCTGGCCGAGCTCGCCGGCGGAAACGACGCCACCCTCTCCGCGCTGACGGCCTTCGCCGACGTCAATTACGCCTCGCCGCTGGACAAGACACAGGCACCGGAGCTGTCGCCGAAGATCACCGATTTCTGGCGCTCGTGGCCCGACGGTGTCATCCGGGCGGCCTTGCCACTGCGCAGGGCATTCGACCAGTTGCACGACGCGCCGGCGGTGTTGCGTGCCTCCTTGCCCGACAAGGACTTCCTCGCTGAGACCTCACTCTGGCTCGACGCGACGCAGACATGGGCGCTGGCCGCGGACACGGCCACCGACATGCTCATCGCCCAATGGGAGGGTGATCTCGTCCGTGCGTGGGCCGATCGGCTCGCCGTGATCGATCTGGTCCGGGCCGCCCGATCTATCAGCTACGTCGGACTGGACGGTAAGAAGCACCCAGTGCTCGTCGGACAGGGTGTGATCGACACCTTCGTCGCCGACGCGCTCGCCGAGAACGCCAAGGCGTTCAACGCCCAACGCACCGCGCTCACCCCGTCGACGAGCATGTCCGCCTACCAGTCCTATGTCCCGGCGAACATGGTCGACGGCGATCCGGCCACGTACTACTGGAGTTCGCGAGCCGTGCGTACCGGCGACACCGTCGGCGTCGACCTCGGCTCGGCCGAACAGGTCGGCGACATCGTCGTCTTGATGTCCAAATCAGACAGTGTCGACGACTACATGCACAGCGGAGTGGTCGAACACTCGGTGGACGGCAGCGAGTGGACCGTGGCGCGGAGTTTCGCCGGCACACAGCAAGTCGCCTTCAGTCCGCCAGCGAGCACCACCGCCCGTCACGTCCGGCTGAGGGCGACCGCGGACCAGCCGAACTGGCTCGTGGTGAGGGAGTTCACCGTCACCACCAGTGTCGTCACTGGAGGACCCGAGCCGGCCCCGGGATCGCGGCTGTCGGCGGTGGTCGACGGCAACGTGGACAGCGCCTACGTCGCGGCCCGCGCACCCAGCGGCGAGACACTGACGATCGCCTTACCGGCGCCCCTGCCGGTGACCAGGGTGGTCGTGCTCTGCTCCGCCGGTAGGGGACACGTCGAGACGGGGACGAACGACGTGTGGAGCGCCATCGGCGACCTCGGCGGTGGTTACACCGCGTTCAGTCTGCCCGGTGCCCCCGTCGACGCCATCCGTCTCGTGTGGTCACCGGACTCGCCGGCGCCCGTGGTGCACGAGGTGATCGCCACCTGACCGACGCCGGCAGCCGGTTCAGTTCACGCCGAGCAGGTCGACGACGAAGATCAGCGTCTCGCCCGGCTTGATGACGCCACCCGCTCCGCGATCGCCGTAGCCCAGATGCGGCGGGATGACCAGCTTCCTGCGACCACCCACCTTCATGCCGGCGACGCCGCGATCCCATCCGGCGATCACCCGGCCGCCTCCGAGCGGGAACTGGAATGCCGTGCCGCGGTTCCACGACGCGTCGAATTCCTCGCCGGTGGAGTGGGACACCCCGACGTAGTGCACGCTGACCGTCTGGCCCGCCGTGGCCTGCGGCCCGTCGCCGACGGTGATGTCCTCGATCACCAGGTCGGCGGGGGGTGCGCCCTCGATCGGATCCACGGTGGGCTTCTGCGGAGCCATCCGGTGTTCTCCTTCACTGTCGTCTGTCGTGCGGGCCCATCATGCCGGTTGCCGCGGTGACCACGCGGACAGGCCGCCACCCGGCTGTGCGAAGATCGCCGGGAAAATGAGGTCGCTCAGCGAACCTGCCGAGAAACAGGCGGTTCATTCGACATCCGAAGGCGGGGACATGGCAGCCGATCACACCCGGATCCCGCGGTTGATCTTCATCGTGCAGGGCGTGCTCGTCGCCGCACTCGGCGTCGCCGGGCTGACCCAGGGACAGCATCGTCCGCTGCTGGACAACCAGCAGCCGGTCGCCGCCGTGCTCGGCCTGCACCTCAGCCACGTGCACAGTCTGATCCTGGTGGCGGCCGGTGCCCTCTCGGTGCTGATGCCCTTGGTCCGTCGGCTCGCCGGATGGTGGGCGATCCTGCAGTTCGCGGCCTTCGCCGTGCTGTTCAACTACGGTGCGGCCGAGCCGACGACGCTCGGGCTGGACACCCCGAGCCACTTCGTGCACCTCGGCCTGGTCACGGTGGCCGCCGTTCTCGGCCTGCTCCTCGCCGCGCCGCATCTCGGCGGCGAACACTGAGCACACGCCCCGCGGA
Organism: Kutzneria sp.; assembly: GCA_019239965.1. Lineage (GTDB taxonomy): Bacteria > Actinomycetota > Actinomycetes > Mycobacteriales > Pseudonocardiaceae > Kutzneria. The sequence goes on along the minus strand of JAFAZC010000056.1, from coordinate 4,123 downwards.
TGGGGGTCAGCGCCGGATAGTGGCGAACGCTCTGGCCAGCCGGTGCACTCCCTCGTCGAGCGTCTCCGGCGCGACCGCACCATAGGTCAGTCGCAGGTGCGGTGCCGGCGGATCGGCCGGATACCACGGCCGCCCCGCGTGGACGACTACCCCGTGTGCGGCGGCTGCGGCCGCCAGCACCACGTCGTCGACGCCGTCGGGTAGTCGGACCCACAGGTGCAGGCCGCCGGCGGGCACGACGGCGGGGCGAAGGTCCGGCAGATAACGGTCAAACGCGTGCAGGAGGGCGTCCCGACGCGCCATAAGGCCCTGCCGCACGGTGGTTCGGTGCCGGCGCCACGCGGGCGAGGTCACCACGTCCAGCGCCGTCTCCTGCAGCGGGCCCGAGACGAAGAAGTCGTCGAGGGTGCGCGCGGCCCGCAGTCTCGCGCCCGCCGCCCCCCGCGCTCCGATACTGGCGACACGCAGGCCCGGCGCCGCCGACTTGGTGACCGAACGAAGGTAGATCACGTGGCCGTGCACGTCCTCGGCGGCAAGGGGCGGCGGCACGGCGCCCTCAATGGTCAGGTCGCGCGCCCAGTCGTCCTCCAACAGGAACGCTCCGGCCTGTTGCACGGCGTGCAGCACCGCGCCGCGACGGTCGGCGGCCAAGACGCCGCCGTGCGGGTTGGCGTACAGCGGCTGGCAGTAGAACAGGCGCGCTCCCGTGCGGGCGAAAGCCGCGGCCAGCAGATCCGGACGCACACCGTCGGCGTCGGCGGGCACCGGAACGACCCGGAGGCCCGCATTGCGCGCGGCGGCGATCGCCCCGAGATAGGTGGGTGCTTCGACGAGCACCGGGTCGCCCGGTGCGTTCAGCGCTCGGAATGCGGTGGACAGGGCTGCCTGTCCACCAGGGCACACCACCATGTCGGCGGCGCGGAACCCGCCGCCTGCCTCCGCGGCGAACCACGCACGCAGCTCGGTGCGTCCCTCGACCGGTCCGCTGTCCCAGGCCGCCGGCCGCCGGCCGGCCCTTGCCAGCGCGGCACCGAGGAGGCCGACCGGCTGGAGCGCGGCGTCGAGATATCCGCTCGACAGCGTGATGATGTCCGGATCGGGCACCGCGAGCAGCTCCGGCAGCGTCTCGTCGGGGACTGTCCTCGCGCCGAGGGCGACCGACTGCCAGGCGAGATCGGGTGCGGCGACGTCACCGTGCGGGCGGCGTGCCACGAAGGCGCCTCGGCTGGCCGTGACCTCGATCAGGCCCTCCGCGACGAGTTGGCGCATCGCGTGCTGCACGGTCATTGGGGAGACGTGCAGGGTCCGCATGATCGTGCGCACCGAGGGCAACCGGCCGCCTGGCCCGGCCGTGCTGACCGACTCCCGGAGTAGGTCGATAACAGATCGCTCTGTGTTATCCTTCTCCATGAGGCACCACGATAACGTTATTCTCCCGCGCGGGGTAACGGGCGGCGGCATGCCGCTCGGTCTGCTCGGCGTGGTGGGCTTCAGCTTCTCGTTGCCGGCGACCAGGCTCGCGGTGACAGGGCTGGACCCGTGGTTCGTCGCGTTCGGTCGCGCTTTCGGGGCCGGCGTGCTCGCCGCGGGTTATCTGGTGGTGTCCATGAGGCCCGGGGGAGGGAGAGGGGGGCCGGACGGACACCAACTGCGGCGGCTGGGGGTCGTCGCAGTTGGTGTCGTCGTGGGATTCCCGCTGTGCACGTCGCTGGCGTTGACCGAACAGACCGCGGCGCACGGTGCGGTGGTGGTTGCCCTGATGCCTGCTGTCACCACGGTCTTCGCGGTCCTGCGCGGGGACGAGCGCCCCTCGCGGAGGTTCTGGGTCGCCGCGACCGCCAGTTTCATCGCGGTGACGGCCTTCGTGGCGTCCTCGGGCGGGTTCCGGGGCGGTCCGCACGGTGCCGACCTCTGGCTGCTCGCTGGGGTGGTGTTGTGTGCGCTCGGCTATACCGAAGGCGGCATGCTCGCTCGTGACCTCGGGGGCGCCAGGACGATCTGCTGGGCGCTGGTCCTGTCCTTACCGGTCACGGTCACCGTAACGGCGCTGACCGTCGGCCGGGGAGTGGGCCCCGGCGGTTTCGGACCGTGGCTCGGATTCGGCTACGTCACCGTGATCTCGATGTTCCTCGGTTTCTTCGCCTGGTACGCCGGCCTTGCCCGGGGTGGTGTCGCCAGGGTAGGTCAGGTCCAGGCCCTCCAACCCGTGCTGACGCTGGCTTGGTCGGCGCTGGTGCTGTCCGAGCCGGTGAGCCCGACCACGGTCCTTGCCGCCTTCCTCGTGGTCGGCTGTGTCGTCATGACCCAGCGAACCCGCTGAGTCGGCATCGTGACCGTGTCTGGCGACCACGATGGCTGTGCGAGACTCGCCGGATGAGCGAGATCGGCCGCCGGTACCTGCAGGAACTGATCATCGACGAACTCCAGGTGCGGCCGGTCTTCAATCCGGCCGCGGAGATCGACATGCGAGTGCGGTTCCTGGCCGAACAGCTGATCACTTCCGGCGCACGCGGATATGTGCTCGGTCTCAGCGGCGGTGTCGACTCGAGCACCGCGGGCAGGCTGTGTCAGCTCGCGGTCGAGCGGATTCGCTCCGACGGCGGGGACGCCACCTTCGTGGCGATGCGGTTGCCCTACGGTGTGCAGTTCGACGAGGACGACGCCCGTCGCGCGGTGGAGTTCGTCCGGCCGGACGAGGTGTTCACCGTCGATGTGAAGCCGGCAAGCGACGCGATGCGCGACTCGTTGCTCGCCGGAGGGGTCGCCTTCGTCGGGCGGGCCAACTTCCTGCTCGGCAACATCAAGGCCCGTCAGCGGATGATCGCCCAGTACGCGGTGGCGGGCGCCCGGGGCGCGCTGGTGGTGGGCACGGACCACGCCGCCGAGGCCGTGATGGGTTTTTTCACCAAGTACGGCGACGGCGCCTGTGACCTGACCCCGCTCACCGGGTTGACCAAGCGCGGTGTGCGCGCGATCGCGGCCGAGCTCGGAGCCAGTGACGCGATCGTGCACAAGGTGCCCACCGCTGACCTGGAGTCCGATGCGCCGGGGCTGCCCGACGAACAGGCCTTCGGTATCAGCTACGACGACATCGACGACTTCCTCGAGGGCAAGCAGGTCCGCGAGCAGGCCTACGAGACCATCGTGTCCTGGCATCGGCGCACCGTGCACAAGCGCGCGGTACCGATCGCCTTCACCCTGGGCACGCCCTCGACGGAGCTCACCTCGGCGCCGGCGTGAACACGGGGCCGAGGTGAGCTCCGTTGGACAGGGTCAGGCCAGATTCACCTCCGGTGCCACGGCCAGCTCCAGCTCCTCGCGCTCCACCGCGGCTCTGACCTCCGCCGAGTCCATCGCGCAGTTCACCGCCCAGTAGAAGATCGCGAGGCTGAACGCGATCACCACGGCTAGGTCGAGCCACTCTGGAAGGACACTGAGGTTGTCGCCGCCCGGGTCGCCGTAGCGCCCCAGGTAGCTGATCACGCCGATGCCAAGCAGCCATGGCGCGATCCAGCGGGCCTGGCGCAGGTTGAGCGGCACGGCGGCGGTGGACCTGTTCACCATGCGGGTGACGGTGAACAGCACCACGCCGACTGCGATGGCGGCGAGAAGCTTCCACAGCACGTCGAATCCGGTCCAGTAGACGATCAGGTTCGCGAACACGAAGCCGGCCGGCGCGAACACGCTGGCGGCGCGCATGCGGTACGGCCGCGGCCGCTCTGGGTTGCGCCTGCGTAGCGCGGTCAGCGAGACGGGTGCGAAGGCGTACATGACGGCTGTTGCCTGTGTGGCCACGGTGACCAGCGACTGCCAGCTGGGGAACGGCAAGAAGGAGATCTCCCCGACGACGAAGGTCAGCAGGATCGACCAGAAGGGAACGCCTCGCCCGTTGAGCTTGCCGAGTAGGCTGGGGAGCAGGTTCTCCCGGCCGAGTGCGTAGGTCAGCCGAGAGGACGTCGCGACGTACACCAGGCCAGTGCCGGCCGGTGAGATGAACGCGTCGACGTAGAGGATGAAGGCGAGCCAGCCGGCGCCCGCCGCCAGGGCCAGCGTGGCGTAGGGGCCGCCGAAGTCGGTCTCGGCCATCGGGTGGCTCCACCCGTTGAGGAGGTTGGCCGGATTG